>NZ_BBCG01000005.1 GCF_001311925.1 Cellulosilyticum ruminicola JCM 14822
TCATATACCCTATCCCCTACACCGTTTACAAATCCTTTATAAATTCCTTCGCGAAGTTTTTCAGTATTTACATCCCCTACGTAATAGTTATTAATAACTGATTCTATAGCTAGTAGTTTTTTATCTACATAATAGTATTTATCCACAAATGCTGTAGTTGTTACAAATACTAATATTAAGAACATTAAACTTATAGCCTTTCTTCGAAAACACCTTATCTTTTTCATCTATAAGATCTCCTTCTTCTGAAGTATACTAATGTTATTTTGTGTTATTTATATTTTATTATCCTTATTGACACTATTTCTTTCCATAAATTAAAATTTCTCTAAAAGCTTCATTGCTTCTTGAAGCTGTGTATCACATTCATAACTCATTTTTCCTTTACTCATTAACTGAATAATAGCTTCTTTAGTTTGTGCGACTTCTTTATCTGCTGTAATGTCGCCTTCTTTAACTTCTTTATCTTCTTTAGTACAGAGAATACCTGTAGCTAAACGAAGACCACTGCCATCATCTAAGGCGAATAACTTACTTACATATCCTGAACCCGCTGAATGACTACCAACTAAAGGAATATTGCCTTTAACTGCTATTGGTAGTGCTTCTATAATGCCCATTGTTCTATTATTAATTAATATAACAACTTTATTATCCACTTTGCCATCAGTTGTATAATAATCTTTCATTTTTCCTTCTTTATCTTTTATTTTAAAAGCTAAGGTTTTATCCATGAAAATATCACACAACTTAAATGTTTCTTCTAAATTGTTACTATATAAATCTCTAATGTCTAATATAACTTTATTCTGACCAGATTTCTTAAACTGATCTAATGCCGCCTTAACCTGATTACTTGTACCTGATGTAATATTTTTTAATTTAATGTAACCTATCTCACCTATCTGATCTGATTTTAAACTGGGCTTTTCAATAAGTGCTTTAGTAAGTTTAATCTTTCTTTCACTACTAGTAGCATCTTTACGGATGATATAGGTATTGCTACTGCCTTCTTCTGCATTGCTTAATATTTTAGCTAAAGCTGCTTCATTAGAATAAATAACCTTAACATTATCTACTTTAACAATTTGCTCACCTATTTTTATGCCTGCCTTATCTGCTGGCGAATTGGCCACTACATCTGTAATAACAAGATGATTGCCATCAAGTCCCCAAGTATATGCGAGCCCAGTGCTAATAGCTTTTCCTTCTTCATAGGCTAAATTTGCCTTATATTCTATTTCATCTAAATAGTAACTTGTAGGATTTTCTAGGCCTTCTACATATCCTGTATATATCCCATCATTTAATTTTTGCTGATTAAGTTCCCCTATATAAAGCTTGTTAATTTGACGACTTAAAAATTTAAGCTTAGAAAAAGTAGCACCTTCACTACCTTGTATTAGACTACAACCAGCTAGTATTGTTACAATACCCATTATGACGACTATTTTCTTGCCTTTTATTTTTTTATGTCTCACTTGCTCTCGCTCCTTTTTATCTAAAGTATTCATCTTGCAAAAAATCCTTAAAACTATTGTCCTAAGGATTTTTGTTTTTATTATCAATTATATGCTACATAGTATTATTTCATCCATTATTTGCTTAAATATTCCCAAGGCGATGTATGTGATCCATTGACACGTACTTCAAAGTGACAGTGGTTACCCGTTGAGTAACCTGTACTTCCAATCTTAGCTACTGTTTGTCCTTTAGTAACTGTTTGTCCTGTACTCACCGTTAAAGATGAATTATGACCATATAAAGTCACAAGGCCACCGCCATGATTAATCATAACTGTATTACCATATCCATTTACCCAACCTGCCACAATGACAACTCCATCAGCTGCAGCTACAACATTTTCACCATATCCTGCTGGAATATCAATACCTGTATGGAATTCATTTTTTCCTGAAATGGGACTTGTTCTAGGATTATATTCTGAACTTATATTGTAGTAACCTGGCACTGGCCAAGCAAATGTCCCACCACTATATTTATGAGCGCTACTATAATTGCCACTACCACTGTTACTGCTGCTATTTACTCTTTCACTTTCAGCTACAAGACGATTAATCTCTGCTTGAAGTGCATCTGATTCTTCTTGCATTTGTTCTATTTTAGATTTAATCTTACTTTGCTCTTTTTTAAGATTTGCTAGTGAATCATGTTTTTTATTTCGAGCTTTTTCTAATTCAGTTTTCTTGGCAACTTGTGTGTTTTTAATATCTTCTAAATCTGCCTTTTCAGTTTCTATAATTTGTTTTGCTGACTCTATATCAGCAATAGTGGCTTTATAATCATCAAGTGTCTGATTATCCTTATCTGAAATACGTTTAATATATTCTATTTTATTAATTGCATCCCAGAAGTTATTTGATGAAAAGATTACTTGTATATAACCACTTCTTTTATTTTTATACATTTGCACCATACGTTCTTTAGTATCTTCGTATTGTGCATCCTTTTTGGCATTCATATCATCTAGTTCAACTTGTTTTGTTTCAATAGCCTTTTTCTTTGTTGAAATCTGATTATTTAGCTCATAAATCTTATCTTGTATATCTACCATTTGTAAGTCTACTTTTTTAATAGCCGCTTGCATGGCTTCTATTTTTTCATTATTGGCTGCCAAATCCTGCTTGCTACTTTCTATATTTTGCTTTTTGTCATTTAACTGGTTCTTCTTATTTGTAATAGAAGAACCATATACAGGGGTAAGTAGTAATAGAAAGGCAAGTACAATACTTATCTTTTTCTTCATCTTCATCCCCCATTTATACTTGAAGGTGCTTACGAATCGCAAAAGCACTTCCTACAAGCCCAATAGATATACCAAGTCCAAGACAAATTGGGATCATACCATTTATAATTATTGTTGTTGAAACTAAACTGATGCCTTCTAAACTATTCATAAGTTGAATGGCAATCTTCTTATTTATGAAATCATATGAAAATGCAATAGCTGTAATAGCTATAAGTGCACTAACAAGCCCTATGGTTGTCCCTTCAATTAAAAAAGGAAGACGTATAAACCAGTCTGTTGCACCAATATATTTCATAATATTGATTTCCTTACGTCTTACATAAACTGTTAATTTAATTGTATTAGACATGAGTAGTAAACCTACTATAATTAAACAAATAATAATACCTATACAAATATAATCAATTGTTTTATTAAGATTAATAAACATTTGTGTTTCTTGTTTCAAGTACTGTGCTTCAATACCTTTTAATTGCTTGAGCGCAGCTACTACCGCTTCTTGCTGCTCAATATCATAAACAGTAATTTCAAAGGATGCTGGAAGTGGATTATCTTCTTTAAAGTCTTCAAAGATTGACACATCATCACTTTCTTCACTAAATGACTTCAGTGCTTCTTCTTTTGAAACATACTTCACTTCTTTTACACTGCTAATTCCTTCTATTTGCTTTTTAATCTGTTGAATCTGACCTTCATTTATGTCCTCATCAACGTAACATGTAATACCAAATTTATTTTCCACTTGTTTAAGTAGTGAATCAATATTCATGCCTATGGCATATGACATTCCTAGTATTAAAAGACACAAAACAATGGTACCTGCCGAAGCAAGTGCCATCGTTTTATTTTTCCATAGGCCTATGATACCCTCTTTAAATAAATATCTGAGAGTATTCCAACTCATCGTCATAGCCCCCTTCATATACATCTTTACTAATTTGACCGTCAGAGATTTCAATAACACGCTTTTTGAGAGCATTAACGATTTCTCTTTCATGAGTTGCCATAATAATTGTGACACCTCGTTTATTAATATCCTGTAAGCAATTCATAATTTCCCATGAAGTTGCTGGATCTAAATTACCTGTTGGTTCATCAGCAATGAGAATAGGGTTATTATTGACAATGGCACGTGCAAGTGCTGTTCTTTGTTGTTCTCCTCCTGACAACTCATTTGGATAGCATCTTGCTTTTCTAGCTAGCCCTACAAGCCCTAATACTATTGGTACATTTTTACGAATTTCTCTAGATGATGCACCTACGATTTGCATTGCAAAAGCTACGTTTTCATAAACAGTTTTATTTGGAAGTAATCTAAAGTCCTGGAATACTATACCTAAATCTCTTCTAAGATAAGGTACCTGTTTGCGTTTAAGTTTAGTAATTTCTTTGTTATTAATAATAATCTTCCCATGCTCTGGCTCAATTTCTTTAAGTAATAACTTTAAGAAAGTAGATTTCCCTGAGCCACTATTTCCTGTTATGAATACAAATTCCCCTTTTTCAATGGATAAACTTACATCTTTAAGTCCCACTGCCCCATTAGAATAAACTTTTGATACGTTTTGTAAATGAATCATTTTTTAATCACCGGTTTCTTTTTTCTATAATCTATTTTGACTTTGCTTTTCCATATAGTCCATGTATTGGCTTACCATGATTGTAATTTTAAACACAATAGCGTCATCAAATTCACGTAAATCTAAACCAGTTGTTTTTAATAATTTATCAAGTCTATACACAAGTGTATTTCTATGAATATAGAGTTGTCTAGATGTTTCTGATACATTTAAACTATTTTCAAAGAACTTATTAACTGTCATAAGTGTTTCTTCATCAAAGCTATCTACACGTTTGTCTTTAAGTACTTCTTTAATAAATAACTTACAAAGTGAAAGTGGTAATTGATAAATAATTCTACCAATACCTAATTTAGAATAATGTGAAATATGTCCTTCACAGTTGAAAATCTTACCAACTTCAAGAGCCATATTTGCTTCTTTATATGAGTTAGATACATCTTTAAGGTCATTTACAACAGCACCAACTGCTACATATACTTTGCTCATTGCTTCTGCACTTAATGTATCATAAATCATTTTTGCATAGCCTTCGATTTCAGCTGGGTCATCTGAATTAACTTCCTTAACTAAAATCATATTTTTTTCATCTACAGCTGTAACGAAATCTTTAGTTTTGTCTGGGAAAATATTTCTTAAAATATCTGACGTACTACTATCTTTTTTCTCGTTACACTCGATAAGATATACAACACGTTGTACATTATTTTTAATATGTAACTTTTTAGCTCTTGTATAAATATCTACTAAAAGAAGATTATCTAATAATAAATTTTTAATAAAGTTATCTCTATCAAAACGTTCTTTATATGCTACAAGTAAGCTTTTTACTTGAAATGCTACGATTTTACCTAATTTATAAGCTTCATCATCTGCACCTGTTACTGAAAGAACATACTCTACAAGATATTCATCATAAATTTTAAAGTAATGTGACCCTTGCATTTCTTGACTATCTGCTTGTGAATTAATGAAGGCTTCAACTTGGGGTACATATTCACCTGCCACTCGGTCACTGTCTGTTGTTACTACAATTTTTGCTTCTGCATCTAAAATGCAGTATTCTCTTCTTGTAATGGCTTTGATGCCATCGATTGTATTTTGTAAAATTTGATTAGATATCATATGTGTATCAGCTCCCAAATATTAAATAATTTGTATTCGCAGTATCTTTAATACTATTTTATCCTATTTATATGTAAAAAAAAAGTGGCTACTAAAAAAAAGTGTGTAGTACATGCTAGGAAAAACTAAGAAAATATCACAGAATATCATAATTTCTCATATCACAATGTTTTATATTAGTTAAACATTTCTTAAATAAAGTTATACACAAAAAAGCTGCTATATTAACAAGCTTAGTCGTTAATATAGCAGCTTTGATATGTATTAACTAGTTTGTAATTGTTTTTTGTGTTTCTAAGTCAAATACGTGAATTTTTCTCATATCGAATGCAAGTTGAACTGTATCATCTGGACCAGCTTGGCATGATGTATCAAAACGACCTGTGATGTTATTTCCTTCACAAATCATGTAGAAGTTTTTCTCTGCTCCAAGCATTTCTACTACTTCTACTGTAGCTGTACCAAGTGTGAAGTGTTCTTTTTCTTCTTCGAATAATGTTGATGGTTCGCAGATATGTTCTGGACGAATACCCATCATTACTTCTTTACCAATATAACCACCAGCAACAAGTTTTTGTGCTTTTTCTTTTAATAATGGAATTTCGATTTTACCGAATGAAAGAACTACATCGTCACCTTTTTTAATTGCTTTAGCTTCAATCATGTTCATTTGTGGTGAACCAATGAATCCAGCAACGAATAAGTTTTGTGGTTTAGAGTAAAGATTTGATGGTGAGTCAACTTGTTGAATAACACCATCTTTAAGTACTACGATTCTTGTACCAAGTGTCATAGCTTCTACTTGGTCATGAGTTACATAGATGAATGTTGTGTTTAATCTATGATGTAATTTAGAGATTTCTGTTCTCATTTGTACACGAAGTTTAGCATCAAGGTTTGATAAAGGTTCATCCATAAGGAATACTTTTGGTTCACGAACGATAGCACGTCCCATAGCAACACGTTGACGTTGACCACCAGAAAGAGCTTTTGGTTTACGATCTAAGCATTGATCAATATCAAGGATTTTAGCTGCTTCACGTACACGTTTATCAATTTCTTCTTTTGGTGTTTTACGAAGTTTTAAACCGAATGCCATGTTATCATACACTGTCATATGAGGGTATAACGCATAGTTTTGGAATACCATTGCGATGTCACGATCTTTTGGAGCTACTTCATTACAAAGTTTATCACCGATCCATAATTCTCCTGATGAAATTTCTTCAAGACCAGCAATCATACGTAATGTAGTTGATTTACCACATCCTGATGGTCCTACGAAAATGATAAATTCTTTATCTTCGATATCTAAGTTAAAGTTTTTAACTGCTACGAATCCATTTGAATATCTTTTTTCAATATTTTTTAATTTTAAACCTGCCATGAGATATTTCCCCCTTAGTTTAGATAAATTCATATGTCTTTGGACTTACTTTACTATACTATATTTTTCCTTATATACGCTATTGACTATTTTTATAAAATCAATTTTGCCATTTTGTTTAATAGTCATAAACATATAAAATTTATTAACTAATTCAATATAAATCGCCCACAATGCAATAAAAATCAACTTATCATGTTATATAGTTTTTGTAGCATTTACATAAAGCAAGTACTTTCCTGTATTATGTTTACTATCAATTCACAAAAAACTAGTATTTTTACCTGTATTTTTTTACTTTTTACGGTCACCTTTGTACAACAATACCTCAATTAGGAATTGTGGAAGCACTAACATTCTTACAAAACGTGATGGCTGCTTCATTAATCTATAGAACCATTCAAGTCCTAACTTTTGATAAATGAGTGGTGCACGTTTCACAATACCAGCCATACCATCTAAACTTCCACCTACACCAATTGCTACTCTTACATTAGGAAGTAAGTGTTGATGCTCTTCAATCCATGTCTCTTGTTTAGGTGCGCCCAAAGCTACAAGTAAAATATTTGCACCTGATTCATTGATATCTTTAATAATTGCTGGTTCATCTTCTAGCTTAAAGTATCCATCTCTTGTTCCTACAATTTGAATGCCTGGGTAAGTTTCTCTCATTTTTTCTGCTGCCTGCTCTGCTACACCTGGTTTACTTCCAAAGAAATAATATTTATAACCTTCTTTAACAGCTTGTTTCATTGTATTTTGTACTAAATCATAACCTGGTACACGTTCTGGGAGCTTATCTCCTTTTTGAAGTCTAGAACCAATAACGACTCCTATACCATCTGGTACAACGAGATCTGCTTTTTTAATAACTTCCATAAATTTAGGATTGTTTCTAGCTAGCATAACGATTTCTGGATTTGGTGTATAAACTTTGTGCATTTTATCTGATTTAACAAATCCATCTACAATATCAACAGCTTCTTTCATTGTGACATTAGAAATAGGTACTTCTAATATTTTGATTATTTTAGTATTCATTATATCCTCCTGTAATTGGGGTACTTTTCGTATCTCCCCTTTAGTCTTATTTTCTTGTCTTTAAAAATTATATATGTTTATGCTTATAAATCTACTTATAAGCTACATACTCACATAAAGGTGTCACAAGCCCCTTGTAACACCTTTATCAAACTATTTCTATCTATTATACAATATCAATCCTATAAAAGTATTTGTTTACTCTTTCATCTTACGTCTCAACGTAATTACTTAAGTAATTCTTTTACCTTGTTGAGTGGTAAGTAAATTTTATCTTTTTTAGCTTCAAATACTTTAATGAGCTCTTCTTTTTGCTGAGCTTTATTATCTATAAGTTTTTCTAATTTTTCTCTAAACATTGCTGCTGTTACTTTATCTGAATCTATGCAATAATCAGCTTGTTCTATTTCTTTCATGAAACCTGTTACTTTAGGGTCGTATGATAAAGCCATCATTGGTACCTTTTCTGCTGCTGCCATAATTAAACTATGTAGGCGCATACCAATAATCATATCAAAGCTTGCTGTGTAGTCTAATACTTCTTCTATTGAAAGCATTTTGTCTACTACTTCTATATCACTAGCTTTACCTAAACCGCTTTGTACAAGTTTATCTTGAAGCTTCTTAGATATTTCTCTATCTTGATTATAATGCATTGGAATAAAGTAAAGTTTATAACCTTTTGCAATGAGTTCACCAAGGCCTTCTTTCATTGATTCAAGCAGGTTCTCATCATGTACTTCATTTTGCCATGGCCTGAGATAGATTCCTACTGCTGGCTTCTGAACTGCTCCCTTAGTTTCTTTTACTTCTCTGCCTAAGTTAATTCCAATAACAGGGTCAATAGAAACTTCTACAGGTTTCTTAATACCTATTTCTTGTAATAATGCTTTTGAGCCTGGTTCTCTTACATAGATGCCATCTACTTTATTAATAATCATCTTCATAAGTGTTTTGCTAAAGCTCTTATTAACTGGACCTATTCCTTGAGAATAAAATACAACTTTTTTCTTGTAGAACTGTGCAATCTTTACGATTGCTAAGTAATATGGAATTGTTTTGCTACTTGTTACATCTTGTAATAAACTTCCTCCCCCACTAATGAGAATGTCACTTTGTTTAATTACTTTTGCTACTGTTTTAATATCCCAACGATTAACACTTTCTACACCATAAGTTATCTTTGTTTTTTCTGGATTGTTAGAAAGTACTACGATTTTTGTATTTGGTATCTCTTTTTTTAAGAGAGACAGAATTGAAAAAAGTACTGCTTCATCACCAATATTATCAAATCCATAATAACCTGATAAAACTATTTGCTTTGTAGTTGCCATTTTCTAATCACCTTACCTATATATTTAATTACCCAGATTGCAATTAACCCAATAAGAAGTCCAAAGATAATACCATATGCACTTCTAGTCATTGAAATTAAAAGTGGTGTATGAATATGTGCATAAGTATTAACTAATGAAATTGGCCCTACTGCTGCAAATATTACAAATGGTAAATATGCTTCTTTATAACCATAATATAGTAAGCACATTAAAATTGGATAACCGATTAAGAATTCTTTTGTACGTGGACGTACACCTAAAATGTTAGTTAAAATTTGTCTAAACTGAAGTTCTAATGTTGAAGCACTACCTGAATTACCTGTTCTTGTTGTATAAATGAGTAATGCTGCCCCAATGATTCCAATTACAATTAAAGCACCATAGCTAATTTTTCTATTTAAAATTCCCACATAGAAGTTATAGTCAAATTTATGCTTTCTATACACTAAAACTACGATTACTGCTGCAATAGGAATAATATGTGAGAGTTTTACTCCTGCAAATAAGTTAATGCCTAGTGCAAAACCTGTACGTGATAATGCACCTACAATGGCAAATACACCACCGTATGAAATTGCACAAATTTTTAAAAAAGCTATAATTGTTCCTTTCATATTGCGAGGCTTTTCTCTAAGTCCCATAAGAATCCCGTAAGTAGGAAATACTATAGCCCCAAATAACGCCATTAAACGATATGCATTTAATGGTGATACTTTTAATAATCCTACGTACCCTAGTGTTCCTAACACACCTAAAATATAACCTAGTTTTGTAGCTCCTAATTCACTTAATAAGAATACAAATACTACCATAGAAGCAAGGCCTACTAAAATAGCTACAAAAATTGGGATTTGTGGAAAGTTAAAATCAGTTGTTGTCTCGCTAAGTGTATAGCCATCTTTTGTAGCAATCTCTTCAAATCTTGTAATTGCTTCTAATAAATAAGCTTTATCTTCTTCTGGATTTGATGTATTTGGCATCTTAAATAAGAATGTACGATTGTTTCGTTCATTAAGTGCTAATTGATAACGATCCATAAGTTCTGTCATTGTAAATGTTTTAACTTGTGCATCACCTAATGTGTGAAGACGTGTTACTTTATAATTTATACCACTTTCGCTTGCATGTTTTGCAAGTGTTTCAAAACCTTTTTGTTTATTTGATGTAAATTCAATGAAACCAAGTTGATGATTTCTAATAAGCTCTGCCATTACTTCAGTGTCTGCACCTGGAATTGTAACATCTGCGAAGTAAATTGTTCCTATATTATCAATAGCATCAATTTCTTCTGCTAAATTCACAAGTGACTCTTCTGATGGTTCTTCCCAGCTTTTAATCTGTGGCGCAATCATATAGCCTAAGCTTGCTGCTAAGTTTAAATCAGCTGTATTAAACCCAACCCCAACTGCCCCTAAACTGCTCATTACATCCGTTACATCAATGAAATAAACTGGTTCATTTGTTTCTTCTGATGTACCTACAAGTGTTTCTACTTCTAAATTTTTAAGGCAATAGTTGCTGTAAATGCTTTCTGCAATACCTTCATTTGAAGTTACTACATATGTGCGTTCTGGTATTAAATTTTCTACATTTGGATAATAGAATTTAAGAATATAACCATCTACGATAGTCACTTCACCTTGAGCCTTAAAGTTATAATAATCATCATTAGGACCACTTACAGTATTTTCACGAACAAATAATGTGGTTGCACCTAACTGCTTAAATTCTTTAAGAATATTTTCTATAGGTACATCTGTTTGTTTTGCTAAACTTAATACATCATTATATCTAATTGCAATTTGTATACTCTTGTCTGCTCTTTCTGTTTGAATTCTTTCAAATCCAACCCAGCCACTTGCTACTAATGATATGGCTAAGATGACATAGAGTAACACTTTGATTTGTTTTTTCATTTTTTCCTCCACTGGCTATTAGCCTACTATATTATTGTATAGCCACCTCTCACCATGACTGTAAGTTTCGTATCTGCAAGCAAACCTCTTCCATCTTCTCTCGGGATAATTAATAAGTGGTTTTTAGGAATCTCCATGCCACTGCTTAAGTCTTCTCCACTTGTAATATCTTGAAGTCCTCCTGCTGCTACTGCTACTGCTTGCGCTTTTCCTGAACGCATAATCATTTCTGTACTTTGTTTTCCATAGATGACTTGCCCTGGTTGAACTACAACTACCTCAAATACATTATTATTAGGAGTTTCTGCATTCTTTAACCCACTAATCTCCTCCATTATATTCTCAATAAGTGCTTGTTGTGTAGCAACTTGTTTAGCAAGACTACTGCTATCCATATTGCCACTTATCTCTGTGATTTTTTGATCCACATAACTTTTTGTAACAAGTGGATCACTTGATGAACCAAGGCCATTATCAGCCGCATAAAGTGTTATTGCTGTAATACTTATTACAGCTAATACTACTTTTACTTTTTTATTCATTAGTATACCTCCTTATTGTTTGGAATATTTATTAAACCTGTACATAATGACAAAATCTCCATTAAACTAAAAAGTTTTCAAAAGTATAATATACCTTATCGTCCACCATTTTTATTTTCAAGAACGAAGCATCTTTTACTTGATCAGTATTGGTATTTAACCCACTTGTTTTTATGTATCTAATACCATCTTCTATTCTTACTTCATTACCTTGTGTTCCTGTTGTAATCACTAATATGTTTTTCCCTGTTTTTTCTCTTGCTTCTTTTAAATGCTTATGGAGGGCTTTACCTTCCTCTGCATCACTAAATTGTGTTAATGGATTTTTACTCATTACTAAAACAATATTTTTAGCACTTGTACTTTCTATTGCTTTTTTAATATTAATCCATGCTGAAGTCTGCGTCGCTCTTAAGCCACCATTGTCTGTACCTGCCATAATCACACGGTATTTGCATAATCTGTTATTTCATAAGTATTTTTATAACTTATGCTTTTTGTGTTTAATGGCAAACTCATATTATTTTTAGCTGCCATAACCACTAAGCTCGTTTGATTTGATAGCTGATTACCTATTTTCTGCACTGCCTCTTTATTAAGTGACATACTACTTACTTTTGTGCTACCAACTACATTAATCATATATTGGCCATCTTTGGGACCTTGTAATGTTTTTTTGTACCATGGATCAAATCTGAAATCATCTCTTGTATTAAGCCCCGATTTACCTCTAAATCCTCTTGTTATAGAAACATGGTCTAGATAGATAGCCGTAGTTTTCTTTTCATTAACTGAATTTGCATAGGTATAGAACTTTGTAACCTTTGCCGGCAGTACCATTTCTTCTGGAAGGGTTGCACTAACATACTTCCAACCATTGAAATCAATACTGTCTGTGAGTTTTAAATAAAATTTCTTATTATTGCTATCTACAACCTCTATTTTAGCTACATCCCCTTGCTTTTTACCATAGAGCCACATATTTACGCTCATAGCATCGCCTGGAATGGCTATTGGTGTATTAAATAAAGTATAAGCCACTTGCTTATCTTGTGATTTTTCAAAGGTATAAGTCATTTTAACTGACTTATTTCCATGATATTTATATTTCTCATCATTGCAGATGATAACATTTCCTTTAACTGTAGACGTATCGCCACCCCAACTTGCTTTATTAGTTTCAAAGGATTCAATAGCATTTGTTATATTTCCTACAATAACGCCTAGGTTAGCCTTAACCCCTTTATACTCTGCTCTTAATAGCGCTGTGGTCTTGCCTTTAGTAACTACTGTATTATTAGTAGCACCTACAGTATTATTACTACTTGTCCATTTAATGGCTCCTTCACTAAGTGGCATACTATATCCATCAGTATCTATACCATAGACTTTTACTATCTTTGTGCTATTTTCGCTTACTTGTAAATTAGAAGGTTCAACGCGAATACCTACTGGAGTAGACACTTGTATTTCATAGCCTACATCAATCCCCTCATAACTTGCTACAATAAGTGCTTTACCGATACTTGTTGGTATAAATTTACTTCCTTCAAAATTACCTGTTACCCCTGATACTGAGTAAGTCACTTTACTTTTATCTATTGAAACAGGGTTCTCATTTTCATCTACTGCTCTTAGATTTAAGCTCATACTTTCCCCTAGGAAAGTTCGATTAAATGCAGTACTTAAATACAATTTATAAGCAGGTCCTGGCTGCGAGGTTGTAAAGACACCTACACCATTAATAACTTTTCTTTGGTTGCCATCTGAAGGATAATTTTGTACTGTAACTTTAGTTTCACCCTCATTACGTGCTACCATTGTTGTTGAGCCTCCGCCATCAAAATACATAGCATCTTTTACATTGTAACTCTTCAGAAAGCTTACTAAATCCTTATGGGTCATTCCTTTATATTCACCACGTCCATCGATAGTTATTAACAGAACTTCTTTGGAATTTTTAACTGTTGCGATAACTGTTCTTGGATCTTTAGAGTTCGGTGTAATCTTATGGGCAGTTCCTGTATACTCAGCCCCATCTTTGATGATTAAACCACCACCACCAATGCCCATTTGAATATCACTGACAGCTTGGGTTATTTGATTATTTAAATATAAAACTGCTGTAATTCTACAGGTGTTCCTTCTTTTAACTTATTATAATAATTACTTGCATCTTGTTCCCCTATTAGGATAACATAGCCATCTTTAGGAATATCTACACTTTCATTAGACTTAGAACGGTATGTTACTATATCATCTTCTACCACAATTGTATATGTATTAGGTATCTTACTAATAATGCTGCTTGTATTGGCATAATATGTACGATCTACTACTACAGGTCTGTAGAGCTTAGAAGGAATATTGTTATACCCCCCCATGGCTCCTACAAATGTTCCTGCTGCATTTAATTTTAGAGAAACTCCATAATAGTCCATATCTATACTATTGTTAGTATCTATTATAAAGGTTCCCATATATTTATTAGGTCCTAACGAGGAATAATTACTATTATAGGCGTGCTTAAGTTCTCCCTCCGAAATCACTGGGCCAAAGCTTGGTGTATTACTTGTTGAAATATCAAAGAAATCTGAGTTAACCCCAGCTACTGCACCTGTGTTATTCAACATTTGCAAAACTGTTTGTCTAGATGTGCCATTAGCGGCTTCAATAGGTCCTAGCTTCACATTAGGTTCTTTTAAGTTAATCCTTAATACATTAATGTTTCGCCATCCAATTTCACTTAAAATCTTTTCATGTGTAAGTGTTGCACCTTTTGTAATTGTCTGCGTTGTAGTCTCTTGATGTAATATAGCTCCATAAGTTACATTAGCAATTATAAGAACTGAAGATAATACTACTAATCTGAGCTTAAACTTAGCAAGCCTCATTATTTATTCCTCCCTACTGAATATCATTCCCCAATACTATTTGTATATCATAATCAAGTGTTGTGTCTTCTTCTAGCTTCGCATTTGGATAATATGCCTTAAACTGCTTAGCCTTTTCCAAATCACCTGCATAAATAACTGTTGTTTCTAATATATCTGGCGTGTAATTACCAATATTCGAAACTGTATATCCAGCATTTTCTAATTTTTCCTTTTCACTAGCCGCCAGTCCTGATGTAGCTGTAGAATTTAAAACTTCTATACTTACACTTTGGTCAATTACAGGTGCTGCTTCTTCCCCTGCTGGTATTTCATCATGGAATACTTCATTTCTAAATGCTGGTAAGGCACTATCATCAATTATATAGTACCATTTCCCATTAGTATACTCAGAGTCACCTGGCACAATATAGAAAGCAATGTTTTCACGATTAAAGTTTTTAAAGTATTTTAAGTATCCTGTCATCTGCGTTAAACTCATATCAGTTGTTACTGTATCAAAAACAACTGAAGCAATTTGAGGAAGTTTTATAAATGTAGAAGGGCTAAGAAGTTTATCTGCTAATGCATCTAAGAAAACTTGTTGCGTTTTAATACGCCCCACATCACCTTCTGCATATCCTTTACGGAAACGTACAAGTCCTTCTGCATCTTTACCATATAAGGTTTGTATGCCTGGCTCTAAGTGAATATGAAGGTCTTGATAATTATCATCATAATGAAGTCCGCTTCCATCACTAAGTGCTGGAACTTCTACTTCTACACCGCCAATAGCATCTACAAGTTCTCTAAAAGCATCTGTTGTTACAATGACATAATTATCAATATTAATGTCTAAGATATCTTCCATCTCTTCGATAGTAAAATCTCTAATGTACTCAATACCTGAATAACTAGACATCTCATTAATTTTAGTTGTGTATGCATATTTTCCTGTGTATTCTCGGAGCTTATCCCTTTGTGCTTCATCCCAATTAACCATAGTATCCCTTGGAATAGAAACAATTTTAACCTTATTCGTTACACTATTAAAGTTCATCACCATAATAACATCTGTACGATATCCATCCTTATCTACACCAAATACTGCTACATTTTTATTGATTGGATCAAGTGGTTTGTTAAATCCCCATTCTTTAGCACCATTATCTACTCTAATGCGATTATATAATACTGCACCAACAGCTATTACAGCTGCACATACAAGCAGTGTAATCATAATGGCTCTTATAAATAGTTTCCTCAGCTTTTTTTTCTGGGCCTTTTTTAACTTACTACTATTGCTCTTTTTCATAATACGAGTCTCCTATATTACATTAATATTTAGTTGTTCTATTTCTTAATTTATACTCACAGACTTTAACTTATGATTAGCATTCGCATTTGTGTTTATATTAATTCTTGTTTTATTCCTCTCTACTTTTATGATTATATTTTTTGACATTTACTCGTGTGATACCTACTATATTGTAGTAAAATCTATCTTATCTGTCCATGATAATACACCAAATTTATGGAAAAATAGGGTTTTTTCTTGCTATCATACTTGTATTTTTGAGTAAAATACTATATGTTTAGTATATACTATTTAATAGTCATTATTACCTTGTAAATAACATCGCAAAATGTCTTATAATATCAAGGAAAAATTAACAAAAAGGAAAGTTATGAATATGTTAAAAATCGGTTCTCATGTTTCTATTAGTGGTGGTCTTATTGCCGCTGCTAAAGAAGCTTACTCTTATGGTGCAAATACCTTTATGATTTATACAGGTGCACCACAAAATACAAAGCGTTCACCTATTGAAAACTTAAAGATTAAAGAAGGTCAAGCTTTTATGGATGTCTACGGCTTATCTGACATCGTAGTACACGCACCTTATATTATTAATTTAGCCTCTCACAAGGAAGAAACTTACACTATCGCCAAAGAATTCCTAGTACTTGAAATCGAACGTACTGCTGCTATCGGTGCTAAATATCTCGTACTCCACCCAGGTTCTTTCACAGATAAAACATATGAATATGGTGTACAACGTATCGCAAATGCACTTAATGAAATTCTCTCGCCAGATACACCTGTCACTATTTGTCTCGAAACCATGGCTGGCAAAGGCAACGAGATTGGCCGCAGCTTCGAAGAAATTCAGGATATCATGAGCCGTGTCACATTAAAAGACAAATTAGGCGTTTGCTTTGATACTTGTCATGTTCATGATAGTGGCTATGATATCGTCAATGACTTCGATGGAGTCCTTAAACAATTTGATGAAATCATTGGCCTTGATAAACTCAAAGTTTTCCACATTAATGGTTCTCTTAATGTACGTGGCGCAAAGAAAGACCGCCATGCAAACTTAGGTGCTGATGAAACTAATCCAAAAGGTGCTGATCAAATCGGAAAAGAAGCCATCTATCGCATTGTGCATCATCCAATTGCAGAAGGTAAGCCACTGATTTTAGAAACACCATGGCTTGATCAGAAAACGAATTTATATAAAGAAGAAATTGCTTACTTAAGGGGGTAATCAAATTGAATTTTACAAATGATATTGTACTTGTAACAGGTTCTTCAAGAGGTATAGGCAAAGCAATTGCCTATGCCTTTGCTAAAGCTGGTGCCAAAGTAATCTTAAACGGTGCCACTAGTGAAGAGCGTTTACTTGCTACTTATAATGAATTTATTAATAAAGGTCTTACCGCTACTTACTTTCATGGTGATGTTTCTTCTTATGAAACAACGACTAAACTTTTTGAACATATTCAAATGACCTTCGGCGCAAAGCATCCATAGTTATCAACAATGCAGGCATTAGTTATACCGGGTTATTCACAGATACTACACCTGATATGTGGAATAAAATTCTGTCTATTAACCTAAACTCAGCTTATAACTGCATTCAACATGCAATTCCAACAATGCTTCACAATCATCAAGGTACGATTATTAACATTTCTTCTATTTGGGGAAATGTAGGTGCCTCTTGTGAAGTAGCTTACTCTACAAGCAAAAGTGCCCTTAATGGCCTTACACGTTCATTAGCCAAAGAACTTGGTCCATCAAACATCCGTGTTAATGCTGTTGCTTGTGGTTGGGTAGATACAGACATGACTAAAGAATATACAGAAGAAGATAAAGCAGCCTTCATAGAAGATATTCCACTTTGCCGTACAGCACAGCCAGAAGATATCGCTAAAACATGTCTTTACCTTGCTTCTCCACTTTCAAGTTATATGACTGGACAAATCCTCACACTAGATGGTGGTCTTCTATAAATTGTAGGACTAATTTTGACGATACGCTTTAGTAACTTACTCCTCTTTATAATCCTTAATTAAAAATAGGCGATATAGTGAATTTACTTGTTATTTCACCATATCGCCTATTTTATTAATAATTAGCTCAATATAAAACTATTTATGCAAACATTATTTATAATAATCTACATTACTGAACTGAATCTAATCCTAATATAATTTGAATATCAGAATCTATATCTATTTTTTGTGTAATTACTGTCCCTTTTGGTAAATACTCTAAGAATTGTTTTGCTTTATTCTCATCTTTTGCATAAACTACTGTTCCCGCAAACACTTCTTTTTTATAGTTATCAATCTTAGGTACTGTATAGCCTAGTTTCTCTAACTTATCCTTCATTCCCCCTGCAAGACCATTTTTACCTGAAGCATTATAAACTTCTACAATTACTGTTCTATCTACTACATTTTCACTGCTTGCTCCATCATTTACCCAATCATCCGTTCCTATACTTCCAGCAACGGCTGTATCATGGAACACTTCTTGAATCTTTTCATCTAAAGTATCATAGTCAATAAAGAAGTAAGATACACCATTCTCCATTCTTCCTTCACCACCAACAGTGTCAAAAGTTATATTCTCTGTACTAAAATCACTTATATAAGATAAATATTGAGGTATCTCAGTAAGTTTTATGTCTGTACTTACATTAGAAAATACTGCTGAAATAATACTGTATAACTTAGGAATAACAGTTGGTGCTAAAATTTTATCTGCAAAAGCCCCTAAAAATTGTTGTTGTACCTTTATTCTATCTGTATCCCCATTAGTATAACTATTACCATAATTATCTTTACGGAAACGAATAAGACCTTCCGCTTGTGAACCATCTAATAACTGCATACCTGGATCTAAATGTATGTGTAAATCTTGTTCATAATCATCATAATGTAGGCCACTTCCTCTAAACTCAGGCACATCTATCTCAATGCCCCCTACTGCATCTACAATATCCCTAAAAGACTGTAACCCAACCAATACATAATTATCAATCTTAATTCCTAAAATGTTTTCGATTTCATTAATTGTAAAATCTCTTACATTATCAACACCACCATAAGCAGACATCTCATTAAGTTTAGAAACTGAACGTGTATACCCTTTTAAATCTAAAAGCCTCTCCTTTTGACTTTCTGACCAATTTACCTTTGTATCACGAGGAATTGAAAGAACCTTTATCTTTTTAGTTTCACTATTAAGATTAACTACAAACATAATATCTGTTCTTGTACCATCTTCATCTACACCAAATACAACAACATTTTTATTTATCTCTTTACGTTTTTCTTCTTTTGATTCTTCCTTTTTTTCTTCATTTATAGAAACTTCATCAGAAACTGATGCTACACTCTGACCATCATATAAAAAGCCATAATATACTCCTGCAAATCCCCCCACTAATATTGCACCTGATAATAGCGTAATACCTACTGACTTTAAGAATAGACTAAGTAATGTCTTCTCTTTCTTTTCCCTAAACCCTTTGTTATTTTGCACCATTATAGTCCTCCTAGCTTTTGTTTAAGTCTCTTGTCTTATTTTATTCTAATTTATTCAAATACAACTTACAATATTATCTCACTACAAACTCTAGATATATCCAAGAATTTTACAAGTTATACATTTTTTCTATAAAATTTTATTTAAATCTTATATTAAGTGAGCACAAAAAAGCCAATCCAAAAGGATTGGCTTTTGAAATACAGTTGTATTCGAACTGCAAGACACAATTAACGTTTTGAGAATTGTGGTGCACGACGAGCTGCTTTGAGACCGTATTTTTTTCTTTCTTTCATTCTTGGGTCCCTTGTTAAGAAACCTGCTTTTTTAAGAGCTGGACGGTATTCTCCATCAGCTTGAAGTAAAGCACGGCTGATTCCGTGACGGATAGCTCCAGCTTGTCCAGTTGTTCCACCACCGTATACATTTACAAGTACATCAAATTTAGAAGCTGTATTTGTAAGTTCTAATGGTTGACGAGTGATAACTTTTAAAGTTTCTAAACCGAAGTATTCTTCGATATCTCTTTTGTTGATTGTAATTTTACCTGTTCCTGGTACAAGGTATACTCTAGCTACTGAGCTTTTACGTCTACCTGTTCCGTAATATCTAACTGTTGCCATTTAAAACTTCCTCCTCTCGGTTAATTAGAATTTTAATTCTACTGGTTTTTGTGCTTCATGATTATGTTCTGTTCCAGCATAAACACGAAGTTTTGTAAGCATTTGTCTTCCTAAAGAATTTTTTGGAAGCATACCTTTTACAGCGTTCATGATAACTCTTTCTGGATGTGTATCAAGCATTTCACGAGCTGTTATTTCTTTTAATCCACCAGCGTAACCTGTATGTCTTCTATATAATTTTTGATCTAATTTTTTACCTGTGAATACAACTTTCTCAGCGTTAATTACGATAACGTGATCTCCACAATCCACGTGTGGTGTGTAAGTTGGTTTATTTTTTCCTCTTAATATTGCTGCGATTTGGCTTGCTAATCTACCTACTGTTTGTCCTTCAGCGTCGATAACATACCATTGTCTTTCAACATTTTGAGCGTTTGCCATGTATGTTGTTCTCATTGAAATTTACCTCCTTTGGATCTTATAAAACATAGTTAATATTCTTCTATTATCATATAAAATCCGGGGCTAATGGATTTTATAAGTGGCCTTATTAACACAACTTATATTATATTATCATCAGATATCACTGTCAAGCTTTTTCCTGTGGATTATTTTACTATTCGTAAATTATTTTTAACATTGTGAGTCCTTGTGGTGGTGCTGTAGGACCTGCTAAATTTCTATCCTTACTTTCTATAATCCTAGTAATATCTTGGACTAAAAGCTTTCCTTCGTTTACTTTTAACAATGTACCTATGATAATACGTACCATATTATATAAAAACCCATTACCACAAATATCCACAGATATTAAGTCATCCTGTTGATAAATTTGAATATCGTAAATTGTTCTGACAGTATCTTTCACATCAGTTTTTGCAGCACAAAAACATTTAAAGTCATGTGTACCCACCATTTTTTCTGCTGCTGCTTTCATTTTTTCTAAATCCACCTCATATGGATAGGCTAATGCATACTTATATGAAAACGGATCTCTTTGTTTACTATTCATAATTTGATAACGATACGTTTTTCTCTTGGCTCCAAAACGTGGATGAAAATCACCACTTACCTTCTCTACAGATTGCACAGCAATATCCATAGGTAATTTACTATTAATTGCTTTTGCCAATCTTTCTACTGGTACCTTTGTATCTGAATCAAAAATACAACATTGCCCCTTTGCATGTACTCCTGTATCAGTTCTACCCGCACCTAAAATATATACTTTATGTTGTACAATTTTTTCCACAGCTTCTTCTAATGTCTCCACAATTGTTGTCCCATTAGGCTGTCTTGCAAAACCATTATAATTTGTTCCATCATATGCAATAATGAGTTTATATCTAGCCATTATTTACATCCTCCTGCCCAGCTTCTTATCTTATTTTACTTATGAAACTTCATCTAAAATATTTTATTTATAACTTTTATCTATAAGGCTTAAAATACATATCATATAAAATACATTATCAAATATTGCTTTTCTCCATTTTAAAGTTTCTATTCTTATTATGACCTTATTCTTCACTTGATTTTCACCTATGTAGTCAATATTTAAATTATATATACATCTATTACACTCTGCAACAATTCACTCATACTTATTTTTATTCATTCATACAAAAATAAGGGATATATATAGTTTATTTCTACATATATCCCTTATTTCCCCATTTCTTAAAACCTATATCATATCTATATCTATTATTATATATAGTTTCTTCTTATAAGAGTATACAAACTATTATGAACACTGTTGCTATTACAAAAGCATAACCATCTTTTTTCTTATAACAAAGTTTATTCATTCTTGTTCTTCCATTTCCACCCCTATAGCATCTAGCTTCCATAGCCATAGCTAACTCTTCTGCTCTTCTAAATGCTGAGATAAAGAGTGGTACCATAATTGGAATCATAGCTTTTGCTCTTTGAATAATGTTCCCTGATTCAAAGTCAGCCCCTCTTGCCATTTGTGCTTTCATAATCTTATCAGTTTCCTCTAATAAGATAGGAATGAAACGAAGTGAAATACTCATCATCATGGCAATTTCATGTGCTGGTACACCTATTTTGGTAAATGGGTTTAATAAACTTTCAATCCCATCAGTCAATTCAATTGGTGATGTTGTAAGTGTTAATAATGATGACCCCACAATAAGGAGGATTAATCTAATTCCCATTTTTGCTGCAATCATAAGCCCTTCATCTGTTATTGAAATAAATCCAATTGCAAATAAAGTATTTCCTGTACGTGTAAAGAACATATTTAATGCTACTGTAAATAATAAAATAAACATAATACTCTTAAGACCTCTTAAGATAAACTTAAGTGGTACTTTGCTTAACTTTACTGCACCAAAGAAAGAAAGTGCTACAAAGGTATAGCCGATAAATGAGTTAACAAAGAATAGACCAAATATATATATAAATGTAATTAAAATCTTTGTTCTAGGATCTAGCTCATGTACACTTGAAGAAGTTGGGTAATATTGTCCAATTGTAATATTTCTAATCACTATTCCTTACCTCCACTTCTTAAATATGCTGTAATTTGAGCTGCTGCTTCTTCTACTGTTAATACATCCGTATCAATATCCATACCTTTTGCTTTAAGTTCATTCATAATATATCTAATCTGTGGCATAGCAAGCCTATTTTCTCAAGTTCTATACCATGAGCAAATACCTCTCTCGGTGTCCCTTCATATGCCTTCTTACCTTTATATAATACAAGTAAACGATCTACGTATCTTGCTACATCTTCCATACTATGTGAAATAAGAACAATTGTAAGCCCAAGTTCTTCATGCATCTTCTTAAGCTGGACAAATAACTCATTACGTCCTTTAGGATCAAGTCCAGCCGTTGGTTCATCTAAAATAAGAATATTAGGATTCATTGCTAAAACACCTGCAATAGCTACACGGCGTTTTTGCCCACCTGAAAGTTCAAATGGTGATTTTGCATAATAGCTTTCATCCAATCCTACTGCTTTACAGCCATATTCTACACGTGCTTTAATTTCTTCTTCAGATAATCCTAAATTTTTAGGGCCAAAAGCAACATCTTCATAAACTGTCATTTCGAAAAGCTGATATTCTGGATATTGAAATACTAATCCTACTTGTTGACGTACTTCCTTTTTATTTACACCATTACCATGAATATCTCTTCCATTAATAATAACATTCCCACTTGTAGGTTTTAAAAGACCATTAAACATTTGAATTAATGTACTTTTCCCTGAACCTGTATGCCCTATAATTCCAATGAATTCACCTTTTGCAACGTCAATATTAATATCATCTAATGCCTTTTTTTCAAACGGCATTCCTTCATTATATATGTGTGTTAAATGTTCTATCTTGATTGCCATATTGCCTCTGCCACCTCTTCTACAGTTAATAAATCAGACTCAAAGTTAAATCCTTCTTGATTTAATAAATACATCAGATAAGTTGTATCTGGTACATCTAAACCAATTCTTTTAAGAAGCTCCACTTCTTTAAATACCTCTTTAGGTGTTCCTTGCAATAATACCTCACCTTTCTCAATGACTACAATACGATCAGCAAGTATTGCTTCTTGCATATAATGTGTAATATGAATAATTGTAATACCATACTCTTTGTTGAGTTTTTGCATAGTTTCCATTACTTGTCTACGTCCAATAGGATCAAGCATAGCAGTTGATTCATCAAATACAATACATTTAGGTTTCATCGCAATAACACCTGCGATAGCTATTCTTTGTTTTTGTCCACCTGATAATTGATTTGGAGATAATCTCTTATACTCAGACATCCCTACTGTTTCTAGAGCTTCATCCACGCGTTTTCTAATCTCCGCTGGTTCTACTCCTAAATTCTCAGGTCCAAAAGCAACATCCTCTTCAATAATAGTAGCAACTATTTGGTTATCTGGATTTTGAAATACCATTCCAATTTCTTTACGCACATCCCATACATTCTCTTCTTTTGTTGCATCAATGCCTCTTACAAAAAGGGTTCCTTCCTTAGGTGTTAAAATTGCATTTAAATGTTTTGCAAAAGTCGATTTACCCGAACCATTATGTCCTAATATAACTACAAACTCACCTTCTTCAATAGATAAATTAATATGATTAAGTGCTTTTATAGTATCTTTTTTTTCTCCGTTTTCATCATAATTATAATACTCAAATACAATATTTTTAGCTTCTATTAAATTATTGTTTTTAAGACTATCTTTCTTTTCCACAGGTTTCACCTCTTTAGTTTATATATATATCTAAACATTTTATAGATTTATCCTAACTCTAAACTAGAGTTTATATTACTTTATATAATTATAAAATACTTAAATTTATACATAAATTAATTTATATATTAAGAAAAGGGATTAAGAACAAATCCTTAATCCCTAGATATTATACTAATTCGATAATAACTTCTTCTGCACCGTCACCTTTACGTGGTCCGATTTTGATGATTCTTGTGTAACCACCATTACGGTCTGTGTATTTTGGTGCGATTTCGCTAAATAATTTGTCACACATGTCAACTTTTTTAGCTTGTCTTCTTTTGCCTGCTTGAACTTCTGTTACAGGATATAATACCTTTAACATTTGTCTTCTTGCATGTAAACGAGTAGCACTATCTTTTTTGATAGTTTTTTCTACTTCATCATATACAGTTACTTTTTTACCATCTACAACTTCTTTAATGCGTTTACCGTTAGCGTCTACTTTAGGTTGTCTAGTTTTAATTGTAACTTCTTCAAAATTGTTTTGTTCGCGAACTGCCATAGCAATTAAGCCTTCTGCGATTTTACGAATCTCTTTAGCTTTAGGTGTAGTTGTTTTAATCTTACCGTGGTATAAGAGATTTGTAACTTGGTTACGAAGTAACGCTTTACGACCTGCAGCGTCACGTCCGAGCTTTCTTTGTCCAGCCATGCCCTAACCTCCTTAGTTGTTGTTCTTAATCTTCACTTGGTTTAAGTGCAAAACCAAGCTCTTCGAGTTTTTGGAATACCTCTTCTAATGATTTACGTCCAAGGTTACGAACTTTCATCATTTCCTCTTCAGTTTTATTAGTTAAGTCTTCAACTGTATTAATTCCCGCACGTTTTAAGCAGTTGAATGATCTAACAGAGAGGTCTAACTCTTCTATTGTCATTTCTAAAGTTTTTTCTTTAGAATCATCTTCTTTTGTTACCATGATTTCTGTAGTACGTGCATTTTCAGATAAATCAATGAATAAGTTTAAATGTTCACTTAAAACTTTTGCAGCTAAAGATACAGCTTCATCTGGTTTAAGTGTTCCATTTGTCCAAACCTCTAATGTAAGTTTATCATAATCTGTTTGTTGACCAACACGTGTATCTTCAACGATGAAGTTAACACGTTCTACTGGTGTATAGTTAGCATCAACAGGGATAACTCCAATTGGAAGGTCTGTTTTCTTAAGTTTGTCAACACCTTCATATCCACGACCAGTTGTTACTGTCATTTCAATGCAAAGGCTTGAATTAGCTCCACCGCTTAATGTAGCAATATGATGTTCTGGATTAAGGATTTCAATTTCTGGACCACATTTAATGTCAGCTCCAGTAACTGCACCTTCACCAGTTTTTTCGATATAGATTACTTTTTTCTCCATATTTTGGCTTGAATCTTTGATTGCAAGGCCTTTTAAATTAAGCATAATTTCAATAACGTCTTCTTTAACGCCTGGAATTGAGCTAAACTCATGAAGAACTCCATCAATTTTGATGCTACTGATAGCAGAACCAGGAAGAGAAGATGAAAGGATACGACGTAAGCTATTGCCAAGTGTAATCCCATATCCTCTTTCTAAAGGTTCAACTACAAAGCACCCATATTTACCATCGGCAGATAATTCTTTAATCTCAATTTGTGGTTTTTCAAATTCCAACACCGGATAAACCCTCCTTTGGTTTTAAAATAAAATATTGAGGGTGACGAACTATTACTTAGAGTAAAGCTCAACGATAAGTGTTTCTTCTACATCTGTATCGATTTGTTCTCTAGTTGGAAGAGCTTTAACTGTACCTCTAAGGTTTTCGATATCCCCTTCTAACCATTCTGGAACAATACGAGATCCTGTTACTTCTGCAGTAAGTTTGAAGCGGTTGAATGATTTAGCATCTTCTTTAACTTCAATTACATCGCCAACTTTAACTTGATAAGATGGGATGTTAACTCTTTTACCGTTTACTGTAATAAGATTGTGTCTTACAACTTGTCTTGCCTCTGTTCTTGAACGACCAAGACCAAGACGGAATACTACGTTATCTAAACGAAGTTCAAGGAGACGAAGTAAGTTTTCACCTGTGATTCCTTGTTTACGATCTGCTTCCTCGAAGTATGTTCTGAATTTACCTTCAAGAACACCATAGATTCTTTTTGCTTTTTGTTTTTCTCTTAATTGTGTGCCGTAGCCAGAAAGTTTTGTTTTGTTTTGACCGTGTTGCCCTGGAGCATATGGTCTTTTTTCTACTGAACATGCAGCAGAATAGCATCTTTCACCTTTAAGGAATAATTTTTTTCCTTCACGACGACATTGTTTACATTTAGAACCAATATATCTAGCCATTTTTACCCTCCTATTAGACTCTTCTACGTTTTGGTGGACGGCATCCGTTGTGTGGAACTGGAGTAACGTCTTTAATTAATGTTACTTCAAGTCCAGCTGCTTGAAGCGCACGAATAGCTGCTTCTCTACCAGATCCTGGTCCTTTTACCATAACTTCTACTGCTTTTAAACCGTGTTCCATAGCTGCTTTAGCTGCAGTTTCTGCTGCCATTTGAGCTGCGTATGGTGTAGATTTTCTTGAACCTCTGAATCCAAGTCCACCTGCACTTGCCCATGAAAGAGCATTTCCGTTTGTATCTGTTAATGTTACCATTGTATTATTGAAAGTTGATTGGATGTGAGCAACACCACGTTCAACGTTTTTTCTGTCACGGCGTTTACGTGTAACAACTTTTTTTCCGCCTTTTTTTGCAACTGCCATTGTGTCTTAACCTCCTTTATTTACTATTTTTTCTTGTTAGCTACAGTCTTTTTAGGACCTTTACGTGTACGAGCATTTGTTTTAGTTTTTTGTCCTCTTACTGGAAGACCACGTCTATGACGGATTCCTCTATAACAACCGATTTCCATTAATCTCTTAATGTTTAAAGCGATTTCTCTACGAAGATCACCTTCTACTAAAGTTGTTTTGTCAATAAGTTCACGAATTTTAGCTACTTGTTCTTCAGTTAAGTCCACAACGCGTGTATCGAAATCAATACCAGCTTCTGTTAAAATTTGACGAGAAGTTGGACGGCCAATACCATAGATATAAGTAAGACCGATTTCAACACGTTTATTTCTTGGTAAGTCTACACCTGCAATACGTGCCATACGTGTTTCGCACCTCCTATAGGTTTTAAAATTAAATATATATATAACAGCATAAATGACTCTATGCCGCAGCCGCTTCTAGCTTAAATCACCACACAACATTATATACCATAAACCATCATAAAGCAATGATTGTTTACTGTATATGACTGGGATTATTAGCCTTGTTTTTGTTTGTGTTTTGGATTTTCACAGATAACGCAAACACGACCTTTTCTTTTAATTACTTTACATTTTTCGCAAATCTTTTTTACTGATGGGCGTACTTTCATTTTCTGTTCTCCTTTCTTTTATACCATTTATTTAGAACGCCAGATAATGCGTCCCTTGGTTAAATCATATGGAGAAAGTTCAATTGTTACCTTATCACCCGGTAATACGCGGATGAAGTTCATACGAAGTTTACCTGAGATATGACCAAGAACAATATGTCCACCTTCAATCTCAACTTTAAACATTGCATTTGGTAACTTTTCTATCACTGTTCCCTCTACTTCAATAACATCACTTTTAGCCAAGTTACAAACCTCCTCTTACACAGAAGATTGCCCTAGATACTCTTCAAGAGCTCGCCTAACATCACTGTTTGTAATGCGATTTTCTTCTATGATTTTTTGTTTAATCCATTCAACAGTTGTTAGTGTACGTTGAATATGCTTTTTCTTCTTTAATTTAGGACTATCTACTTTGCGCAGAGCGCCATCAACTAAGTAAACATATTCTTCTTCAATACTTACAATTATGAATGGTCTCCCTTGATCACGCCCGCACTTTGAGAAAACAATCTGCCCTAGTGAATACTCGTTATTCATTTAATCACCTCTTACTTACGTAACGTAAGTATTTCTGGAATATCATCTGTAATAACCACCGTGTTCTCATAGTGAGCCGATGCCATTCCATCTCGTGTTACGAACGTCCAATCATCATCTAGTACTCTTACCTGCCATGTTCCCATGTTAATCATAGGTTCAATTGCTAGCACCATACCTTTTTGGAGTTTGGGTCCTCTTCCAGGTGTTTTGTAGTTTGGAACTTGTGGTTCTTCATGCAATTCTTTTCCTATCCCATGCCCAACAAGGTCTCGTACTACACCATAACCAAAGCTTTCAGCATACTTCTGAATGGCTTCTGATATCTGGCTTAAATGATTCCCAGGTTTGGCATATTTTAAACCTTCGAAGAAAGATTGCTCTGTTACTTCTATAAGTTTTAACTTATCGGCAGATACTTCGCCAACAGGATAGGTCCTTGCAGCATCTGAGTGATATCCCTTATAGTATACCCCAAGGTCAACACTTACTATGTCTCCTTGCTGTAGCTTTCTCTTACCAGGAATCCCATGAACAACTTCATCATTAATCGAGATACAAGCTGATCCTGGATAACCATGATAATTTAAAAAGGAAGGATATGCATTTTTACTTCTAATGAATTTCTCAGCAATCTGATCTAATTCTTTAGTAGTGATGCCCTCTCTTAGATGAGATTCTACTAATTCATGGGCTTCTATTAGAATTTGTGCTGCCTCTCTCATCAAGCTAATTTCATCAGCTGACTTAATATGAATTGGCATTCTTACTTCACTCCTAATGCTTGTTTTACCCTGTCACGTACTTCTTCAACTGCGCCTACACCATCGATGTCAAGTACTTTGCCTTGTTCTTTATAGTAAGCTATTAAAGGTTCTGTTTGATCATGGTAAACATTTAATCTTTTCATAACAGTTTCTGCTTTATCGTCTTCTCTCTGAATTAGGTCTGCCCCACAAAGATCACACTTACCAGCAACTGCTTCTGGTTTATTTATTTTATGGTAAGAAGCGCCGCAACTAGGGCAAACTGTTCTACCAGCCATACGATCAACGATCATTTCGTCTGGTACATCTACATTGACAACATAGTCAATTGGTATATTTAACTCTTTAAGCATTACATCTAATGCCTCAGCTTGAGGAATAGTTCTTGGGAAACCGTCGAAGATCATCCCATTTTTACAATCATCTTGTGTAATTCTACTTTTAACAAGCTCAATAACAAGAGAATCTGGTACCAATTTTCCTTCATCCATGTATGCTTTCGCTTTTTGTCCTAGCTCAGTATTATTAGAGATATGTTCTCTAAAAATATTTCCTGTAGAGATACATGGAATATCATATAGTTTTGTTAGCATTTCTGCTTGTGTACCTTTACCTGCGCCAGGTGCACCTAATAATATTAATCTCATAGCGGCAACCCCCGTTTTATTTTATAAAAATCCTTTATAATGTCTCATTAACATTTGTGACTCTATTTGTTTAAGTGTTTCAAGTACAACACCTACTACGATGAGAAGTGAAGTTCCTGAGAACGCAACTTGAACTCCAAAGACATATTGGAAAAGTAATGGCGCTAATGCTAACACTGCTAAGAAGATAGCTCCTAAAAGTGTAATACGATTCGCTACGTCTGTTAAGTAATCTGAAGTTGGTTTACCTGGTCTAATACCAGGAATAAAGCCACCGCCTTTTTTCATATTTGACGCAATTTCCATAGGATTGAAGGCAATTGTTGAATAGAAGAAGGCAAATGCAAAGATGAGTACAATATAAATTACTGTACCAACTGGTCTAGTCCAGTTGAGCCATAATAATATTTTTGCCCAAATACCTGTCGCTTGAGCTCCAACTAAATTTGTTACAATTTGTGGAAAATTCATAATAGACATTGCAAAGATAATAGGCATTACACCTGCTAAATTTACTTTAATAGGTATATGTTGTGATTGACCACCGTATACCTTACGCCCTGCTGTTCGCTTAGCATATTGTACCGCTACACGTCTCTCACCTTGAGCCATAAATACTGCAAACCCAATTAAAAGTACAAATATTATTAATACAATCGTTGGGATAAGATAACCGTTTGTTTCATACAAGCCTTTTAAATTAGTAGGTAATGAGTAAATAATACTGATAAAGATGTATAATGATATACCATTTCCAACACCTTTAGCTGTAATTTGCTCACCAATCCACATTACAAGCATTGAACCTGCAATGAATGAAAGCATTACAAGTAAAAATGTTGACATTGAATTATTTACTAACACGCCACTTCTAGAAGCCATAAATGTAGTTGCCCAAGATTGAAGTATTGCTAAACCTAATGTTACATATCGTGTATATTGGTTTATTTTCTTTCTACCTTGTTCCCCTTCTTTTGCTAATTCTTCTAGCTTAGTAATTGCAATTTGAAGAAGCTGCATGATAATACTAGCGGTGATATATGGTCCTACTCCTAAAGCAAATATCGCTAATTCTTTATGAGCACCACCTGTGATCATGTTCATAAAATCTGATGCAGTACTGGTGCTCGCTACGATAGCATCACGGTTTACACCAGGAGCTGTTATAGCTACACCAATTCTGATAAAAAGAAACATCCAAAGTGTGAATAAAATTTTCTTACGTAGTTCTGGCACCCTCCAAGCATTCTTAAGAGTTTTGAATAGATCCACCTACATCACCTCTTCTGTTTTTCCACCCACTGCTTCAATTTTTTCTTTCGCACTAGCACTGAAAGCGTTAGCTTGAACTGTTAATTTTTTAGTGATTTCACCTTTACCAAGGATTTTAACACCATCTCTTGGATTTTTGATGATACCAGCTTGAATCATAGATTCAACTGTAACAACAGCACCATCTTCGAAACGGTTTAATAAATCTACGTTGATACCAACGATTTCTACGCTGTTACGGTTTGTAAATCCACGTTTAGGAAGTCTTCTGTATAATGGCATTTGTCCACCTTCGAAACCAGGTCTAACTCCACCACCACTTCTAGCTTTTTGCCCTTTGTGTCCTTTACCAGCTTGTTTACCGTTACCTGAACCATGTCCTCTACCTACACGGAAAGATGATCTTTTTGAACCTTCGTTTGGTCTTAATGTACTTAAGTTCATGTCTTTGGCACCTCCTTCTTTAAATATCTTATCTATTACTCGTTGATTTCTTCAACTTTTACTAAGTGACTAACTTGTTTAACCATTCCACGGATAGCTGCATTATCTTCGTGAATATTTGAGCTGTTTGTTTTTCTTAATCCGAGCGCTTCTACAGTTTTTTTGTGTTTTGGAATCGCCCCGATTGTAGATCTAACTAATGTTACTTTGATCTTAGCCATTGACTCTTCCTCCTATTAACCTAAAAGCTCTTCTACTGATTTTCCACGTAATCTAGCTACTTCTGAAGGTGTTTTTAATCCTGCAAGACCTTCGATTGTAGCATGAACAACGTTTTTCTTGTTGTTTGATCCTAAAGATTTAGTTCTGATGTTACGGATACCTGCAAGTTCAAGTACAGCACGAGCTGGACCACCTGCGATAACTCCAGTACCTTCTTTAGCTGGTTTAAGAAGTACTCTAGCACTTCCGAATTCACCCATCCACTCGTGGTGAATACTATCTACATCGTTTCTTTCAATGAAGATAAGGTTTTTCTTAGCATCGTCGATAGCTTTTTGGATAGCGTTTGGAATTTCCATAGCTTTACCTAAACCTACACCAACATGACCGTTTCCGTCACCAACTACTACTAAAGCAGAGAAACGGAAAGTACGACCACCTTTAACTACTTTTGTTACACGTTTGATTGTAACAACTTTTTCTTGAAGATCCATTGTGCTTGGATCAATGCTTAATCTTTTAGCCATTTTCTTATTTCCCTCCTTTACTAGAATTGTAACCCAGCTTCACGAGCTGCGTCAGCTAATGCTTTTACTCTACCATGATATAAGAAACCACCACGGTCGAATACTACATTTTCAATTCCTTTAGCTGCTGCTTTTTTAGCGATTGCTGTACCAACAGCTTCTGCTGCTGCAACGTTAGATGTTGCTTCTAAAGCAGATGCGATTTCTTTTTCAACTGTTGAAGCTGCAACTAAAGTTGTTCCTGTCATATCATCTATAATTTGAGCATAGATGTGTTTTTCACTTCTGAATACAGCAAGTCTTGGTCTTTGAGCAGTACCTTGAATCTTGTTACGCATTCTGTTGTGTTTTTTAACACGAATCTTGCTACGAGATTGTTTTCTGATCATCCGGATGTCACTCCTTTACTTATTATTTTTTACCTGTTTTACCTTCTTTACGACGGATAACTTCATCAATATATTTAATACCTTTACCTTTGTATGGTTCTGGTCTACGTTTATCTCTAATTTCTGCTGCGAATTGACCTACAGCTGCTTTATCGATACCTGCTACTGTAATTTTGTTTCCATCTACTGCTGTTGAAAGACCTTCTGGATCTTCCATTTCAACTGGGTGAGAGTACCCTAAAGAAAGAACTAATTTTTTACCTTGTTTTTGTGCTCTGTAACCAACACCATTGATTTCTAACACTTTTGTGAAACCATTAGTAACACCTTCGATCATGTTAGCAATAAGTGTTCTTGTTAAACCATGAAGAGATCTATTTCTTTTTAAATCGTTTGGTCTTGTTACCACAACTTGATTTTCTTCTAAAGCAATATTCATTGCTGTATCAAATGTTTGAGTAAGAGTTCCTTTTGGACCTTTTACAACAACTTCATTAGCAGCGCTAATTGTCACTGTAACACCTGCTGGAACCGCGATTGGTTGTTTACCAATACGTGACATAAATGGCACCTCCTTAACTTATTTTGCTTATTACCAGATAAATGCGATTACTTCGCCACCAACACCTAATCTTCTAGCTTCTTTGTCAGTGATTACACCTTTGTTTGTAGAGATAATCGCTGTACCAAGACCACCAAGAACTTTTGGTAAGTTGTCTGTGTCTGCGTATACACGAAGACCTGGTTTAGAAATCTTTTTAATACCTGAAATTACTTTTTCATTTTTGTCTTTACCATATTTTAAAGTCATACGAATAGTAGATTTAACACCATCTTCTTTTACTTCGTATCCTTTGATATAACCCTCATTTACAAGGATTTCAGAAATCGCTTTTTTCATTTTTGAAGCAGGAACCTCAACTACATCATGTTTCGCAATGTTCGCGTTTCTGATTCTTGTTAACATATCTGCAATAGGATCGCTCATTGTCATAATATTTGCCTCCTTTCCTTCTCTTACCAGCTAGCTTTTTTAACGCCAGGGATTTGACCTTTGTATGCTAATTCTCTGAAACAAATACGGCAGATACCGAATTTTCTAATGTATGCATGTGGACGTCCACAGATACGGCATCTTGTATAAGCTTGAGTTGAAAATTTAGCTGGTCTTTGTTGCTTAACTTTCATAGATTTCTTTGCCATTCTATTTACCCTCCTTATTTTTGAAAAGGCATACCGAATTGTGTTAACAGTTCACGAGCTTCTTCATCTGTGTGAGCTGTTGTTACAATAATTACGTCCATACCACGAACTTTATCAATTTTATCATACTCAATTTCTGGGAAAATAAGTTGTTCTTTGATACCTAAAGCGTAGTTACCACGACCATCGAAAGCTGTAGCGCTAACACCACGGAAGTCACGTACACGTGGAAGAGCTAAGTTTACTAAACGATCTAAGAACTCGTACATTTTTTCACCACGAAGTGTTACTTTACATCCGATTGGCATTCCTTCACGAAGTTTGAATGCAGCAACAGAGTTTTTAGCTTTAGTAATAACTGGTTTTTGACCAGAAATCATTTGCATATCGCCAACAGCATTTTCTAATACTTTAGCGTTATCTCTAGCTTCACCAACACCCATGTTGATTACGATTTTTTCAATTTTTGGTACTTGCATTTGGTTTTTGTAACCAAATTTAGTTGTCATAGCACCCATGATTTCATTTTTGTATGTTTCTCTTAATCTACTCATCGTCATTGTCCTCCTTCCGCTAATTATTCAATAACGATACGTTCTTTGTTTACGATAGCAACACGAACTTTTTTACCGTCTTTAATTTCTGCACCTAAACGTGCTGGTTTACCATTGTGCACGTACATTACATTTGACATGTGAATAGGTGCTTCTTTTTCGATTAAACCACCTTGGTTTACAGCGTTAGCTTTTTGATGTTTTGTAATCATGTTACAACCTTCAACAACTACGCGGCCGTTTTTACGATCGATGAAAGTGATGTTACCTTCTTTACCTTTGTCTTTACCAGCGATGATTACTACTCTATCGCCTTTTCTAAGTTTAGTTTTCACTATTCACACCTCCTTATAGTACTTCTGGAGCAAGTGATAAGATTTTTGTATATTTTTTCTCTCTTAACTCTCTTGCTACTGGTCCAAAGATACGTGTACCTCTTGGATTTTTATCTTCTTTAATGATTACTGCTGCATTTTCATCGAATTTGATGTAAGAACCATCTTGACGTCTAACACCTTTTTTAGTACGAACGATAACAGCTTTAACTACGTCACCTTTTTTAACAACGCCGCCTGGTGTTGCGTCTTTAACTGTAGCTACGATAACATCACCAATGTTACCATATCTTCTTGTTGAGCCACCAAGAACACGGATACAAAGAATTTCTTTAGCTCCTGTGTTATCAGCTACTCTTAATCTACTCTCTTGTTGTATCATGAGAAGTGACCTCCTTTCAAGATTTCTATTATTATTTCGCTCTTTCTACTATTTCAACAAGTCTAAAACGTTTTGATTTAGATAAAGGCCTTGTTTCCATAACTTTAACTCTATCACCAATTTGGCACTCATTATTTTCATCATGAGCGTGTAATTTGTAAGTTCTTTTTACGATTTTTCCGTAAAGAGGATGCTTAACATTGTTTACTACCGCTACAGTAATAGTTTTGTCCATTTTATTGCTAACTACATTACCAATTAATGTTTTACGTAAATTTCTTTCTGACACGAGCTTGCCTCCTCTCTATTACACAGTTGCTTTTTGTGTAATAATAGTTTGAATACGTGCGATATTCTTTCTTACTTCTTTGATTCTTGCTGTATTATCTAATTGATTGGTAGCGTTTTGGAATCTTAAGTTAAAAAGTTCTTTTTTCGCATTTACCAATTCAACGTGTAATTCTTCAGCTGATTTAGTTCTTATATCTTCTAAGAATGCTCTACTCTTCACTACCATCACCTGCCATTTCTTGTTCAGCACGAGAAACGATTTTGCATTTCATTGGTAATTTGTGAACTGCAAGTCTTAAAGCTTCTCTAGCTGTTTCTTCTGCTACACCTGCTAACTCAAACATAACTCTGCCTGGTTTAACAACTGCTACCCAATATTCTAATGAACCTTTACCAGAACCCATTCGTGTTTCAGCTGGTTTAGCTGTTACTGGTTTGTCTGGGAAGATTTTGATCCATACTTTACCACCACGTTTAATGTAACGTGTCATAGCAATACGAGCTGCTTCGATTTGTCTTGATGTAATCCAAGCTGGCTCCATTGCAACAATACCGTATTCACCATAAGTGATTTTGTTACCACGGGTAGCTTTACCTGTCATACGCCCACGGAATTGTTTACGACGTTTTACTCTTTTAGGCATTAACATTAGTTATCGCTCCCTTCCTTTTTAGCTTTAGTTGGAAGTACTTCTCCTTTGTAGATCCATACTTTAACACCGATTTTACCGTATGTTGTATCTGCTTCAGCAAATCCATACTCAATATCAGCTCTTAATGTTTGAAGTGGAATGTTACCTTCTGAATAAGATTCAGTACGAGCCATTTCAGCACCGCCTAAACGACCTGAACATGCAACTTTAATACCTTTTCCACCAGCTTTGAAAGATTTACCCATTGCTTGTTTCATAGCACGACGGAAAGAAACACGGTTTTCTAATTGAAGTGCAATGTTTTCTGCTACTAATTGAGCACAAGCTTCTGGTCTTTTAACTTCTACAATGTTGATTGCAACTTTATTAGCTGTTAATTTTTCTACTTCTTTACGAAGTGCATCGATAGATGCTCCACCTTTACCGATTACGATACCTGGTTTAGATGTGTGAACGTGTACTTTAACGCGTTTTGACATTCTTTCGATTTCTACTTTATCGATACCAGCGGCATATAATTTTTTCTTGATGAATTTTCTGATTTTATCATCTTCTACAAGGTTGTTAGCAAAGTCTTTTTTATCAGCATACCATTTAGCATCCCATTCTTTGATAACACCAACTCTTAATCCATGTGGATTTACCTTTTGGCCCATGAGTACCCTCCTTATCTCGCATTTAATACCACTGTAATGTGGCTAGTTTGTTTTTGAATTTGATATGCACGACCTTGAGCACGAGGACGAATTCTCTTCATTGTTGGTCCTTTTGTTGAGAATGCTTCTTCAACATATAATGTTGACACGTCCATACCCATGTTGTGTTCAGCATTTGCGATTGCTGATTTTAATACTTTCTCAATTACACGTGCGCCCCATCTTGGTGTGTATGCTAAAATAGCTAATGCTGTATTAACATCTTTACCTTTGATTTGATCTAACACGATGTTTGCTTTTGTACTTGATAAACGTACGAATGTTACTCTAGCTTTTGGTCTTGAGTCTTTTTGAGCGTTTCTCTCTTTTTTAATCTGACTTCTATGTCCTTTTGCCATGATTAAAGACCTCCTTCCGTTAATTACTTATTAGCGAACTCTTGATTTTTTCTCTGCATCTTTACCATGTCCACGGTATGTTCTTGTTAATGCAAATTCACCTAATTTGTGTCCTACCATATCTTCTGTTACAAATACTGGTACATGTTTTCTACCATCATGTACAGCGATAGTGTGACCTACCATTGAAGGGAAGATTGTTGAACGACGTGACCATGTTTTAATTACTTTCTTTTCATTTGCTGCATTCATAGCATCAACTTTTTTAAGTAAGTGAGCGTCAGCAAATGGTCCTTTTTTGATGGAACGAGCCATTATGATGCCTCCTTTCACGCAACCACGTTACTATTTGTTACGTGGACGTACAATATATTTATTAGAATGTTTATTTTTCTTTCTTGTTTTGTATCCAAGAGCTGGTTTACCCCATGGTGTACATGGATTTGGTCTACCGATTGGTGATCTACCTTCACCACCACCGTGTGGGTGATCGTTAGGGTTCATTACAGAACCACGAACTGTAGGACGGATACCCATGTGACGTTTACGTCCAGCTTTACCAATGTTGATAAGTTCGTGATCAATGTTACCAACTTGACCGATTGTAGCACGGCAGTTGATTGGTAATAATCTCATTTCACCTGATGGCAATTTAACTGTTGCGTATTTGCCTTCTTTAGCCATTAATTGAGCTGACATACCAGCAGAACGAACAAGTTGTCCACCTTTACCAGGTTTCATTTCAATGTTGTGAATTGTAGCACCAACTGGCATATCTTTCATTTCAAGACAGTTACCAACTTTGATTTCTGCTGTTTCTCCACTCATAAGTTTTTCACCAACTTTTAATCCAAGTGGTGCGATGATATAACGTTTTTCACCATCTGCATATGCTAATAAAGCAATGTTAGCTGATCTGTTTGGATCATATTCGATACCTACAACTGTTGCTGGAACACCATCTTTATTACGTTTGAAGTCGATGATTCTGTATTTGATTGTTGCGCCGCCGCCACGGTGACGAACTGTGATTTTCCCTTGATTGTTTCTACCTGAATTTTTCTTTAAAGTTACGATTAAAGATTTCTCAGGAGTTGTTTTTGTGATTTCTTCAAATGTAGAAGAAGTCATATGTCTTCTTGAAGGGGTATATGGTCTATATTTTCTGATACCCATCGTATTCACTCCTTTCAATCGATTAATAACACGATTCTTTTGTTATACACTTAGCCGTGTGTTTCATCTTTTACTATTTAACTACATTCCTTGGAAAAAGTCAATATCTTTGCTTTCTTGGTTAAGTTTAACAATTGCTTTTTTGAAAGCGTTTGTTTTACCAACTGTTCTTCCACGACGTTTTGTTTTTCCATCGTAGTTTACTGTGTTAACTTTTTCTACTTTTGTTCCTTCGAACATTTTTTCTACTGCATCTTTAATTTGAGCTTTAGTAGCAGTTTTAGCAACTAGGAATGTGTATTTTTTTTCTGCCATAGCGTTCATAGATTTCTCTGTAACAACTGGCTTTAAAATGACGTCATAAAATTTTAAATCTGCCATTATGCGTACACCTCCTCGATTTTTGTAAGAGCATCTTTAGTTACTACGAATGTATCGTATTTTAAGATGTCATATACGTTGATGTTGTTTACAGCTGCTGTTTTAACACCTTGGATGTTGTTTGCTGCTAACATAACGTTTTTGCTTGCTTCGCCTTCTGTAACGATTAAAGCTTTGTTTAATTTAAGTGCGTCTAAAACTTTAGCCATTTCTTTAGTTTTAGCAGCTACTTCTAAAGATTCAAGAACGATGAATTTAGATTCGTTAACTCTGCTTGTTAAAACAGATTTAAGAGCGATTCTTCTTTCTTTAACGTTCATTTTGAATGAGTAATTTCTTGGTTTTGGTGCGAATGCAACTCCACCACCTACCCATTGTACTGCACGAATAGAACCTTGTCTTGCTCTACCTGTACCTTTTTGTTTCCATGGTTTTCTACCACCACCACGTACTTCTGCACGTGTTTTAGCACTTTGTGTACCTTGACGTCTATTAGCAAGGTGTGCTACTACTGCTTGGTGTACTAAGTTTTCTTTGATTTCTACAGCAAAGATTGAGTCGTTTAATTCAACTTCTCCAACTTGTGCGCCTGTCATATTTAATACAGCTACTTTTGCCATTCTAATTTCCTCCTTTCCCGGTATCCTTAAGCTTTGCAACTATCTTTGATAGTGATTACTGTACCTTTAGGACCTGGTACTGCACCTTTTACTAAGATTAAGTTTTTGTCTGCATCTACGCGAGCAACTTCAAGATTCTGTACTGTAACTTGTACGCATCCCATGTGTGATGGAAGGCCTTTACCTTTCATAACGCGTCCTGGGCTTGTTGCAGCACCCATAGAACCAGCTACTCTGTGTGATTTAGAACCGTGACCCATTGGTCCACGAGATTGGTTGTATTTTTTAATTGCACCTTGATAACCTTTACCTTTTGAAGTACCAGTAACATCTACTTTTTCTCCAGCAGCAAAGATATCAGCTTTAATTTCTGTACCTACTTCGTAAGCAGCGATGTCTTCTAATCTAAATTCTTTAACGAATTTTTTAGCTTCAACACCAGCTTTAGCGAAGTGACCAGCCATAGGTTTGATTACGTGTTTAGATTTAACTTCACCGAAACCAACTTGGATAGCTTCGTATCCATCGTTTTCAATAGTTTTCTTTTGAGTAACAACACAAGGACCTGCTTCTAAAACTGTTACAGGAATTAAGTTAGCGTGTTCATCAAAAATTTGAGTCATACCAATTTTTTTAGCCATAATAGCTTTTTTCATGCTCTTGCACCTCCTAATATCTACAGCGGATTACCAACTAAGGCAATCATCCTAGACGATTATTAACCGTCCATTTTATGGAGTTGTTCAAAATTAATTATTTAGCATCAACTTTGATATCAACACCAGCTGGTAAATCAATTCTCATTAAAGCCTCGCCAGTTTTTGGTGTAGCTTCAACATCGATAAGTCTTTTGTGAGTTCTTTGTTCGAATTGCTCACGAGAATCTTTGTATTTGTGTACAGCACGTAGAATAGTGATAACTTCCTTTTTAGTTGGAAGTGGAATTGGTCCACTAACTTGAGCACCAGTTTTTTTAGCGATTTCTACGATTTGTGCAGCTGTTTGATCGATCAATTTGTGATCATAAGCTTTTAATGTAATACGGATTTTTTGACTTGCCATAAAAAAAGTCCCCTCCTTTTCGTACTTTTTGTAAACCTAGTACGACTAGTGGTGACTGTACACGCGATTGATGTTTTAGGCATAAACTCGCAACAAAATTGCCAAGCCGTTTCGTACTTTTACGAATACACCTACATCTATTCAATATAGTACAGTGACCTGCCGTCTGGTTTCATGAACCTGACATTCGCTCCCCGGAAATTCACTTTTCAGCGGTAACCTTCCGGATCTTAGTTCCCAATGTCACAACATAATTGAGTATACACTATAAACTTCTTTTTTTCAAGGTTTTTTTTTAGTTTTTTTTTGCTTAATGTTGGAAAAGGCAAATATACTATAAAACCCTTACTTTTATTATCAATTTATAGTCATAATATTAAAGGGCTTAGCCCTTTTTATGTTTGCAATACTTCGTTTGCTGAACATGTTCTTATTAAACTATATTTATAAATTTAAATCAATATGAAAATCTTGTCATTAAATTATTATCTCATTTGCTAATATACCAAACAGCAGATTAAACTAAACATGCATTACTGATTTACTCTATACATAGCTCTTGCTTTTATAACCTTTGAATAATTACTTATCTCAGATCTAAGGCTTTTATTTTTTAATAAGCATTTTCTATTCTTAGGTATCCTGCCTCGTAAGCAATCAATAATTAGGGCGGATTTACAGGTCATATATTTGTCTGCATAATTGAAGTAATCAAATGTTAGAGCATTTTACTCCGGTCTTAATTTTGAAATTTTTCAAAGGTGGAACATTTTACTACAATTATGAGGAGGCATTTTTATGGCAAATAGGAGAATCAATCTCCAGGAAAAACTGAAATTAATTAATGAATGTCGTCAAAGTGGTCTTTCAGACTACCGTTGGTGCAAGGAAAATAACATTAATCCTAGTACTTTTTACAGTTGGATTAGTAAATTAAGAACTGAGGCATGTACGATTACTCCTAAATCTCAAACCTCATCCTATCCTACAGCCACATCTCAAGATGTAGTGCAAGTGGATATTGTTTCTGATACACAAACGGTTATCAAAAGAAGTTCGAAATCTATCAAACAACCTCTTGTACAAGATATGGAGGCTTCCATTGAAATCTTACTAGATGACATCAACATCAGGGTCAATAATGACGTGAAAAATCTGTTTTAAAAGAACAAATAGATTATCTGACCAAAAAACTATTCGGCACATCTAGTGAACGTCGACATAGTGAAGTGGATGGGCAGATTAACTTATTTAATGAAGCTGAACATGAAGTAGCTCAGGAAACTAAAGAAACTCCAGAAGAGATCAGTGTAAAGAGTCATAAACGTAAATCCAAAACGACTTTAGAAGAAAAGTTAAAAGGCATACCTGTTGAAGAGGTACCTATTGTATTACAAGATGAAGAACAGTTTTGTCCAGAATGTGGGACAAAACTTGAAGTAATCGGAAAGGAATTTATCCGTCACGAACTAGAATATATTCCTGCTCAAGTAAAAGTAAAGAAATACTATAGTGTGCATTATGCATGTCCAGCATGTAAAGAAGAAGACATACCTGTCATCATCAAAGCACCTAAGGAACAAGCACTCATTAAACATAGTCTTGCATCCTCTACAGCTGTGGCATGGACCATGTATCAAAAATATGCTAATGGGTTACCATTATATCGTCAAGAAAAGGACTGGAAACAGTATGGCATAGAGCTTACCCGCAATACGCTTGCACACTGGGTTATTTATTGTGCCATGCACTACTTTAAACCCATGTATGATTATTTCCATCGCAAGCTATTACAACGAAAGTTCATTATGGCCGATGAAACAAGAATCCAAGTTTTAAACGAAAAAGACCGCAAAGCAGAAACGGATTCTTTTATGTGGTTATATCGTTCAGGCGAAGATGGACTTGAGAAGATTATCTTGTATGAGTATAGTCAAACAAGATCTGGTGAGCATGCGGCAACATTTCTAAAAGGTTTTCAAGGCTATTTAGCTTGTGATGGTTATCAGGGATATAATAAAGTACCTGATATAAAACGTTGCTGTTGTTGGGCACATGTGCGCCGATATATGATTGATGCAGTGCCTAAAGGCCATCAATACGATTATAGTAATCCCGCTGTTCAAGGGGTTGAGTTTTGTAATAGGCTTTTTCAGTATGAGGATTCTTTTAAAAAGAAAGGATACTCACATGAAAAAATTAAAGAAATGCGTCTCCAGAAAGAAAAACCGATTCTAGAGGCTTTTTGGTCATGGATAGAAAATCAGCATCCAGTACGTAATAGTCGGATGGATAAAGCTGTACAGTATGTAGTGAATCGAAGACCCTATCTGGAAACATATCTTGAGGATGGTCGTTGTAGCTTTTCTAATAATTTAAGTGAAAATGCAATCCGCCCATTTACCGTAGGGCGTAAAAACTGGTTATTTAGTGATTCAACAGCTGGAGCTGAGGCAAGTGCCATAGTGTATAGCATGGTTGAAATAGCAAAAGCTAACAATTTAAACATCTATAAATACCTAGAATATCTTCTGAGAAAAAGACCCTCTGAAGAAATGTCAGATTTAGAGCTTGAAAATTTAGCACCATGGAATAAAGAGACAATGGAACAATGCAGTCAATAAATATAAAGTAAAATACTCCATTTTACAACCCAAGGTGTAAACTGGAGTATTTTGTTTTTTAATATTCTTTATAATCTAATTGACTCTTTTACTACTTCTTCTCTTAAGATAACTCCATCCTTTAATCTAATAATCTTATTTCCATAGTAAGCTGATTCTTCAGAGTGAGTTACTTGTACAATTGTTGTTTTAAATTCTTTATTAATTTCTTTAAATAACTTCATAATTTCTGTACCAGTTTTTGAATCTAGATTTCCTATTGGCTCATCGGCTAATATGATTTCCGGCTCAAAAACCAATGCTCTTGCTATTGCCACCCTTTGTTGTTGACCACCAGATAGTTCTCTTGGTGTATTTTTTCTTTTATTATTTAGTTCAATAATATCTAGTATATCATCTAATTTCTTTTTATACTTTTTAAGTCCTTTTTTATCCAGTATTATAGGTAAGAGAATATTATCTTCCACAGATAAATTAGGTACCAAATTATAAAATTGGAACACAAACCCCATTTCTCTTCTTTTCATAATACTCTTTTGTTTTTCACTTAGCTTATTTAAGTCTTTACCATTAACTTTTATTACACCATCTGTTGGCTTATCTAGTCCACCTAAAATATATAATAATGTAGATTTTCCACATCCTGATGGCCCCATTATAGAAACAAAATCTTCTTTTTGGATATTAAAACTAATTTCTTTTAAAACACTAATAGATTCTTTGCCTATACTAAAGTCTTTCTTTAAATTGATTACTTCTATAGTATTCATTTTTCCCTCCTATATAAGCCACAATCTCTATGCATATCGAATTTTATTCAAATTTTAGTTCTTCTACTATCTTAAATCTTCTATTCCTAATAAGTACAGGAATCGTTGCAATTGCTACAACTATTCCAGAAACAACTGCCATTTGTGGTAGTATACCTTCATTTAATCTTATATCCATTTCAAATCCTGCAATCCACATAAATCTTGAAAGCAATAGTAAGGCTAACTTAGCATACAGCAATATAAACATCATTGGCCAAATAACAGTAAATATTGATTCTATTAACAGCATCTTATTTCTCTGCTGCATCGTCATTCCTAACGAACTTAATACAACCATACTTTTCTTACGTTGAATAAAACTAATCCCAATATTATTAACTACACCCAAAGCACTGATTATTATTCCCATGAAAGCAAATATATTCATGATTGTTACTAATTGCTTTGTTTGTTCGATACTTAGTTCTACACTCTCTTGATATGTATTTACTACTGCACCTTCTTTACTAATATCTTTACTAACCTCTTCTTGTACTTTTTTAGGATCATCTTTTATTCTTACATATATTTGACTTGGTATCTTTACATTAAATTTTCTCTCTAGTGTATCATTCTTAGCCATTATAAACACACCATTTTGAAAAAGTTTTCCCTCAATTATACCTACAATTGTAAAATTACCCTTTTCTTCATTTATCTCAGTTTCAATAGTATCTCCAATTTGTGTTCCTAATAGGTCAGCTGCCCTTGTTGAGATAATAACAGCTTTGCTATTTCCTGTTTTAAATGCTTCAAAAGCATCAGCATAATCTTTTTCCTTCCAAGGGAAGTACTCGTTAAAATCTAAATATTTCTTCTCATCTATTCCTACTACACTAACTACATTGCCATCAACTTTTCCTTCTTGAATATATAATTCTTGTAAAGAACTTCGAACTATATCTCTTTCATTTTTTAGTATACTTCTAACCGTTTCCATTGAATAAACTGAGTTTACAGCAGTTGTATCAATACATAAATCATAATTAAGCTTCTGATATCCTTCACGTATTGCCACTGCCATACTTGCGCCCAATGAGCTTATAGAAATAACAGTTAACATTGCTATAAACATTAATGTAATATTACCTAATAATATTTTTGAAGTACTTACATTATTAAATGCAATACTTGCTATCGGAATCATTCCTTTTGTCCTTTTGAATACTAAATTCGATATAGTGCTAATCACTTTAGGCATCAGCATAATAACTCCTGCTGTTGCTAATATTATAAATATAGGGCTTAAACTTTTTATTCCTGGATCATTGCTCATATTTACTACAGCAATGCCACCTACAATAATTATCCCAATTATACTTTTTAACCATTTTATATCTTTGGTGTCTGATACATTATTCAGTATTAATTCTTTAATTTGTAGTTTATTTATATTAAGTATTGGTATAAAAGAAGAAGCTACAGATAATACAACTGCAAATATTAATCCTGCAATATAATATTCCTCATTAAAATTTAATTCTTCTATAATACCATATTCTCTTAATGGTGACATCATATAATTAGCTACTTGTACTATTAATCTTCCTATTGCATCTCCTACTATTGTAGCAATTATTGCATAAAGAATACTTTCTATATAAAGTATCCTCTTAATCATAGATTTTGTAGCACCTTGACTTAAAAAGGTTCCTATTACAGTTAAACGTTCTGTAATTATCAACTTAAATGAACTATATATGATAATAGCACTTATTAATACGATTATTACTAGCATTGCATAGAATACAGAAGTTAACTGTCCTACATATGATGCAATACTTTCTTCATTATATAAGGCTGTAGCTTTAAACCTTCGATTTTGGTCATTAAATATTTCTACAGTATCGCTTATTTTACCTTTTACACTATTAGCAGTTAAGTAATTATAACCACCTTGCATTCCTATCTTGCTAGCAATCCATTTATACGGTGTAATTACTGTAAAATTATTTTTTTGATCAGAATAGAATATACCTTCATTACTTGTAATAGCATACACTTCTACTTCAAATTTTTTGTTGTTAGATAATTTTAATTCAAATGTATCCCCTATATTCCATCCGTATACTTCACTAATTCTTTTAGAAATAATAACTTTTTTACCTACAAAATGAGTTAAATCTACTTGATTTATTATTCTATCCGTATTAATATATTCATTTTCACGCCCATATATAGTAATGCTTAATTCATCATCTTTACCACTTGTAGCTTTGGTATATATTTGAGGATTTAAACTCTCTATTGTATCCTGTTTTATACTACTCAATTTAAAGGTTGGATTCTCAGTGTCCGAGATTATACTAACTTCCTTACCATCCGCTGTTTCTAGTGCTGTTTTAGTTACTGTATATGTAGCTACATCTGTGACACCTAAACTTCCTACAAACAATCCAGTACTTAAAGCAATTGCTATTAAAAGCAAGAAAAACCTTCCTTTTTTTTCTATCATACTTTTTAGTATGTACTTAAAAAATATTGACATATCTTCACCCCTGATCTATTTCATAATTTGAACAGTGGCATCCAGTTTAGATCCTACTTTTAATAAATCTTTTCCTTCTAATACTTCTACTTCAACCTCTACAATAGTATCCCCATCTTTTTCTTTAGCATTATTAGAAATTCGTTTTACTTTTCCATTAATATTAGCATTCTTTTCTGAGTAGACATCTAGGATTACATTATCGCCTTCTTTAACATCAGCAATATCTTCAGATGGTACCTCTGCTGTTACAACTAAATCTTCAACTTTCATACATTTTGCTAAAGTATTTTCTGATGTCACTTTTTGTTCTTTTAAGCAATCAATATCATATATAATACTATTATCATTTACTGCAATAATTGTATTATCTTTAATACCTAGTTGTTTTAACTTTTCTTCCATTAACTTAAGCTCTAATTGTGCTGTCTTTAACTTAACCTTTTGTGCCTTAATTCCATAAGCAGTTGTACTATCATCTTGAGAAACTTGCATTCTCTTTCCTTCTATTTGTTTCTGTAAATTACTTATTTCTAAGCTTTCACTTTCTTCAAGTTTATGTATATTAGTTTTTATTTTACTTATACCTTCATTTTTAGAACTTATTTGATCCTCTAATGCATTTATTTCTTCCTGACTTGTTCCACCGACTTCTAATATATTTTTCTGCATAGCCAACTTATCTTCTAATGCTTTTAAATCTACTTTTTGAACTGCTAATTCATTTTCCAACATTTTTATATCAGGATTTGTACCATTAGCTTTATAACTCTGCTTTAAGCCTAATTCATCTTCTAATTCTGCAATCTCTAATACACTAGGATTAGTTACTGATTCTAATCTCTCAATTTCTACTTGTATTTCTTCTATTGTATTTTTCTGTTTTTCTATCTCTGCTTTATACTCAGAATCATCGAATACAAATAACACATCGCCTTTGTTTACTTTTTGCCCCTCTTTAACTTTTATATCTGTGATTGTAACAGGAAAATCAACATATATCTGTTGACTTTTAGGAATTGTTACATATGCATCAACTTCTATTTCTTTTGCTACAGTCTCTTTATTACTTTCTACTTTTTCCGCAGATACATTAGCTGTTTCACTATCTGCTGCCGTATTTGTTGTATTGCTGCATCCAACTACTATACTGGCACACATCAAGCCTAATAAAAAATAGCGTGCTTTCATTCCATTTCCTCCCTAATCTTTATTACTTAACTCTATTCTTTGCTTCTTTTATTAAACGAAATTTACAATGCGTCCTTTAAGATTATACTAGTATTTATTCCTCCAAATGCAAAAGAGTTATTCATAGCAAATTTAATCTTATTTTCCACACCTTCTTGTGGGGAAAATCTTATTTTGTTACTTATAGGTTCTACTATATTATTATTTCCATGTATAAAATCGTAATTTAATTGTATAACTGTTGCAATAGTTTCTACCAAGCCTGCTGATTGTAAACAATGTCCACTTATTCCCTTTGTTGAATTGACATATATATGTGCTAAAAAGTCTTCAAACACTTTTTCTATCGCTTGTGCCTCTATTTCATCTCCCAGTTTAGAAGATGAACCATGAGCATTTATGTAATCAATCTCTTCTTTATTTATACCCGCATTATTCAAAGCTTTTTCCATTACATTGATTTCTGCATCTAAACTTGGCTCACTTAATTTGCTAGGATTTAAACATATTGCACTTCCCATTATCTGAGCTAATGCCTTAGCCTTTCTATCTTCTACAGATTTTTTTGATTCTATAATTACACAAGCCGTCGCCTGTCCATAGATAAATCCTTCATGATTAATATCAAAAGGCCTTGAAGCTAATGATGGGCTAGCCCCAAAACTTCTTCCCCCTAATGCACCAATACTTAAAAATGCTTGAATTTCAAATGGTGACAACTCTGTTACAGGTGCAATTATCATACACTTATCTAATCTACCTAATTCTATTGCATCACATGCCTTTATAAGCCCCATATTCCCTGTAGCTGATGCTCCTCCTACAGTCATACTTTCACCTTTAATTCTAAATATATCACTTATAACTCCAATTAAATTAGTATCCATATATTGAAGTGCATATCGTGGGTTAAGGTACGCTAGTTGGTCATTATATTTTTTATAGTTATTATAGCTATATAGTTGGCTCATATTATGTCCTGCTATAACTATTCCTATTCTTTCTAAATCGACCTTATTTTCTTCGAAACCAGCTTGTTTCCAAGCTTCCATACAAGCTAATATAGAAGACTGAACGAGCATTGACTCTCTCTTACCAGATTTAAGCGCATAGTCTTTATATCTAGTAAGGCTTCTAGTTTCATCTACAAGCATCTCTCCATAAGTATCTAATGCTATCTTTGCACTAACTATATCCTTATTTAACGTTTTACTCATTTCTTTATCATACTGTATATTATTTTTTCCATTCAGTAATGCTTCTTTGAAAGTTGCAACATTATTACCTACAGAACTTATTATTCCCATTCCTGTAATGAATATTTCTTCTCTCATTTCAGTCTTCTCCCTATACTTATTAATATCTACTAAAATTTTGAAGCTATTAATTCCACTAAACTACTAATATTGCTGACTTTTCCTAACTCTTGTGGTAATAATTCAACGTTTAATTGTTCTGCAACCATTGTAACAATTTCAACGCGATCAATAGAGTTTGCTCCTAAATCTTTAAGACTTTGTTCCATTGTGACTTCATCAAATTCTACATCACCTAAAACCTCATCTGCATTTTCTAATATTACTTTAAAAATTTCATCTTTACTCATCTTATTTTCCTCCTTTAATTTCTTTAACAAATCATACAGCATTTTTTAAACTAGTTGGTTTTTAATATAATTTATTTTTATTTTAAAATTTTTTATAATTCAATATCTATTTTACAAAAATAAAAAAATATAATCAACATATTTTATACATTATCTAGCATCGTGCTAATGCATTCATTGAATTTTCCAACTAATCCTTCTATGTATTTTTTTGTATAAAGCGTTTCATTATATACAACATCGAATTTAATTTTATCTCCCATATCTAATGCTCTGAAATATATTGGATATACTTCAACTGTCTTATCTAATGCATGAATACTGATCGTTCGTTGATCATATGAAATTTTATTTTTATATAAAATCTCATAATTAAAGAATACATCATATAGTGCACCTTTTTTAAAGTCCTCAAAATCTAGATATCTCATAATATCCCATATAGATGTTTCTTGATATTGTAGAACTTCTGTGAACATCTTACTATTATCGTCTATAAAATCTACTACATTTCTTTCCCTTTGCATATTAATTCTTATTGGCAATGCAGTTGTAAATAATCCTATAAGCTGATTTATTCTACTAGAATTTCGTCCTGGCATATGACTTCCAATAATTATATCCTTTTCTCCTGTTTCATTTTTCAACAATAAACTCAATGCTGATAAGATAAATATGTACTCAGTAAACCTATGTTTATTACATAATTCTCTTAATCTATCGCATACTTCTTCCTTAATTTCAAACTTAACTGTTCCAAATGTATCTTTTTCATAGTTTAATGGTGTTCCCTTTTTCTCTATAAACCTAATACTACGTGGTCTATTCCTTAAATATTTACGCCAAAACTCTTCTAATTCTACGTTTTTTTCTTTAGCTTGCCATACCATATATTCCTTATATGTAATATCTAAAGGTCTTAGTTCTACATCATTGTAACTGGCCATTAAATCATTAATGAAAATATTAAATGACATAAAGTCAAATATTGTATGACTAATATTAAATAATATAGCTTGCTTACCACTTCTATCCTCTATTAAATATAAGTTAAAGAGTGGTAATTGTTCTATATCAAATCCTTTTACATATGTTTTAATTACTTCATCTGATAATTCTTCATCAATCTTTATATATTGATAATAATTTTGTACATCAGGATATACTGTTAAAGCATAGCGCTTCTTATTCTTATTAATAGTTGTTCTTAACATTTCATGTCTTTCAACAACACATGCAATCGCCTTTTGTAATTTCTTATCTTCAATATACTTATCAGAGTATATACTATAAATCATATTAGTTGTAGGATACTCACTTATACCTTTTGTATCTCTCTTCTTATTAAGATTAACTTCTGAATTAATCAAATAACCTTGTAATTTTGATACCCAATATTCTTTTTGATTACTTAACGTCATTTCCGTCTTATCATCTTTAGTATTAATTTTCTCTTTAATAATATTGGAAATATCTCTTATTGTACTCTTCATATATATTTGAGAAGTATTAATTTCCACTCCCCATTTGTTATATATTTGTGTTAATAAAATATATAATGTTAATGAGTTACCACCAACTGTAAAGAAGTCATCTTGCATATTAATAATTGGGAACTCATTTATTTCCTTACACATTTCAATTACTTGAATATCGATTTCATCTTTTCTTTCATCTTCCAAACTATATTCCTGTTTCATTGCATGTAATTTATAATCTGGTAATTGTTTTATATCTGTCTTACCATTTAAATTCCTTGGTAATTTTTCTACCAAAACGAAGTAAGACGGCATCATATATTCTGGAATTTCATTTCTTAAATGATTCTTTAATGTATCTAATGTTAATTTATCTTTATTTTCAATAAAGGCTACTAAAACTTACCGTTATCCCCTTCTTTAACTACTACTACAGCTTCTCTAACTTCATCTAATTTTTCAATCTTCTTTTCAATTTCCCCTAATTCAATTCTAAATCCTCTTATTTTAGTTTGACGATCTATACGTCCAATATAATTGATATTACCATCTGCATCCCATTTTACTAGGTCTCCGGTTTTATACATCATAGCCCCTTTTTCAAAAACATTAGGGATATATGCTTTTTTTGTTATCTCAGGCTCATTAACATATCCTTTTGCTAATCCAGCACCTGCTAAATATAACTCTCCTTCTACACCTATTGGACATAATTTTAAATGTTCATCTAAAACATATGCTTGCATATTATATAAAGGTTTTCCTATAGACATCATGTCCAATCTTTTTACATTTTCTGATGTTAATTCAAAATATGTTGCATATACACAAGCTTCTGTTGGTCCATATCCGTTTACTATAACAACGTCTTTTGTTCCTTCTAATTTATAGAATCTCTCTACTAATACAAGTGGTAATGCTTCCCCTACACAAATTATTCTTCTAGGTAATCTTACCTTCTTTTTATGTACCTCAAGATAATCTACTAAAAATCTAAAATATACAGGTGTTATATCTGATAAATCAATTTTTTCTCTATTGAGTAAAGACGTAAATTCCTCCATAGATTTCTTTGCAGCTTTACTTACGATATGTAATGTTCTTCCTGTTAATAGTGTATAGAAAATTTGCCCTACTGAAACATCAAACACGAACTCCGCTACAACAGTTACATTTAAATCCCTATCTGCAGCTTTAGTAAACATTTGTCCCTTCATATATTCTACTAAGTTAATAACACTCATATGTCTGATAGCAATTCCTTTTGGAGTACCTGTAGAACCAGACGTAAAAATCATATAAGCATTATTTTGTGATGAAATAGCTGAATAATCTGTTTGATATACTGCTACAGGCTGGCTTACAAGCTCTTCATAAACATAAATTTTATTATTTATATCTGCCTTATGTAATTCACTATTTTGGAAAGCTATAATTCCCTTGGCTTCACTTTTTTCCATTATAGCTTTCACACGATTTAAAGGATATGTTGTATCCATAGGTAAATATGTAGCACCAACTTTTAATATTCCAAAGATAGCTATAATATACTCAGCACTTCTATCCATAAATATTCCTACAGTGTCACCAACATTAATTTTGTCTTCTTTAAGCTTTTTGGCAATTGAGTTACTTAATTCATCTAATTCCTTATATGTATATTTCTTTCCTTCATAGTTTAAAGCGACTCTTTTCTTAATATCTTCATTTAAATTATTGTAAAATCTTTGTACAATATTAATTTTATCATCAAACTCACATTTGGAATCATTATATGCAACAATAGCCTTAGTTTGTTCTTCTTCTCCTATATATAGACATTCATCTATTTTCTCCTCAAAGTCTCTAGCAATTGCATATTCTAAAGATGCTGTTATATAGTTTGCCAATATTACAAATGAACGATGTGAAACTTTGTTTCCTCTAAGATCAAAATCTATTTTGATTTGTCCATTATATATTTGTACAGATAAGGCAATTTCATAAGGCACTTTACTAATATTCTCTAATGATCCGTTTGTCAATACCACTGAAATATCTTCAAATGTTTCCTGAGCATCTTGTCCTTTTTCTTTTAAAAGTTTTCCTAATTCTTTTATAGAATCTTTTTGAATCTCATTTGTACATATTCTCTTTTTATCTTCATACATTAAAACATTAAAATCTGAGTTATTATTTAACTTCTTTAATATCCCCACCAAAACAGCTACTACATTATAGTAAGTTTCCTCTTCATTAATATCATGTTTGACATTAAAAAATAACGCATTATCATTTTGTAGAAATGTAGTCTGTAAAAGTTTAAAGTTTTCCTTTAGTTCTTTACTTTCATCATTTGTCTTATTCAAACTATATCCCCCTAACAATTCGCTTTTTCACATTCTAATTTAATTTTAGTTTTAATTTAGTCCTCATTGAATCTCTTTACTTGTTCTGGAGTTAAATATTTATTAATAATTTCTTCTGTAATGCATTTATTTTTACAAATTTCTCCGTACATCTCTCCACTTTTCTTAACTGTACGCTTTTGTGTTTCAAAATCTATATGAACAATACCTAATTTAGCGCTCTCACCTTCATGACACTCAAATATATCAGTTAATGACCATATATAATATCTTTCAACAGGTATACCTTCTTCTATTAACTTATGTACATATTTTAAATTTTTACTAATAATATACGCACGATCTTTATCAACAGGTTCTCTTAGCCCATTTTGTATAATGTAAATAGGTGCTTGATATTTTTCATAAACATCCTTACATACTCTATAAATACCTTCTGGATATATCTCCCATCCACCATCAGTTAAATGTCCGTTAGTATTAATAACTTGTTCGCAAAACAAGCTATCTGGCTTCCATACAAACTTATCAATTTCTCTTGTCCAATAGTTAACACCTATAAAATCATAAAATCTGCCTTTTCCAAAAGGATAATCCCCTTTCCCTATAGGTCTACCCATTTTCCCAGTCATTAAAGCCTGAAATAGCATATCTCCTGTTATATAATTAATTAATCTACTTGATAACTTGTTTAAAATATTCTTCTTATATGGATCGTAGATTTTAAAGTGGTGTGCAATTCCTACTTTTGTTTCTCCTTTAAAATTACGTTCCTTTCTAATCTTATGAATTAACTCATAGCATTTAATATGGGCTTCTACACAACTTCTCATAGCTGCATAAACCTTTTTGTCATCTTTCATTCCAGGTGGAAACCATCCTAATAAATAGCAACAATATAATGTCATACTTAAATCATTAAATGTAATCCATTCTGAAACTAAATCTCCAAATTGCTCAATGACAAATTTTGTATAATCCACAAATAATTGAACTGATTCTGGATTAAGCCACCCTCCCATATCGTCAAACCATTGTGGTTGTGAAAAGTGAAATACTTCTAACACTGGTCTTATATTACATTCTATTAATTTTTCTATTTGCTTCCTATAACATTTAACAGCTTCCATATCATAATGACCACGTGAAGTTTCTACTCTACTCCATTCAATAGTCATACAATGTGTATCATTATATAATTGTTTCATTATATCTATATCTTCTTCGTATCTATTCCAGTGATCTGTACCACGTATAATATGTGAACCATCTCTTATATTTCCGTCTTCACACCATTTATACCAGTTAGTATTTTTATTACCACCTTCAATCATTACTGATGCTACCGATGTTCCCATTAAAAAATCCTTAGAAAATCTCAATTCTTTCATATTATCTCCTCCTAGTTAAAACTCTATTAATTCACTTAATTTTTATCATAATATCCTACAATACTTTGCTCTACAACTACATTGTCTTTATATTTTCCTAAAAATGTCTTACTATCTAAACCTTCTTCACTAATAGTACAATTAAGTCCATATAGCTTTATTTCATATTTATGTTTTCCTCCCATAGGGTTAGGTCCATAATATTCAGTTTGACCTCTCCAATTTTTTCCCTGTTTAATTTGATTACTAATCATTCCTTGTTTATTCATTCCTTCTGGTAATTCTCTTATTACTTCTGGAATGTTGTATAACATCCAATGAATAATTGGGAAAAATGGTATTGCTTTGTCTTCCATAATTATTGAATAGGTTTTAATTCCTGTTGGTACATCTCTCCATGAAAGATGAGGCGATACATTTTCCCCTTTTGGTGTATTACTACAAATATCTGGCATCATTTCATTATTTTTAAATGTGTTACTCTCTAATATCATAGTTACTCCTCCTATTAATATACCTGTTCACAACATGCTACAATTTTTTCTATTACATCCGATTCAAATATAACAGTTGCTTCACTTATTGATTGAGTATCAATCTGATTAAAATGCTTAAATAAACCTTTCCATTCACTCCAATAGTCTATTTCTTTTTTATCACCATCAATTACTGTATTTTTTATATAACAACAAGTAATATGCTCATCATCTTTCAATTTTTTCAAATTAAACTGTGCCTCATTTAAATTATTATTTCCCATTACACCAGATAAAAACATTTCATACATTTGACTAGAATTAATATTCTTATTCAAACCTTTTTGATACCCTAATTCTATAAGTTTCTTCAAATATTCTTCATCAGTTATGTTATTTTGAACATCCTTACTCCTAATAATTACATCACTAAAATTAGTGGTCTTTCCTCTGCTTCTTGCTATCAATGCCATATTAACCCCTAATAGCATTTTTTCTTTAATGCTCAATTCATTATCTTTCAAATACTGTATAGATGGTGTGTCAATCATAAATAATGTTTTTACTTCTTTACCTTCTTGTTGTAATAATCTTACTACTTCATATGCAATAATTCCTCCAGAAGAATACCCACCTATATCATATGGTCCCTCATTTTGTATTTCCTTAATCAGTTCTACATAAAATTGTGCCCTAGTTTCAATTCCCTCAAATTCTTTTTCACTTCTACCTATGTCACTCATTCTTATACCATAAAAAGGTCTTGTACATGTATTAGCTATAGTTTGATAGCCTTCTAATCCTCCACCTTCACCATGAATCCAGAAAATTGGCTTACCTTGTTTTTGATTATTAAGTTTAACTAAATAAGACTTTTTACTATTAACGTTTTTATATTCAGCGAATCTAAAGTTTCCTTTAACTTTACTTATTACCTCATTATTTTTTACAAGTGTTTTCTTTTGTAGTTCCCATTCTTCCTTTATAACCCTATCTAGATTTTTCCTTAAATCACTTGTTATATAATCCTTAAGTAATATTAAGGATTTGCGAGGTTTACTTACCAATTGTTTTGCCAGATTAAGCGCACGATCTATTACCTCTTTTCTTGGCACTACAGGGCATTGTACATTTCTACTTTCTAATTCACTTCCTCGATATCTTCTACCACTAAACAACATCTCTTCACCTAATAGTTTTCCAAATTTCATAGGTAAAATTAACGTAGCTCCTTCACCTGGTGTAAATCCATAGCTCATATGATTACATGAATAGTAACTTTCTTTACTTAATACTACAAAGTCACAAAACAATCCAAAACATAATCCACTTCCTAAAGCATGACCTTGCATAGCAGCTATTACCGGCACATTACATTCCAATGGTAATTTAAATACATTGATATCCGTTAATTCTATCTCACCATCATAGACTGCTTCCATTCCTTCTAGATTACCTCCACAAGCAAAATAACTGCTATATCCTGTAATAATGGCAACCTTTATTTCCTCATTTTTATTAATTAAGTCAAAAGCCTTCATAAGCCCAAATGTCACTTCCATAGTAAATGTATTTTTATTAATGCTATCATTAATAGTTATACACATTACCCCCGGGGTTATTTCTTCTAACTTTATATATGGGCATATCTCTTCTAGGCTAAATCTATCAATAATTACCTCAAAATTTATATTTTCATTCTCATCGAGTAGTTCTTCAACCTTTATAGCTCTTTCTCCTACTCTATTTGCTAACTGTACAAGAAATCTTTCTATGTCCATAATCTTCTCCCCCTTTATTAACTTGACTTCAATAAAGTCAAGTTAATAAAAGTTTTATAGCGTTTATCGCTTTTGTTGCCATGGATATTTTCCTAATTTCACAAAATCAGTTATGGCATCTACTACTTCCAATTGCGTAAACATCTTTTTATTAGCAGTAATTGCTTCTTCTCTAGATTCTAGTAAATCTTTATAGTATGACTGCATATATTGTTTATACGATATAATGCCATACTTAGGTACATACCTTAACCTACTTAAATGTTGATTGAGTCCACTCCTGCTCTTCTCTTCAACACAATCTACTAATCCCCATTCTAATGCTTTAACTGAAGTAACTGCTTGCGTCATTAATGTAAAATAGTTAGCTTTTTTAACACCCACTCTTTTAATTAAAAACGGCAATACGCATGCCGGATATATACCAAATAATAGTTCTGATAAACTAAATCTAGCTTCTTTACTGGCAATAACAATATCACAAGCACTTACAAAGCCTATTCCTCCTGCATTTACCCTTCCTTCTACATAAGCAATTGTAATATATGGTCCCATGCTCATTCGTATCCATAAATCATATAAATCTTCAGAATGATTGTCTTGAACTGCACTTACATCTGTTGCATTAGCTACCTGTCCTAAATCTGCACCATTAGAAAAGTACTCTTTTCCTCCTTCAAATACAATTATAGAAACTTGAGTTTCATATGTATCTAATACTTCATTTATTTCTCGTATCATTTCTTTAGTAATTGTATTTAACTGAGCTTCTCGATTAAATTTTATAAAACATACATTTTGTTTTAGCGTTACCTCTATTGTTGTATACATTTTATATCCACTCATATTCACGATGGAATTCTTTTATTTCTTTAAGTACTAACAATGGTCTATCTGCTTCATATGGGCAATAATTAGTATTTGCTTTTAAATTTCTAGTTCCAAATTTTACTACATTTTCATCTTGAAATAATGGTTCATATTCTTCCATTGATAACTTATAACGTTTATTTAAGTTTTCTTCTATATTCATTTTGGCTAAGATTTCTTTTCCCTCTGCTGTTACCACCCCACTATAAAATTCTGAACAACATCCTGAACCATAAGAAAAACATCCTAGACGTTTAGGTGTCTTAAATTCACCATGATCAATAGTACTTGCTAAGTTTAAGAATACTGTAGCTCCCATAATGTTCGCTACTCTTTGGCAATAATTTAATCCTGGCATAACTCTTTCTTCAAAATCTGCTTCAATTGCATCTGGTTTTGCGCCTACCATCTTACGCATCATTTTACGGTGTGCACCCTTTACCATACCACCAAATGGGGTATGGTAAACTAAATAATCAAATGTATCTTTATAACTTACATCATCTGATACTCTACGTTTATACTCTAAGAATGTTTGCTCACAACAATTTAGATAAGACATTAATGAAACATCCGAATTTCCTGCTTCACTATCTGGCATAGGTCTACATGTATCAAACATTTCATGTCCATAATATCCATTAGCACCTATATCAACTCTAAATACTTTAGGTTTATCACTTACTAATATTGCAACAGCTCCAGCACCTACACTTGGTTCTGCAAACGCCCAGTCTTCTGACAAAACATTGCCACCTTTTTCAATAGCAAATCTAGAAATATCAGAAGAAATTACTAAAGCTTTAGCGCCTGGTGATGCTTGTCCTAAAATGAAATTTATAGCCATTTGAAAACCTGCTGTCCCTGCATAACATGCATTTTTCATCTCAAACAATCTACAGTTCCTATTTAATCCTAAATATTCATGAATATATGTACTAACTGATTTACTAAAATCAATACCAGATTCTGTACATGTAATTAATAATTCTATTCTATTTTTCTCTTCTTCTGTAAGCATATCAATAATAGGTTTCGCTGCATTTACCCCAAAAGTAATAGTATCTTCATAAGGCATTGCTACTGACTTTTCTTTCATTAATAGATTATCAAATCTTTTATTATCAAGATTTCTATATTTAGCTAATTCACTTACGTTTAATACAGCTGTCCCACCAAAAGCATTCATTAATTCGATTCCTACTTGACGCATACTTATCGTCTCCTTTATATATCGTATTATTAATTTAATTGTTCCTCTATATATTGTGCTAATTCTTCTATTGTTGAATAGTGGTAAATCATAGATGCTTCTATATTAAGATTAAAAATATTATTAATGCTTTCTATCCATTCTACACCTACTATTGAATCTACTCCCATATCTATAAATGATGTATCCATATCTAAATCATCATCTATTCCCATAACCTCAGTTAATTTTGTTAAGAGTGTATTCTTTATTTCTTCTATATTTCTACTTGGATCTATACTTGCCTCTTCACTTATTACTACTTGTTCTTCACTAGCTGCTATTTCTTGAGCTGTACTTTCCTCAGTTGAAATCTTTTGAACATCGTGCTCTTCAAGTGTTTTAGATCCTGCACCTAATTCTTGATATATATATTCACCTAACTCATCTATTGTTGAATAGTGATAAATAGTTGATGCTTCTATATTAAGATTAAAGGTATTATTAATACTTTCTATCCATTCTACACCTACTATTGAATCTACTCCCATATCTATAAATGATGTGTCCATATCTAAATCATCTTTTTCGATACCCATTACTTCAACTAACTTAGTTTGTAATACATCTTTTACCTTGCTTAAATCTATATCTGCCTCTTTATCTGTTAACGTATTTTCTGGCTTAACTTCTAATTTTGTTTCTTCTACAACAACTGGCTCTTCTTCAATCGCAATAGTATTTGTTCCTACTATTTCATATATATACTTTCCTAGTTCTTCTAATGTTGAGTAGTGATAAATCATAGATGCTTCTATATTAATATTAAAGGTATTATTAATATTCTCTATCCATTCTACACCTACTATTGAATCTACTCCCATATCTATAAATGAACTTTCTTGTTCTAGCTCATCTAACTCAATTCCTAAAGCTTCACTTAACTTTTTGCCTAATACATCCACAATCTCATCATATGTAACTTGATTAGAAATGGATGTTTCTTTTTTCACTTCCGTAGTTTCTACTGTGTTAACACTAGGTTCTACTTTATTAATCTTTTCTAATTTAACAATATCTACTTTAGATCCTATCACTGTCATATCTATCTCAGGTATATCATCTAATGTAACTAGTGTAACAATATTATTAACAGTAGCAACTGCTTTAGGTTTTTCATCCTTTTTAGAAACCTCTACTTTTCCACTAATCTTTTGGGTAATAGCAGTTTGTTCTTTCTTAACTTCTTTCTTTTCAATTATAGGTTTTTGTACTACTTGTGTTTCTTGAAGAACTTCTTTTTTCTGTGCTATAACTTCTTTTTTCTCATTTACCCAATATAACTTATCATCAAATACATAACCTGGCATATGTAACTTATTGATATTAGAATCAAATACTGAACTCCAATCTAAGTTATAGCCTTCACTATAAAATTCTGCTAACACTTCAAGTGTATCAAGATATTTTTCTCTATCATCCTTAATATTTTTACAATCAGACAATAAGTCCGTAATACAACGTTTAATAGCTTTCTTCTCCATAAAGTGTTTATCTACAACACCTGTATATAGGTTTTCCCCTACCTTAGCTAATTTGATTTGATCTGCAAGTTCATCTAGACTTGTATTATTCTTTATAATATATGCATTTCTATATTTAAAGTGGCGTCTACCTGTATTCATGGTATAGCATATTTCTTCTATACTACCTTGGATTTTTCTATTTTTAATATCTTGAACGAATTGATTTATCGCTGCATCTAATGCAGTTTGTGTTTTAGATGAAAATGTTAATATATAATAAGGATTTGTTCCTTGTTTTTCTTTAACTGTGTTCTCATCATAATCTTCAATTACCGCATGAGCATTTGTTCCACTCATACCAAATGCACTTACTGCCCCTAAACGTTTCTTATGATCACTATTCCATTCCCTGCTTTCTTTATTAATATAGAATGGAGATTTATCTAGTTTAAAGAATTCATTTTCTTCATCACAATTTATACTCATAGGAATTGTCTTATTCTTCATAGCTAATACTAAACTAACTAAACTTACAAGACCAGATGCTGCAAATGCATGTCCTACATTAGGTTTTACTGATGTAATTGCACAGAATTCTTTTTGACTTGTATACTCTGTGAATACATTCTTTAATGCATTAATTTCTATTGGATCACCTAATTTAGTTCCTGTTCCATGAGTTACAATATAATCTATTTCTTGAGGATTAATATTATTATTTTCATATACTGATTTTAATAAATCGGCTTGAGCTGTCATACTCGGAGCAGTAATTCCATTTGTTTTACCATCATAATTTGTACCTGTTCCTTTAATAACTGCATAAATTGGATTCTTATCTCGTTTAGCTTTACTTAATGGTTTAATAACAATTGATACAATAGCTTCTCCTGGAACCATTCCATCTGCCTTATTATCAAAAGCTGCACATTTTCCTGTTGGTGATATCATTCTAGCCTTATCAATTGATTCAAATGTTTCAGCAGCTAAAAGTAAGTTAACACCAGATACTATGGCTGTATCACAATCTCCGTTTTTTAAACTTAAACAAGCTTGATGTAATGCTACTAAACTAGATGAACATGCTGTACTAATTACCATATTAGTACCTTTTAAATTAAGGAAATAAGATAGTCTTGCAGCCATTACACCAAGGTGATTTGCTGTTATAGGAACATCTATTCCACTTACTAATTGATAATCTCCTGACTCTGCTCCAACAAACATTCCAATTACTTCATTATTTATATCAGAATCGCCATATGCTGCATCTTCTAATGCATGCCAAGATTCTTCTAATAATAGTCTTTGTCTAGGATCCATTTCATTTGCTTCTCTAGGTGAAATTTCAAAGAAACTTGGATCAAACGCTTTTACTTGTGGCACAAAACCACCAACCCAGCTTGGTTTAATATTTTCTTTTGAAAATCTATCTTCTGGTAATGTTGTGATCATAGATTTGCCTGATTTGATAATGTCCCAAAGCTCATCAATATTATTAGCTCCAGCAAATTTACCACTCATTCCAATGATTGCAATCGGATCATTTTCTTTTACACTACTTTTTATCTCCTGCATCTCTATCATATCCTCTAATATATTATTTTTTTCTAACCCTTCTTCCTGGGTTACTTCCCCTTGTAGTGAACTTTCTTCTACTTTATCTTCCTCATCTTCACAGTTATATAATAATTGCATTCCTTCTTTTTCATTAGTAATCAAGTGTTCTACTAATTGATTAACTGTAGAATATCCATAAAAGATAGCTGGTGTTACTTCTACATTAAAGTGCTCTGTCATAACCTCTGCAAGGCTCATAAATGCAATTGAATCATATCCGTAATCTGCAAAATTCTTATTATCATCTAATTTATCTATTGATAAATAAATAACTTCACTTACCAAACGTCGTACATCATTTAATATAAGTTTCTTTAGTTTACTTTCATTCCCTGCTTTTAAGTTCTTATCTATAACTTTAATACTTACTTTTTCCTTAACTTTTGTTTCCTCTTTGACTCTTATATTTCTAGATGGAGTTGTTCCAGTAATATTTAAAAATTGTCTAATTTTATTTGGCTCACCTAAAAATACTATTTGTTCACCACTTTCTTGAGAAAGTACTTTATCTAACGTTTCAAGCCCATTAACTGTATCTAATAGCACTTGACTACTTGATTTAAGGTACATCTGAGTTCTTTCTTTATCCATTACATTCATTTTTCCATCTTGCCAAATTGGCCAACATATAACAAATGTCTTTCCATTGTTAATATATTGCATTCTATATTTGGCATAACTCATAAGGAATCTATTTGCAATAGCATAATCACAAGAACCAAAATCACCTAATACAGCCGCTGTTGAAGAGAAATAACATACAAAATCAAGACTTTCATCTTTAAATGCCTTATCAATATTAATTGCTCCACTAATCTTTGGTTCAATAATACACTTAAAGTCATTTAACTCTTTTTCAAATACCATCCTATAATTTTCAATACCTGCACAATGTACTACACCATTTACACTGCCAAAACACTTTTTAGCATGATAAGCGACATTTTGCATCTCTTCTAAATCTCCTACATTAGCCTGTACATAAAGAACATTCGTTCCAAGTTCTTCTATCTGCGCAATTTCTTTTCGTTTTTCTTCATTTAATTCACTTCTACCAACTAATACTAGATTAATTTTATGTTGCTTAGCAAAGTGTTTTGCAACAATCAAACCTAGTCCTCCACAACCACCAGTGATTACATATGTACCATTCTCTTTAACTTCATACTTTGTATTTTCTATTTGTATTTCTTTAGCTTTCATAATCATTCTTAACTCATCTTTATATAAAACTGTTTGTACATTATCCTGACATAATTCTTCATAAACATGAGTTAAGACTTTATTTAAATCATACTCCCTATTATTTGTTATTTCGTTAAATACTACTGCAAATTTTGTATTTGTGATAAGCCCTAAAGATCTATCAAATCCAATCATAGCTTCTTGATAACATGTTTCTACATTATTACTAAATTCACCTGCTACAATTAATTTATTGACTCTTAAACTTACATTTTTTATAGCTTTTAAAAGTCTTACTATATCTAAATAATTATTTTCATACTGGCTTTCTTCTATTGGATTTAAATAAACTATTGCATCAACCGATTTTTCCTGTTCCTTGATATTAAGTAGTATATTATTCATAGCTTCTTGATTCATACTTGATTTAACAAATACTACTTTACAATCTGGATTAGCATCTTTCACTACAGCTAAAAAGGTGTTTTTAGTTTCTTCTTCACCTGCAAAGCAAACAATATTATTTATGTTCTTTCTCTTATCGTTTTCCCTTAATGCTTCAACCCATTCTTCCTTAAACACTACTAATTTATTCTCTTGCTCAGCTATGTTATCAATACTCTCCTTTTCTTGTTTTACATCTACTACTTGCTCACCTTTCAAAAAGTCTTGACTTGCTGCAATCCAATAATGTTCTTTTTCAAATGAGTAGGTTGGTAAACTTAATTTGTTTGGTTTACCTTCTGTATAAATTAAATTCCAGTCAACATTGATGCCATTAACCCATAATTTTAAAATCCTATCATACTGTCTAGTTTCATATAAGTTAATAATGGCTTCTTTAGTTAATTCTTCCACAGCCTCATCATTTGTATAATATAAATTAGCTATTTCTTTATTACCAGCTACATACTCTTCTAATTTAGCTTCTAATGACTGTATACTATCAGCTACAATTCCAATTCTCTTTTCCATTGCTTCTCGACCTACTTGAAGTGTATAAGCAATATCAGAAATATTCATATCTTCATGTTGCTTAATGCAACCTAATAATTCTTTTGCATTTCTACTTAAAGCTTCTTCTGTCTTTGCAGATAAAATAACTAATTGTTTGCCTTCTCCATTTTGCTGTTTGCTCTTATTACACATATCATACTCCTCAACGATAATGTGTGCATTTGCTCCACCTGCTCCAAATGCTGAGATACCTGCTCTTCTTGGGTATTCTTTACCTGCTATAATAGGTTTGTCCCATGTTTCTGTGTTTTCTTGTACTTTGAAAGGTGTAGCTTTAAAGTTAATATTAGGATTTAAAGTTTCACCATGCATTACATTTTTAACTAGTGCCTTATTCTTCATTTGTAACAATACTTTTGTAAGTTGCGCAATACCCGCAGCAGCTTCTGCATGTCCTATATTGGATTTAATAGAAGATATTGCACAGAATTGTTTTTCATCTGTATACTTTTTAAATACATCTGTTAATCCTGTAATTTCAATTGGATCTCCTAATGCAGTACCTGTTCCATGAGCCTCTATGCATGTAATAGTTCTTGGATTTATACCACTTCTTTCTACAGCAGACTCAATTGCTAAATATTGTCCTTTTGTACTTGGTACAGTATAACCATTTGTTTTTCCTGCATGACTCACACCATTTCCCTTAATAACGCCATATATCATATCTCCATCTCTAACAGCATCTTTTAATGGTTTTAATAATACAGCACCTACAGCTTCAGATGGCACATATCCTGTTCCTCCTTCACAGAAGGCATGGCATCTTCCATCTTCAGCACCAAATTGTCCTGCTGATAATGTAATATATTTGCTAGGATGTAGTGATAAATTAACACCACCAGCAATAGCCATCGTTGATTGTTTACTTCTAATGCTATCACACGCTAAGCTTATAGCATATAAAGATGATGAACAAGCCGTATCTACAGTTAAACTTGGCCCATTGAGATTCATAACAAATGATACTCTATTAGCGATAGAATAAATTGTACTATTAGCCACATACATTCTTTGATTTTTTTCAATAGCTGCTTCTGCCATATTAAGTTGATAATTATTATGAGTAACTCCTACAAAAACACCAACTTTATTTCCTTCTTTATTGCCTTTTAATCCTTGTCTTGTATAACCAGCATCTTCAAAACATTTCCAAGCTGTTTCAAGGAAAATCCTTTCTTGAGGATCCATAAACGCTGCATCTCTTGGTGATATGTTAAAGAATAATGGATCAAAGCAATCAATGTCTTTTAAGAATCCACCCCATTTGCTATAACTTAAACCATTTAATACTGCTTTTGTTCGCTGTGCCTCAAAAAAGCCATCTAACTTCCATCGTTCTTTTGGAATTTCTGTAATGCAGTCCTTACCTTCTTTTAAATTCTGCCATAACTCATCTAAATTTTCTGCCATTGGGTAACTACCAGCAAGTCCAATAATAGCGATATCATCTTCTAAAGTATCTTTTTTTACTTCCTGATTTTTATCTTCTATTATTTCAGTTATATCTTTTTCATCAACTGTAGTATAAAGATCTCCAGCCTCTTCAAAGTAGTCTGCAAGTTCTTCTATACTTTTGTACTTAAAGTATAATGTTACATCTGAAATTCCAAATTCTTTTTCTATTTTTTGATTCATTTGTTCTACCATAATTGAATCAATACCATACTCATCGAACTCTGTGTCTTCTTTAATCTTTTGTACTGGTAATTTCGTAATATCTTTTAATATCTCTTTTAATTTACCTACTATTTCTTCCCTTGAAACTTTATTTCTAACTACCTTAGATTCCTTTTTAACAGACACTGCTATCGGTGTTTCATTCATTACCTTAACATTATTATGAGGTTCTTCACCTAATTTACCTGTAGCCCAATAATGTTCTTTAGCAAATGGATATGTTGGTAATTTTGTTCTGCCGTAATCTGAACCTTCAAACAGTTCCTTGTATCTTAAATTATATCCTTGAGCATATAATTCAGCTATATTTTCTAGAAGTCTTATATATGTTTGTGAGTCTATTACTCTTAAAGTTTGTTCAATGTATTCATTTCCTTCTTCTCTTACAGCTGCTTTCTCTCTAAATTTCTTTTCATTAACTTCGTTACTATATACAGCTACTTGTTTATTTGAGAGCCATCCCTCAAGAATTCTAATCAATTCTTCCTTATCTCTATATACAAATGCTAATCTATTAGCAAAATGTTTTCGTCCTATTAATAATGTAAAACTAATATCTGCTGCTTCTAACTCATCATGTTCTTCTACATATTTCACCATTGTCTCAGCATATTGTTTTAACTGTTCATCAGTTTTTGCTGATAGCATAAATATGTATGCTGGTTTTACCTGAGTATATTTAGCTTTTAATGGTGCTTCTTTTACAACTGTATGAACATTAGTTCCACTAAATCCAAATGAACTAATTGCTGCATAACGTTTCTTATTTGGTTCTTGTCTCCAATCTTTCAACTCTGTATTAACATAAAATGGACTTGCTTCAAAGTTAATATTTTCATTGCCACTTTCATAACAAAGTGATGGTACAAGTTTTTTATTTTTTACTGATAAAATTGCTTTAATTAAACTTGTAACACCTGCTGCTGCACCTGTATGTCCTAAATTAGTTTTTATTGAACCAATTGCACAACTTTGTTTTTTATCAGTATATTTTCTAAAACTTTTAGTAATAGCATTATATTCAATAGGATCTCCTAATTTTGTTCCTGTTCCATGAGCTTCTACGAGTCCTATATTCTCAGCATTAATATTGAATTTTTCATATACTGAAGTAATTAATTTTTCTTGTGCTGTAGCACTTGGCGCTGTAATACCATTTGTACTGCCATCTTGATTCATGCCTGAACCAGTAATTACACCATAAATTTGGTCATGATCCGCAATTGCATCTTTTAAACGTTTTAAAATAACAACGCCTACGCCTTCACCTGGCACAAATCCATTCGCTCTATTATCAAATGCATAACAATGACCTGTTACAGAAAGCATATTAGCCTTTTCTGAAAGTCTATGGAAACTAGGAGTTGCTTCTACAAATACACCACCCGCAACTGCCATATTTATTTCATTTGACCAAAGTGCTTGACATGCTAGATGTATAGCAACTAACGAACTAGAACAAGCAGTATCTATTGCTATCGCTGGTCCATGAAGATTTAAGTAATAGGCAATTCGAGCTGGTACAATAGAACTACAATTTCCCCAATAAGATTGTGGTGGTGTGTCATCTCCGAATAATCCCTGATAATCTCCACTTATGCATCCTACATATACACCGCATTTTTCTGCATCATGTATATTATTGGTATATCCAGCATCTTCTAATGCACTCCATGATTCTTGTAAAAATAAACGTTGTTGAGGATCCATATATGTTGCTTCTAATGGGCTTATATTAAAGAAACCTGGTTCAAATTCATCTATACCTTCAATAAAGCTTCCATAATTACAGAACTTTTCCTTTTGAGTATATTTTGTTAAATCCCATCTTGTAACTTTACTAACAAGATCATCTCCATGCTCAAGGTGTTTCCACAATTCATCAATATTATTAGATTGAGCAAATTTACCACTCATTCCTATTACAGCTATGTCTGTATCTGCTACCTCATCTAACATTCTATAAGTTTCCTCAGGTTCATAACTTCTCTTAATCTCATCATTAAATGATTCCATAGATTGAGTAATTTTTATAGGAGTATATATGGTTTCATCTTCTATACTAACGTAATCTTCTTTTTCTTGAATTATATCTTTTACTTCTTCTTCAAAGTCTAATGAATCTTTGAATTCATCTAAGATATATTCTGTTAATGTTTCAATAGTAGAATACGCAAATATATCTGTTGTCTGTAATTCAATATGTAACTCATCATTGATTGATTGAATTACATGCACACCTGAAATAGAATCTATGCCATAGTCTGAAAAATGTTCTTGCATTCCAATCTCATCAATTTCTACATTTAATACTTGTGAGAGCTTCTCTGATATAAGTTTTTCTACTTTACTTTGTATCATTTCACTATCCACCACTTTATGTGTATTAGTGTTATGACTTACTACTTCTTTATTAAAGCTAAATGTCTGTGTAATTTCTTCTTCACTACTTATATCTCCAGGCTCTATTGTCTCATATATTACTTCAATGCTATTATCTTCTACTTGATTATCTTTTAGAATATCTTCACTATATTGTTCTAGAATAAAATCTTTCAACTTATTAAGAGAACTATGTTCAAATATATCTGTTGTATCTAACTGTATGTTTAATTCATCGTTAATGCTCTGGATAACATGTACACCAGATATTGAATCAATTCCATAATCCGAAAAGGCTTCATTGTACCCAATATCATCTTTATCTACTTGTAAGGTAGTTGCTAAATTAGTGATAATCGTATCAATAACTATTTGTTCTACATCTACTTGTTTTTCTGCCTTCTGAACTTGAGTAGTTTTTTGAGTTGGAGCAGCTTTTACTATTTTCTGTGTTGTTTTTGGTTTTACTACTTCTCTTTGTGTCGTTTGATTATTTCTTCTAATTGCACCATTACTCTCTGCTACAATGATTTGTTGACCCCAACTATGTGCTTCTTTACAAGGGAAAATCACTTCATTAAATCCTTCAGTTTGTAATAACATTTCCCATGCTTCTGGTGTTAACGCTGGAGTATTAGGTAATCTAATAGCTTTATCTTCATAAAGCCACCATCCTTCTAGCATTCCAAAAATCAAATGGTTAAATAATGTGAAACTACTAATTTCATTTAAAAATAATAAACCATTCTTTTTCATAGCATATTTTGCGTTTTTTATGGTTTCTGCCATATTCTTAGTAGCATGTAATACATTAGTAGCTATAACAATATCGTATTTTCCTGCTTCAATTCCTTGTTTTTCTAAGTCTTCTTCTATATTTACTACCTTATAGTCTAAATAAGCTATATTCTTTCCAAATGTACGTTTTGCATTAATTAAAAATGACTTTGATAAATCGGTGTAGCAGTATTCTTCTATATACCCGTTATATCTTTTTAACATTTCTAATACAAGCTTACTTGTACTACCAGTTCCAGCTCCAATCTCAAGAATACTAATAGATGAGTGTGCATCTTGATTCACTCTATTTTTTACATATGTTTCTAATACCTTAACTAAAACTTCATTGTAATAATCTACAATCTTATTCCCACTATATATTTTTTCAACCAAATTAAATGATGAGTTATTGAAGATAACATCTGTAGCTATAGCTTTACCTACTAATATATCTGGAACCGCTCTTAACACAACATCTATTGCATCACCTGTTGCACTAAACTCATCTTTTCTTTCTCGTGATTTTTCCCATTCACGCCATAGGCTTTGTAAATTTTCATTTTCTTTAAGTATAATGCTTTGTGATATAGCATCATAGCTTAATAGATTGTAATCACTACAATCTATTAAGCTTCCCTTCAACCATTTTTTATACTCTGCTTTAATATGAGCTTTACTCATGAATGTTTCAAGGGTCATATTATTTTCTAATCCCATATTGCAAAACATAGCAACTAGTATTCTTCTTATTAGTAAATCACTTTTGTCTTTTTCTGTTTTAACACTACTTGCAACATCAATCTTGTCTATCCTACATTTTTTTAGACTTTCTATCATAGAAGGTATTTTTTCAGGAATTACTTCTATAACTTCGTTTTTTATATGCTGTGCAAAATTAAACATCCTTTTCCCCCTATTCCTTAGGTTTTACTAATTCTTACAATAACTTGAGCATTGTTAATTGATTAAATGAACCTGCTAATAAATTTTCTAATACATTCATTGCTTCTTCTGTTTCAATTGATGCCATACCCATCTTATTCATTCTTTCATGATATTCTTGAGATGAAACTACTCCTGTGTTACCCCAATAACTCCAGTTAATTACTTTAGCTAATGTGGTGTTCTCTGAATTCATCCTCATTGCATAGTGATCTTCAAATACACATCCAGCTGCATAATTACTTTGTCCTGGTGCTTTCATAAAAGATTGTATTGATGAAAAATACATCATAAAATCTAGTTCTTGCATATTAAATACTTGACTAAGCCTTACACTGAGATTTACTTTTGTCTTTAATCCTAATCTGAAATTTTCTTCTATCATATTGGCTAAACTCTTATCCAACAACACAATTGCAGAATGTACTATTCCATTTACATGACCCCATTTATCTATAATCTTATTATAGGCATTTTTTAATTGATTTTGATCAGTAGCATCTGCACTAATATACATAGGTGCTTGTCCATATTTTGCCACTTTATCTATATTACTTTGTATCTCTTCTGTTAATTGTCTTCTGCCAATCCAAACTATTTTAGCGTTATAATTTTGGATCATATATTGCTCCATTCTACGCCTATACCACCAGCACCACCTATAACAACATATACACCATCTTTTTTATACTTACTTTGAATATTTTGGCGTGTTAATTTTGTAGGTACTAATTGGCTTGTATATGTAACACCTTTTCGTATGGCTATACCATCTCCATCTATATTAAATGGTAAACTAAATATCTTATTTACATCCCAATTATTTACATCTTCTATATCTACTATCCTCATTTTCCATATTGGATATTCTTTAGCCAAGGAACCTATAAATCCATGTATACTTGCATGTACTGGATTAACTATATCATTATGTAAAACTCCCTCTGACTTTTCTGTGAGTATTGTCCAACTTAAATGTTTTACCCCATATCCTAGTTCAATTAATGCTTTAATCATCCTAAATAAATAAATGATACCTACTTCTTGTTCATCAATTATTCTTTCATCACTTACGGCGCTAATTTCAGGTGTTTTGAGTGCCCATAAAATATGCTTTATCTGCCCTACCTCTTCCAACTTACGCCTTATAGACTCTTCTGATTCATTAGGTTGAACTAATATCTTACTTATATGGCTATACTTTTCTTGTATATGTGTTATATCAACTTGCTCATTACAAATAACTAATAAATTTTCATCCACTGAAGGAGTTATTTCATTATTATCTACATGAGAAATCTCCCATTGCGGTGTAAGTATAAGGGTTTTTTCTTTTGTTTCATCCTGTTTTATTTCTGTATTTTGTGTTTTTACTTTTTCTTTAGTGCTTGTCCCATTTTGTCCTTTTCCTATTTGCTTAAATGTAACACCATCTAGTATTGCACCAATCTGCCCCATTTGATTAACTATAGTTATTCTCATCTTTTTTAGATTGCCTTGTTCTTGGACTTCCACTAACGCCCAACCGTCATCATTACATTTATTATATATATCAACAGTTTCTACTGCATATGGTAAAGCAATTGCTTGATTTCCATCCTTACTTATTTCTATCCCTACATATGCTTGCATCGCTGAATCTAAAATAGATGGATGTAATACAAATTGTTCTTTATTACTACGTACACAGCTTGGTAATTTTAATTTAACTAGAGCACAATTATCACCTAAATACATCTCTTCAATTCCTTGGTGACTTTCTCCATATTTAATACCTACTTTTTCATATGTATCATATATTACTTTGGCATCTAATGTATTGTTCCCTATTTCATTTCTAATACTATTAATGTCTACTCTCATTTGTTTAGAGTCATTTATAATAGTAATGAGACCTTTACAAAATACTGTATTTTTATTTTTTTCATAGACTTTAAAACTATAATCTCCTGCAGCTTCACTATTAATATCAACTTTTATATCAACTGCTTGCTTATCTACTATAATTGGTTTCATCCAAATTAGCTCTTTAATTTGAATTCTCTTATTAGTTATTTCAGCCATAGAATTTTCAACTGCAGTCCTTACCATTTCAATATAAGCTACACCTGGTAATATCTTTTTACCCTCTACCTGATGATCTGTTAAGAAATGTTCTTTTCCTGTAAAAGTACTACTAAACTTTGTTGATTTATAATAGATACGTTTTCATGTAGTAATGGATGAATTTGTCCTTTTTTCTTTTCTTCTGGTAAATCATCATATCTTACCCAATATGAATCTTTTGCAAAAGGATATGTTGGAAGTGAAATTCTTAAGTAGGTATCTTTTGCAAATAGTTCATTATATTCAAGTTCATAACCTTGTACAAACAACTCACTAATCAACTGTAGCTTTTCAATGTAATCTAATTCATCAATATCTACTTCACTACATTGTTCAATACATTTAATACCATACTTTCTTAATGAAGGCTGTTCTCTTAAAGTTGTAGTATTTACTGTTCCTATACTTACTCTATTACTCTTTCCTTTTTCAAGCCATTCATTACTTACTTCAATAAAATCTTCTATACTTTCAACTACTGTTGCAAAACGATTATTTAAATATTTTCTTCCTACAGTTAATGTAAAGCACATGTTTCCTAAATCAGTTTCTTTATGATTCATGCAATATTCATTTAACTGCATAACTTGTTGCTTAAGTTGTTCCTTATTTCTAGCTGATAATAAAACTAAATAACCATTTCTTTCAATATGATTTCTTTTCTCTTCTGGCGCTTCTTCTATAACTATGTGTGCATTAGTTCCACTAAATCCAAAACCACTAATTGCAGCACATCTCTTTGCCTTATCTTTTACTTCCCATTCTTTAAGACTATGATTAAGATAGAATGGGCTATCATCAAATTTTATGTTTTCGTTACCTTTTTCAAAATGAACAATTGGTGGTATCTGTTTATTTTTCATTGATAACAATATTTTAATTACTCCTGCTATACCTGCTGAAGTTACACCATGTCCTAAATTAGTTTTTATAGAACCTATTACACAGAAATCTCTCTTATCAGTAAACTCTTTAAATGCTTGTGATAAAGCCTCATATTCGATAGGATCTCCTAACTTAGTTCCTGTACCATGTGCTTCTATCATTTGAATATTTTCAGGATTAATATTATATCTCTTGTATGTTTCAATTTCCAATCGCTTTTGAGAAACTAAACTAGGTGCTGTAATACCATTTGTCGTACCATCTTGGTTAACACCTGAAGCCTTAATTACACCATAAATATGATCTCGATCTTTAATTGCTTCACTTAAACGTTTGAGTAAAACACCACCAACACCTTCACCTAATACAATGCCATCTGCCCTATCATCAAATGTATAGCATCTTCCTTTTTTAGAAAGCATATTGGCTCTATCACAAGAAATATGGAATCGTGGTTCACACTGAACAAAGACTCCTCCTGCTATAGCCATATCACACTCTTTAGTTCTTAAACTTTGACAGGCTAAATGCATAGCTACTAACGAACTGGAACAAGCTGTATCTATAGCAATTGCAGGCCCCTTAAGATTTAAATAATAAGATATTCTTGCTGGTACAATGGAATCTGTATTTCCCCAGAAAGATTGTGGTGGTGCTACTTTTTTAAATAATGCTTGATAGTCTCCTGCACCACATCCTACATACACACCACACTTTTTACCCTTAATCATATCTCCTGCATATCCTGCATCTTCAAGTATCTTCCATGATTCTTGTAAAAATAATCTTTGATCTGGATCCATGTATGTAGCTTCTTGTCCTGAAATATTAAAGAATAAAGGATCAAACTTATCAATATCTTCTAGATAACTACCATAGTTACAAACCGTTTCTCCTTCTTCTAGATATTTACTAATATCCCATCTATCAATTGCTTGAACTAAATCTCTTCCTTGAGCTAAGTTATCCCATAACTCATCTACATTACCAGACTTTGGAAATCTTCCACTCATTCCGATAATAGCAATATCTTCTTCCTCTATAGTATTACCCTTTATATTAATTCCAACTTCTTTTTTGAAATTTAAACTAATCCTTTTTGCTTCTCTATTATGAACTACTTCAGCAATTTTCTCTTTCACAGGTTCTATGTATTCTTCTTTAACCTGTTTAAGTTTATCTTTATAATTTTCTACAATATACTTAGTCAAATCTTTAATACAGCCATAATCAAATATATCTGTTGTTTGTAAATCAATACCTAAAGAGTCATTAATTTCATTGACCAAGCTTACTCCAATAATCGAATCGACACCATAATTTGAAAATGCTTCTGTTACTTCAATCCTATCTTTAGAAATCTTCAAGGCATTTGAAACATTATCTAATAAGTTATCTCTTACCTCACTAAATAAATCTCCGCCTCTACTCCTACTTATTATACTTACCTTTTTCTCTGGCTTAGGAAGTTCTACTTCTTCACGCTTAGCAATTGCCGCTTGAGCTTGTGCTGATGCATTCCCATCACTTATAGCTACAATAACTCCTTGATCCCAGTTTTTTTCTAATCCCATTGGATAACTAACTTCTTGGTAGCCTTCTTGTTGTAAAACATTTTTCCAACGTTCTACTGATAAACATGGAGATCCTTGAATTCTTACTTCTGGATCATCAAATCTCCACCATCCATCTAACAAACCAAAAGTAAGATGTGTGAAAAGTAATTTTTTTACTACTTCATTAATAACAATGATGCCACCTTTATTTAATAATGTCTTAATATTAGCCATGGTTGTATGTATATTTTTTGTTGCATGTAATACATTAGTTGCAAGTACGATATCATATTCACCATATTTAATATCTTTATTATAATCTGGTTCTTCAACGTTATATAATTGACAATTTAAATACTCGTTATTAGCTTTAAACTTATTTTCAGCTTCAACTAAAAAGGCTCTTGAAATATCTGTATAACAATATTCACTTATATACTTCTTATAAGCTTGTAATTTTTTAAATACAGCTTGGCTAGTTCCTCCGGTTCCAGCTCCAACTTCAAATATATTAATCTTTCTACTACTATTATCCTCTATTAGTTCTTTAATCTTTTTCTCTACAACTTCTGTTACAACGTTATTGCAATAATCAGCCATTTCATTTTCTTTGTAGATTCCCTCTACAAGTTCAAAAGAAGAATTCGGGAACATAATATCTGTTGCCAATACTCGTTGTACTAAGATATCACTTAAATTCTCTACCATAATTCTAACAAGATTCTTTTGTGACTCTGTTTCAATTGTTGCAATAGCTTCTTCCCATTGATACCATAATATTTCTGAATCCCCATCATTTAAACCTGATTTATCAATAGGTAATCCATTTTCCATAGATATAAGATTATATCCTTCTAAAACTCTTAAAGTTTCCTCTAACCAACGGTCATATTTACTATCAAATCCTATTTTACTTTTAATATCATTTAATGTAGGACCTTCTCCACTTAATATACCAGTCTTCCTTAATTCTATTAAAAGTAGCTCACAAAGAATTTTTTCGCTATCTTCCATGACTTACCTCCCATTATTTCAATAATGTTTAGTAGATATACTATATAACACATATATAGTATATCTACTAGGTATTTATCTAGTTTTTAATCATCCTGATTTATCAACTGTTTTTAACCCCTACTTTTCACTGTAACATTATCCATTGTTATAATAGCTTTACCATCAGTATCATAAACTTCTATGTTATAAGATTGTGTACTACCATCATTATCTTCTGGGTTATTCACCTCTATAGAAGCCCACATTTCATCTGTACATCTAGACGCAATTGCTATCTTATCTACTTTAAATAATATTGCACCCTTTGGAGAAGCTGTTGATATCTCATTTTCTTGTGCTAATTTTAATGCTAATTGAGCATGGATAGCTGCATCTATCATACTAGGATGTACTACATAATTTCCAATTGTATTTCTATATTCCTCTTTTAAAACTAGCTTAGCTAAAATTCTTTGTTCACCAATATATACTTTTTCTACAACTTTAAAGGCTTCTCCATATTCTATTCCAACACCTTTATACGCTTCATATATTGGTTCCTGTACTACTTCGCCTAGACAACATTGTTTACGAACTTTCTGAATATCAACTATTTCTTTTTCTTCTGCCATAGTGATTAATACACTACCTTTACAATATACCCTACGACCACCATTAATTACTTTTGTCTCTTCACCTATTTCAAATTTTATTTCATTATCACTAATAGGATTTAAACTAATACAAATCTTATCTTTTCCTGTACAAATAAATGGTGTAATCCATAACATATCTTCTATAGTAATTTGATACTCATCTTCAAGAATATCTTGAATAGACATTTCTACAGCTGCATGTACCATTTCAATATATGCAGAACCTGGTAAAAGCTTTTGATGATTAATGATATGTTCTGCTAGGAAGAATTCTTCACCCGTAAATACACTAGAATATTTATTTTCGATTAAGTTAGATGTATTAGTTTGTACTAATGGATGTAATCCTCTTACTTCTTCTAGTGTTTCACTGCTATTATTATCTATTGCCCAACATCTAATTTCTTCAAATGGATATGTTGGTAAACTCATCTTAACTGGTTTATCTCCTTGATATAAAATCTTCCAATCAATGTCTACACCTTTTACCCATAAATCTAGGAATCTATCATATTCTCGAGCTTTAATCCATCCATTTAATACATTTCTCATCTCTTCATACTTAATAAATGCTAAAACTTCCTTATTATCCTTATAGTTACCTGTGTACATATCTGAATTTATTTCACTCTTATCCATATATGCTTTTAATTTATTTTTCAAGTCATCAATACTATTTACAACTATTGCCAACCTTTCATCCATCATATCTCTACCAACTTGAAGTGTATAAGCTACACGATAAAGATTTGCATCATTTATACTTTGCTCTATTACTGCTTTATATAATAATTCAACTTGCTTGAATAGTGTTTGTTTATTTTTGCCTGATAAAACAATAGCATATGATTTTTGTGTAGTTTGTTTTACTTCTTTAATACTTTCATTATATTCTTCAATAATAACATGTGCATTAGATCCGCCTGCACCAAAACTACTAATTCCTGCCACTAATGCTTGTTCTTTTCCATCAATAATTGGACGTTTCCACTCTTCTAAACTTCTTTGTACTTTAAAAGGTGTATTTTCAAAATCAATATTTGGATTTAATACTTCAGAATGTAATGATGGTACTAATGTTTTGTACTTCATTTGTAATAATACCTTAATAATTCCAGCTACACCTGATGCACTTTCTGTATGTCCAATATTAGATTTAATTGAACCTATTGCACAATACTGTTTATCTGCTGTGTACTGTGTATATACTTGTCTTAAACTTTCTACTTCTATAGGATCACCTAAAGAAGTTCCTGTTCCATGCGCTTCTATATAGCTAATAGCTCTTGGGTTAATGCCAGAAGTCTTAATTGCTCTTTCAATAACATTCTTTTGAGCTACTGGATTTGGTACTGTATAACCATTTGTTTTACCACCATGATTAATAGCTACGCTCTTAATAACGCCATAAACTTGATCTCCATCTGCAATAGCTTTCTTTAATGGTTTGATTAAAATTGCACCGATTCCTTCACCTGGTACATAACCATCTCCATCTTTTCCGAAGCTTTCACACTTACCTTTACTAGATACAAAGTTTCCTTGTCCTAATAAAATATATTTATTTGGATGAACTGATAAGTTTACACCACCTACTAAAGCCATTTCACAATCATTTGCTTTAATACTTCTACAAGCTAATTGAAGTGCTGTTAATGATGATGAACACATTGTATCTAATGATAAACTTGGTCCATGTAAATTAAATACATATGAAACTCTATTTGCAATAGAAGATGGATTAGCTGTAAAAGCTATATTTCTACCTTTTAGCTGTTCTTGTGCGCCATATAATTGATATTCTTCATACATAACACCTACAAAGACACCTATATTTCCTTCTAATCCGTTTGAATTATAGTGACTTAATTCTTCTTTTGTATATCCTGCATCTTGCATTGTTTCATAAGCACACTGTAAGAATAATCTTTCTTGTGGTCCATGATTTCTGCTTCACGTGGAGATATATTAAAGAATAATGGATCAAACATATCTACATCATCTATAAATCCTCCCCATTTAGTGCAGACTTTTCCTGGTACATTTCTGTTCTTATCATAATACTTACGATAATCCCAACGTTCTTTTGGTATTTCTGTAACACAATCTTTTCCTGCTTTTAATGCTTCCCAAAGTTCATTAACATTTCTTGCACTTGGATAACGACCAGATATACCTATGATAGCCATGTCTAAGCTCTCTTCATCCTGACTTGTAGAAGTTGCTTTTATTAATCTAGAGTTTAATCCTATTCTATAATCATCAGCTTCCTCAACTTCATCAGCTCTAACTTCTTCACTTACTGCTACTTCTTCTATTACCTCATTAATACTTAGGATTTCATATAATTGATCTCTGTAGTTTTGTAAAAAGTACTCTGTAAGTGCATCTATTGTTTGATATTCGAAGAATAATGTTTTTGGAAGTTCTCCAAATACTTTTTCTAATTGACTTGTTAAATCCATAATCATAACTGAATCTATACCATAGTCTTCAAGTGGTGCACTTGCATCGATTTTTGAAGCTGCTAACTTAAGTACATCTGAAACTAATTCTTTAATATAATTAACTGCTTTACGTTTTAATTTTTCATTACGTTCTATTCTGATTTCTTGAACCTTAGGTTTGCTTATTGTTTCTTTAGTAATATTAGATGCTACTTGATTTAATTGAGCTATTAATTTTTCTTCTACTTTTGTATCATTTCCTTCTATTACTAAAGCTTGAGGAATCTTAGCAGCTATAACATCATAAAATGCTTTAATTCCTGATTTATTTGTTAAAGGTGCCATACCATAGCTATCTTTTAATGTTGTTACAATAGCATCTGGTATTTGCATACCACCATCTTTCCATAATGGCCAATTAAATACATATGTTTGTCCAGATCTCTTTTGAGCCTTAACAAGGTTATTTCTATATGTTCCATATGCATCCATAAAGCCATTGGCTGTAGCATAATCACTTTGTCCCATATTACCATTGATACTAGCAATTGAAGAAAATACAGCTAAGAAATCTAAGTTACATTCTTTAGTTACTTCATCTATATTTACAAGACCTGTAACTTTTGGTGTTAATACTGCTTTTAAATCTTCTGCTTGTTTCTTAAGAATTACATTATCTCTTACTAAACCTGCACTATGAATTACACCATTTATATCGCCATATTGATTAATAACATCTTCAATAACTGTTTTTAATTTTGCTCCTTGGGTTAAGTCTACTTGTTTGTATGCTACTTGAACTTTTCCTCTATTTAAGCTCTTAAGCTGTTCTTCTTTATTAGCATTTAATGCTGAACGTCCTAATAAGATTACTTGGCCTGATTGTATACTTGATACAATTTCTTTTGCAAATGTTATTCCAAGTCCGCCCATTCCTCCAGTGATTACATATGTGCCTTTTTCTTTCCATGGTTTTTGTATGCTTGAAGTAACATTTTCTTCTTTCCATTCATATGTATAGCATCTATTTGCTTTATAAAGAAGTTTTCCTACTTCTACATTCAATGCACTTTGTTTAATATCTTCTACTATTTCACGTTCTGATACATCACCTTCTATAGTAATAAGCTGTGCATGAACTTTTGAGTTTTCACTTTGAGCTGTTTTAATCATACCTAATAAGCCTTCATACATTGCTAATGCTGGTGTAGTTTTTAATACAACAACCTGAACTAATAAATCAGCTTTTAGGTGTGATGCTAATTTAGTTTTAACTATATTAAATAGTTGAATACTACTTTCTTCATATGATTTAGCAATCTCATTTTCATCTACTTTATAATAGGTTACCTTGCCGTCTAAATTGGTTAAATCATATTTATCTTTTGTGCCATATATGAATACTAGATGCTCTGTAAACTGTTTTGTCATACTTTGCTTTTGTTCATATGGTACAAGACTTGGTGTGTAAATAAATGTACCATTACCAGCAATTTTGATTTCTGGCATTTCTTTTAATACTAATCCTTGGATTTGTACACTTACTTCACCGACTTCATTGCATACAGTAATGTCATACTTATTATTATCAAGTATTACTGTATGTACCCACATTTCTTTACTTAATGCTTGATATACTTTTATACAATCTAAAGCATATGGAATGTCTAACTTACTGTACTCTTCATCTGTAAATCCAATACTTGCATGAATTGCACCATCTATTAAACTAGGATGTAATGCATATTCTTCAAATGTATCTTCCAAGCATTCTGGTAATTTAATCTTAGCTAATAATTGTTTATTACCTACTTGGATATTTTCTACTACTTGATGTGCTTTTCCATAATTAATGCCATTTGCACTAAACATGCTATAACATACTTGTTTAGACATTTCTCTTTGCTTACAATTAGCTTTTATTGCTTCAATATCTATTAAAGTACTTGATTGTTTAGCACCTAATACAACTTTACCTTCACAGTATACTTTTTGTATGTCTTCTCTTACTACACTGTATATCTTGAAACTCAATTCCGTTTCGCTAAGTAGGCTGAAACCAATATTAATTTCATGATTTTCTTCAGCAATAAATGGATTCCTCCATCTTACCTCTTCTATCTTAATGCTATATTTACCTTTTACGGCTTCTTTAACGGCTAATTTTACAGCTTCATATACCATTTCTAAGTAAACTGCACCTGGTAATACACTATTTTCACCGATTTGGTGATCTGCTAGGAAGAATTCATTACCATTAAAACTGGTCATGTATTTTTGCTCTAATACATTAGATGTATTTCTATGTACTACTGGATGTAGCATTTGATAGCTGCCTACTGAATTATTTACTTGATCTCCTACAATCCAGAAACGTTCCTTTTCAAAAGGATATGTTGGTAAGCTAATTTTGACTGGCTTAATAGATGTATATAATTGTTCCCAGTTTACAGTTCCACCTTGAACCCAGAATTCTAATACTTTGCTATAAGCCCCTGCTGCTATCCATTTACCAATAAGCTCTTTTGCTTCAGAATCTTTAATAAATTTAGTAACTTCACTATCATGTTTTATATGGCCTCTATATAAAGTTACTTCGTTCACTTCATCTACGATAAATTGATCTAACTTATTACTTAAATCCTTAATGCTATTTACTGTAAATGCAACTCTTTCTTCTTTTGCTTCACGTCCAACTTGTAATGTATAAGCTATACTGCTTAAATCATTATTTGTTAATTGACGTTCACTAATTGCTTGTTTTAACTCACTAGCAACTACTTTTAATTTTTCTTCTGTCTTAGCAGATAATACAATCAATTTTTCATTTGCTTTAGTATCTGTAGTAATTGCATGTTCTGGTATATATTCTTCTAAAATCATATATGCATTTGAACCACCAGCTCCAAAACTACTTATACTTGCAATAAGTTTTGCTTCTTTTTGATCAATAATTGGTCTCTTCCATTCTTGTACTTCTCTTTGTACTTTAAATGGTGTTTGTGCAAATTCAATATTAGGATTAAGTACTTCTGAATGTAATGATGGTACTAGCTTCTTATGCTTCATTTGAAGTAAAACTTTTGTAATACCAGCTATACCAGATGCACTTTCTGTATGACCAATATTAGACTTAATTGAACCTATTGCGCAATATTGTCTTTCACTAGTATAAGCTTCAAAACTTCTCTTTAATCCTTCTATTTCTATAGGGTCACCTAATGCTGTTCCTGTTCCATGAGCCTCTACATAACTAATTGCTCTTGGATTAATACCAGATGCTTTAATTGCTCTATCTATTACATTCTTTTGAGCTTTTAAATTAGGTACAGTATAGCCATTAGTTTTTCCACCATGATTAATTGCTATTGATTTGATAACACCATAAATTTGATCATTATCTTCAATGGCTCTCTCTAATGGTTTCAATAAAACTGCTCCTACACCTTCTCCTGGTACATATCCGTCTCCACCTTCACCAAATGTTCTGCAACGTCCATCAGATGCCACAAAATTAGTTATTGATAAATACTTATTTGGATGAATTGATAAGTTCACACCACCTGCTATTGCCATTTCACATCCATTTGTTCTAATGCTTTGACAAGCTAATTGGATAGCTGTTAATGATGATGAACACATTGTGTCTAATGCAATACTTGGTCCGTGTAAATTAAATACATAAGATACCCTATTAGCAATAGAAGAAATATTACCTGAAACAGTTACATTATTGCCTTTTGCCTGTTGTTGTGCACCATATAATTGATATTCTTCATACATTACTCCTACAAAGACACCAACATTTCCTTCTAATCCATTCTTACTGTATTTACTTAATGAACTTCTTGTATAACCTGCATCTTCAATTGTTTCGTAAGCACATTGTAAGAATAATCGTTCTTGAGGGTCCATGATTCCTGCGTCACGTGGTGAAATATTAAAGAATAATGGATCAAATTTATCTACATCTTCTAAGAATCCGCCCCACTTACTGCTTGTCTTACCTGGAGTATTCTTATTAGCATCATAGTAATTTGTATAATCCCAACGTTCTTTAGGTATTTCAGTAATGCAATCTTTTCCATCTAATAATTCTTTCCAAAGCTCTTCAATGTTATTAGCGCCTGGATATTTTCCTGATATACCAATAATAGCTATATCATACGCTTCATCATTTCTATTAATTGTTCTATTAGCTGCTTGTGTTCTCTTTCTTACCTTAATATTAGAAGTATTTTGTGCTGCAGTTTCTTTTGGTTTAATTGTATTTTCTACTACTTTTACAACTTCTTCTGTAACTTCTTTAGGACCTACTATTTCATTAAGTCTTTCTTTATGATTTTCTACAAAGTATGTTACTAATTCATTTACTGTTTGGTATTCAAAGAACAATGTCTTTGGTAAATCACCAAATGTTTTTTCTAATTCCTGAGTTAAATCCATAATTATTACTGAATCAATACCATACTCTTCAAATTGTGCAGTATCATTTATTTTTTCTACTGGCATCTTAAGAACACCAGCTATAATTTCCTTAATATACTTGCTAGATTCTTCTTTAATATCTACAGGTTTAACTACTTTTTGTACAACAGGTGTTTCTTTTATTACTGTATTTACTACTTTTTCTTGTTGCATACTTGTTATTTCTTTTGTCACAAGTCCACTTAAGTACACCTTAACATTTCCTGTTCCATCACATAACTTAATGCAACATCTATTAGCAGTATCCTTCGTAATATATGCCCACATACTTGTACTTAAATCACCATATATCTCTACTGCTTCTACTGATACTGGAATAGCTATTTGTTGTTTTCCTTCATAAATATTAAATCCAATGCATGCATGAATTGCACCATCTATTAAGCTTGGATGTAATGTGTATTCTGTAAAATCATTCATACATTCTTCTGCTAATTCAACTCTAGCAAGTATGCATTCTTCACCCACATACATTTGTTGAATTACCTTAAACGTATTACCATAAGCAATACCGTTTTGTTTAAAGAACTCATAACATTGACTAGCTGAAATTTCTTCTAGTTTATGTAATTCTTTGATTTGTTGAATTGATACTTTTTCAACTTCTTTAAGAGGAACAACTATACCTTTTCCATCACAATATACTCTAAGCTCTTCTTTATTGCTATCTTCATACATCTCAAAGTATAGTACATCATTACTTTCTAATCCTATAGCAATATTTAATCGTTGTGCTTCCTTACATGTAAATGGATATCTCCAATTAATACCTTGTAATCTTATATCTAATTCTTTTCCAACAATATTTTGAGCTCCTGCTTTTATTGCTGTATATGCCATTTCTAAATATGCCGCACCTGGTAATACTTCTTTACCTTTTATCACATGATCTCTTAAGAAAAATTCACTTCCATCAAACTACTACCATAACGTTGCTCTGTTACATCAGAAATATTGTATTGAACAAGTGGATGCATCATATTTCCAATGAGCTTATTAGTTTGTTCTACTAATTGATAATTAGGTGTAATATCTATCCAATATTTCTCTTCTTCAAATGGATAAGTTGGTAAACTCATCTTACTTGGTTTGCTGTTACCATACATTAAGTTCCAATCAATATCTATTCCCTTAACCCATAAGTCTAGGAATTTATCATATTGTTTGTCTTTAATCCATTCATTAATAACATACTTGATGTCCTCATATTGAATAACATCTAATACTTCTTTAGCACTACTTGCTTGTGTTCGATAGCATCCTGGAATATAATCTTTTCCTTCTATAAATGATGTAAGTTTTTCTTGTAGCTCTTTAAGATTATTTACTATAAATGCTATTCTTATATTTAATCCTTCACGTCCAACTTGAAGTGTATATGCAATATTTAATAAATCTGCATCACTAAATTGTTGTTGTTCTAATTTATGTTTAAATCTCTCTGCTACAACCATTAATCTTTCTTCTGTTTTTGCAGATAATACTATAACTTTAGCTTCTTGTTCTTTTACATTTACATTATTTTTTGGTTGCATATATTCTTCAATAATGAGATGTGCATTTGAACCTCCAGCTCCAAAGCTACTAATACCAGCTCTTAATGGTTGTTCTTTATCTTGAACCACTGGACGTTTCCAATCTGCTAGCTCTTGTTGTACCTTAAATGGTGTTTCTGCAAAATTAATATTAGGATTTAACTGTGCAGAATGTAATGATGGTACTAACTTCTTATGTTTTAATTGTAATAAGATTTTCGTAATACCAGCTATACCTGATGCACTTTCTGTATGTCCTATATTAGATTTAATTGATCCAATTGCACAGTATTGTTTTTCTGCTCCATAATTTCCAAATGCTTTGTTTAAACTATCTATTTCTATTGGATCTCCTAATGCAGTTCCAGTACCATGTGCTTCTATATAGCTAATTGTACGAGGATTAATACCTGATTCATTAATAGCTTTTTCAATGACATTTTTTTGAGCTTTTACATTAGGTACTGTATATCCATTTGTTTTGCCACCATGATTGATAGCTATACCTTTAATTACACCATAAATATGGTCACCATCTTGAATTGCTCTATCTAATGGTTTAAGTAAGATTGCTCCAACACCTTCACCTGGAACATAGCCATCGCCATCTTTTCCAAATGTTCTACAACGTCCATCACTAGATACAAATTTACCTTGGCCTAATGCAACATATTTATTAGGATGTACTGATAAATTCACACCACCCGCAATAGCTAACTCACACTCATTAGTTCTTATACTTTGACAAGCTAGATAAATAGCTGTTAGTGATGATGAACACATTGTATCTAATGCAATACTTGGTCCATGTAAATTAAATGTATATGATACTCTATTAGCAATAGACGATGGATTGCCACCTAATGCTACATTAATACCTTTTTGTTGCTCTTGAGCACCATAAAGTTGATACTCTTCATACATTACACCTACGAAGACTCCCACATTTCCTTCAAGGCCATTAGTCTTGTATTGACTTAAGGATTCTTTTGTATAACCTGCATCTTCAATTGTTTCATATGCACATTGTAAGAATAATCTTTCCTGTGGATCAATTTTCTCTACTGCACTTGGAGAAATATTAAAGAATAATGGATCAAACTTATCTATACCGTCTATAAAGCCGCCCCATTTACTGCAAGCTTTACCTTTCGCATTTCTATCTGGATCATAATATTTACTATAATCCCATCTATCTTTTGGAATCTCTGTAATACAATCTTGACCATTTGCTAAAACATTCCATAACTCTTCTACATTATTAGCACCTGGATATTTTCCTGCTAAACCTATAATAGCAATGTCTTGTTGTTTAGCTAATACTGAACCTTTTACATTCATTCTTGAATGTTTTTTCATCTTAATTGGTGCTGCATCTGTTAATTCTAAGCTAATTTCTTCTGTAGTTTCTTCTGTGGTTTCATTTGCAACTGCTTGTGTTTTAGGCATCAATAACTCATTAATTACGTTTGCAAAGTTTTCAATAAAGTACTTAGTAACTTCTGCTATTGTTTGGCATTCAAAGAAAATAGTTTTAGATATTTCTCCAAATGTTTTCTCTAATTCACTTGTAAGTTGCATAATCATTACAGAGTCAATACCATAATCTTCAAATTGCTTATTAATATCCACTTTATTTGGTGATAATTTAATGATATCTGCTACAACCTTCTTAATATAATTCTGTGTTCTTATTCTGATATCTTCATCCACTCTAGCAGTCTTAGTTTGAGCATTATTTAATTTGCTTAATTTTGAATTTTGCTGTGTTTCAAATAATGTTCTTCTAAGCTTAGATGCTTTACCCTGTACAACTAATACTTGATTTTCCTCTGTATTTAATACTTCATAGAATGCTTGTAATCCTACCGTTGTTTCTAATGTAGACATTCCCAACTTTTCTTGTAATGCTGTAACAATACGCTTATCAATATTCATTCCACCATTATTCCATAATGGCCAGTTAATAGAGTAAGCACGACCTTGACGTTTACCTAATTTGGTTAGTTGGTTACGATATGCACAATATGCATCCATGAAACCATTTGCTGCTGCATAATCACTTTGTCCTATATTTCCTTTGATGCCTGTAATTGAAGAAAATGCTATAAATAAGTCAAGTTTTAAGTCTTTTGTTGCCTTATCTAAATTAACAATTCCTTTTACCTTTGGTCCTAAGACTTTCTTATACTCATCTTCTGTCTTCTTAATTATTAAATGATCTTTAATTATGCCTGCACTATGAATAATTCCATTAATATTACCATATTCATTAACAACTTCTTGAATAGTTTGTGTAACTTCTCTTTCACTTGTTACATCTACTTGTTTGTATGTTACTTCTATACCTTTTCTTTCTAAATCAGCAAGTTTTTCTTGATATTGTTGGCTTAAACGTGAACGACCTAATAATATAACTTTTCCACTACTAATATGCTTTGTAATTTCTTTAGCAAAGATATAGCCTAAGCCTCCCATACCTCCTGTGATAAGATAAATGCCATTTTCTTTCCAAGGTATTCCATTTTCTTTTATTATTCCTTTAAATTCTTTCCAGCTTTGTACATAAGACTCATTGTTTATATAAATTAGTTTATTATATCTAGACTCTAAACTAGCGTTATATACGTTATGAGCTATTTTGTCTTTATTATCTATTTCTCTTATTCCTACAAACTGAACACTTACATTAGGATTTTCTAAGCTTGCTGTTTCAATAAGTCCGAGAAGACCTTCATATGTTTGAAGTGCTTCTACTTCTTCTAATACTAAAATTTGAATTAATACTTTCTTAGTTACCTTTGTATTTAAACATTCTTTAAGATTATTAAAGATTTCAAGGCAAGCTTCCTCATAACTATGTGCCAAGTCTTCTACATCTACTTTTTGATATGTAAAATGGCATTTTGTAAATAGCTTATTAAGTTCTGCACTTAAGTCATAGTTATTAGTTAAACCATATGCAAACACATAATGTTCTTCAGCTGAGATCTCATTTATTGCAGCTGCTGTATGCTTAATCCACTCTGATTTCCAAAGCATTACAGAAGTATTGTTTACTTTATAATCTGTAATTGATTTAGTTACTAAACTACCAAGTTCTACTTTTAAAGCTCCTTGTGAATCATATAATTTAATGTTACATTCATTAGCTCTGACTTCCACTATATGTGCCCACATATTTTCTTCTAATGCGCCATATACTTTTACTTTATTTACTGTAAATGGTATGCCTACATTTTCTAAATTATTGTGGATTGATAATCCCACACTTCCATGAATAGCACCATCTATTAAACTTGGATGTAATGTATATTGTTTAAAGCTTCCTTTTAATTGATCTGGTAATTGTAACTGAACTAAAAGACTGTTTTGTCCACAATAAATATTCTTAACTACTTTATGAGATAATCCATAATTAATGCCATTCTTACTTAATACTTTATAACAATCTTCTGCACTAATCTCTTCTTCATTACATTCTTGCTTAATGCTTTCAATATCTACAATTTTTTCACTGTCTTTTCTATCTATTGTTGCTATTCCCTCACAGTAAATCTTTTGTCCATTGTTTTCTACTCTTGCATCATATACTTCAAATCTTAATTCTGTATCACTTACTAATTCTAGTGAAATATTTACTTCTTGACTCTCATCACAAACTAAAGGATATCTCCAAATAATTTCCTCTAAGTTGATGCTATATTCACTTTCAATAGTATTATTAATTGCTTCTTTAATAGCAATATAAGCCATTTCTAGATAGGCAGCTCCAGGTAATATTTTTCTTCCGCCAACTTTATGATCTGCTAAGAAGAATTCTTGTCCTGTAAATGCTGTTGTATATCTTTGTTCAAATACATCTGATGTATTCTTTTGAACAAGTGGATGAATCTGAGTTACATGTCCTAAACTATTAAAGTTCTTATCTGTTTCTATCCAATAATGTTCTTGTTCAAATGGATATGTTGGTAAACTTATCTTCTTAGGAAGTTTTTTATTGTATAATAACTTCCACTCTACTTCTATTCCTTTTACCCATAACTCAATAAATTTTGTATATCGTTTTTGACTAATCCAAGACTTAATAACTTGTTTAATGTCTTCACTTTGAATAAATTTATTTATTTCTTCATATTGATTAATGCTACCTCTATAACATTCTCCAATATAAGATTCATTATTAAGGAATAGTTGTAGTTTTTCTTTTAACTCTTCTATACTCTTAACTACAAATGCTATTCTTTCTTCCATTGCTTCACGACCAGTTTGAAGTGTATAAGCAATGTTTACTAAGTCATTATTATCAAACTTAGACTTCTCTATTACTTCTTTTAAATTAGCTACTTGTAATTTTAAACGTTCTTCTGTTTTTGCTGATAAGACGATTATATATTCTTTAAACTCGCCTACTTCATTATGACTATATGTATCTGTGTACTCTTGTAAGATCAGATGCGCATTAGAACCACCTGCGCCAAAGCTACTTATACCTGCTGTGAGCTTCTCTGTTTTTCCTTCTATAACAGGTCGCTTCCAATCTGTTAAGCTTCTTTGTACTTTAAATGGTGTATTGGCAAAATCTATATTAGTATTAAGTACTTCTGAATGTAATGATGGCACTAACTTACCATATTTCATTTGTAAAAGTACTTTTGTAATGCCTGCAATACCTGATGCACTTTCTGTATGTCCTATATTAGATTTAATAGAACCAATTGCACAATATTGTTTATCACTTGTGTATTGTTTAAAGCTCTTATTTAATGCATCTATTTCAATAGGATCACCTAATGCAGTTCCTGTTCCATGTGCTTCAATATAACTCATTTCACGTGGATTAATACCTGAAACTTTAATTGCTCTATTAATTACATTTTCCTGTGCTTTTAAGTTTGGCACTGTGAAACCATTAGTTTTTCCACCATGATTGATTTCTAATGCCTTAATTACACCATATATTTGATCGCCATCTGCAATAGCTTGTTCTAATGGTTTTAATAAAACAGCTCCAACGCCTTCACCTGGTACATAGCCATCTCCGCCTTCACCAAATGTTTCACAGCGACCTTTACTTGATACAAAATTACCCTGGCCTAGACCAATATACTTATTAGGATGAATAGATACATTAACACCACCAGCAATAGCCATTTCACACTGTTCATTTCTAATGCTTTGACAAGCTAAACTAATTGCTGTTAATGATGATGAACACATTGTATCAACAGTCATACTTGGTCCATGTAAATTAAATGTATAAGAAACACGGTTTGCTATAGATGATGGATTACCTGCTAAACAAATATTGTTACCTCTTAATTGTTCTTGAGCCCCATAAAGTTGGTACTCTTCATACATTGCCCCAACAAAGACACCAATATTTCCTTCTAATCCATTTTTGTTATACTCACTCAATTCTTTTCTTGTGTATCCAGCATCTTGTATTGTTTGATAAGCACATTCCAAGAATAATCTTTCTTGTGGATCCATGCGTTCTGCTTCTCTTGGAGAAATATTGAAGAATAGTGGATCAAATTCATCTACACCTTCTATAAATCCTCCCCATTTACTACGCACTTTACCTTCCTTGCCATTTGGATCGTAGTATTCTTCGAAGTTCCATCTTTCTTTTGGTATTTCAGTAATACAATCTTTACCTTCTGTTAGACTTCTCCATAATTCATCTAAATTATTAGCACCTGGATACTTACCAGCCAAACCAATAATAGCAATATCTAATGGTTGATCTGCACTTCTTAGTGTTACATTTCTACCAACTTTATTTTTCCTTTTTACTTTAAAGCCTTGGTTACTGCTTTCTAACACATTAGTTGCTTTTTCTTCTACTACTTCTCCTGCATTTACTACTATATCTAAGGCTTTAGCAAATTGTGCTTCATAGTTCTCTAATAAGTATTTGGTTAACTCTGCTATTGTCTGATATTCAAAGAATAATGTCTTTGGTAATTGACCAAATGTTAATTCTAATTGATCAGTCAATTGCATAACCATTACAGAGTCAATACCATATTTCTCTAATTGTGCTGACTCATCAATTTTATTTGGTGTTAACTTAATAATCTTAGAAACTATTTCTTTAATATAATTAACTGCTTTATCCTGTAAATCATCATGAGTACTTATGCTTACTTGAGTATTAACTACTACCTCTTCAGATTCTTTTATCTCTCCATTAATTTGAGCAAGCAGTGTTCTTCTTAACTTAGAAGCCTCTCCTTCTACTACCATTACTTGTGTATATGGTAATTCTAAGACATCATAAAATGCTTTAATACCTGTCTCAGTTTGCATTGGATGCATACCAAATTGTTTCTTAATGTCCTTACTTATGGCTTCACTTACCTGCATACCACCTTCTGCCCAAAGTGGCCAATTAATTACATATGTTTGCCCTTTTCTTTGACCATTCTCAACTAATCTATTTCTATAACTTGCATACATGTCCATAAAGCCATTTGCAACTGCATAATCACTTTGTCCTATATTTCCATTTATGCTTGTAATAGATGAGAATAACATGATAAAGTCTACATCTATGTTCTTAGTTGCTTTATCTAAGTTTTCAACACCTCGTACCTTAGGTGCTAATACTTGTTTAAACTCTTGTACTGATTTCTTAATGATTAATTGATCTTTAATAACACCTGCACTATGTAAAATACCATTAATCTTACCGTATTCATTTACAATTTGATTTACTACCTTGGTCACACTATCTTCTTTAGATAAATCAGCTTGCTTATAAACTACTTGTCCATTTATTTCATCTAATACTGCTTTCTTAGCATTATCTAATTCAGAGCGACCTATTAAAATAACACGTGCTTTTTGATTTTTATTTACAATCTCTTTAGCAAATAAAATACCAAGACCGCCCATTCCTCCTGTAATAACATATACACCATTTTCTCTCCATATTATGTTTTCAGATGTCTTCACATTTTGTATTTCTTGCCATTTTACAGTATATCGTTTATCTCCACTATAAAGAATTTTAGCTTCACTAATGTTCTTACTACTTTCTTCTAATTTAGAAGCTAATACATTTGTATCTATATCATCTTCTACAACTAGAAGTTGTGTATAAATATTAGGATTTTCTCCTTGTACAGTTTTGATGAGTCCTAAAAGCCCCTCATATACACTCATTTCAGCTTTTTGCTTAAGTACCACAACTTGTAATAATACTTTGCCTTGTATATGCGCTGCTTGCTTTTCCTTTATGAAATTGAATAATTCAATTGCATCTTTTTCATAAGCATTAGCTAAATCATTTACATTTACCTTTGTATAACGAGCAACATCATATCCTAAACCTTTTATTAAATTAGATTTTTCATCGTCGCCATAAACTAATACGTATTTTTCATCAAATTGTTTTGTTTGGTTTTCTATTTCAGAAGCTGCTACCCAACTTGGTACATACATCACAGTATCTGTAGCTTGTAATCTCATTTTCTTAGTTGCTAAGCCTTTTAATCTAACTGCAACCTTACCACTTTCATCACATAATTCAATATTACATTTATCCATTTGATTACTTGTAACATATACCCACATATTATCACTTAATGCATCATACACTTCTACGCTATCTAAGCTATATGGTACTTCAACTTTTTCTTCTTTTTCTTGAAGTCCCATACCTATACAACTTTGAATTGCACCATCAATTAAGCTTGGATGTAACATATATTCATTAAATGTTTCTTGTAATTGTTCTGGTAAATGAATATTGGTTAATACGCTTTGACTACCTGCATACATTTTTTCTATAACTTGATGTGCTACGCCATATGTAATATTGCCTTTCTTAAATACTTTATAGCACTCTTCTTTAGAAATTTCTTGTGATTTAAGGCTATTTTGAAGTGATTTAATATCTATACTTGGTGATTTTTCTTTATCAATTAAGCAAGCTTTTCCTTCACAATATCCCTTTTGAATATCATCTTCTACACTATATATATTGAATCTTAATTCTGTATCACTTAATGATTCAAGTGATATATTTATGCTATTTGCTTCACTATTTACAAAAGGCATTCTCCAACAAATATCTTGTAACTTAATACTATAATTACCTTCTACTACATCTTTAACAGCTATTTTAACTGCTTGATATGCCATTTCTAAATATGCTGCACCTGGTAAAACTTTTTCACCATTTATTACATGATCTGTTAAATAGAATTCTTCACCAGTAAATACAGTTGAATATTTTTGTTCAAATACATCAGATGTATTTATCTGTACAAGTGGGTGCATCTTATTACCTGCTATTCCCATTAGCATTGATTGATTTATGCTACTTTGTTCTATCCAATAATGTTCTTTTTCAAATGGATATGTTGGTAAGCTTATTTTTTGTGGTTTACCAGCTTTGTATAATTCATTCCAATCTAATGCAATACCATTTATCCAAGCTTCTAAGAATTTTTCAGCTACTCTATTATTAAGCCAGCTTCTTACCATTTGCTTCATCTCTTCATATTGAGTAAATTTAAACATGTTGTTTTGATTGTTACTACTTCCTCTATAACAATCTTTGATATAGCTTTCCTTATTAATAAACTGATTGAGTCTTTCTTTAAGTTCCGCCATATTATTTACTATAAAGGCAACTCTTTCTGCCATTTCTTCGCGTCCAACTTGAAGTGTATAAGCTATACTGCTAAGTTCTTTATCTGTAAAGTTTTTCTTGATTATGTGTTCTAATAATTGCTTAGCTTCTATTTCTAAACCTTCTTCATTTCTAGCAGATAATACGATAAATTGAGTTTCGTTTGCTGTACTATCTGTTACCACATTTGGAATATATTCTTCTACAATAACATGTGCATTAGATCCGCCTGCTCCAAAGCTACTTACACTTGCTGCAAGTGGTTTTCCATCAACTCTTTCCCAATTGCTTAATTCTCTTTGTACTACAAATGGTGTGCTTTCAAAATCAATATTAGGATTTAATTCTTGTGCATGTAAGGATGGTACCAGTTTTTTGTGCTTCATTTGTAGTAATACTTTAATAATGCCAGCTATACCTGATGCACTTTCTGTATGACCAATATTAGATTTTACTGAACCAATTGCACAATATTGTTTATCACTTGTATATGCTGCAAATGATTTTGTTAATCCTTCTATTTCAATAGGATCTCCTAATGATGTTCCTGTACCATGTGCTTCAATATAAGTAATTTGTCTTGGATTAATTCCAGATGCCTTAATTGCACTATCAATTACATTCTTTTGAGCCTTTAAATTAGGTACAGTATAACCATTTGTTTTGCCACCATGATTGATAGCAATACCTTTTACTACACCATAAATATGATCGCCATCTGCTATTGCTTTTTCTAATGGTTTTAATAAAACTGCTCCTATTCCTTCGCCTGGTACATAACCATCTCCATATTTTCCAAAGCTTTCACAACGTCCCCTACTAGATACAAAGTTTCCAGCTCCTAATGTAATATATTTATTTGGATGAATAGAAACATTAACTCCACCAGCAATGGCCATTTCACAAGCATTTGTTCTAATACTTTGACAAGCTAAATATAACGCTGTTAATGATGATGAACACATTGTATCTACAGAAAGGCTAGGTCCATGTAAATTAAATGTATAAGATACTCTATTGGCAATAGATGATGGGTTACCAGCTAAGGCTATGTTGCTTCCTTTAACTTGCTCTTGTGCACCATAAAGTTGATATTCTTCATACATTACACCTACGAATACACCTACATTGCCTTCTAAACCATTTGCTCTATACTTACTTAAAGCATCTCTTGTATAACCTGCATCTTGTATTGTTTCATATGCACATTGTAAGAATAATCTTTCTTGTGGGTCCATCTTTTCTGCTTCACGAGGTGAAATATTGAAAAATAGTGGATCAAATTCATCTACGCCATCAATAAATCCTCCCCATTTACTACGTACTTTACCTTCAATATTTGGTCTAGGGTCATAATACTTTGTATAATCCCAACGTTCTTTTGGAATTTCTGTAATACAGTCTTTACCGTTAACTAAATTATCCCATAATTCGTTAGCATTATTAGCTCCTGGATATCTACCTGAAATACCTACAATTGCAATATCAAAATTGTTATTTGTAACATCATTTCCTTGTTTATCAACAATATCTTTAAATGATAGTCTACCTTTTTGTCTAGATTTTTTCTCAATCTTTTCTTCATTAAGTGACTTAGTACTTGCTTCTGATTTTGTAATATCTAATAGTTCACTTAAACGGCTGCTATGCTCTTTAATAAAGTAATCTGTAAGTTCTGCTACTGTTTGATATTCATAGAATATTGTAGTTGATAATTTACCAAATTGTTCTTCTAATACCTTTGTAAGTTTAGTTACCATAATAGAATCTATACCATATGACTCAAAAGGTGTATTTTCTTTCAATGCCTCTGTTTTTAGTCTAATACCATTAGAAATAACTGCCTTAATATATGCTATAGCTTTTAATCTTAAAATTTCATCAAATACTACAGCTTTCTTAGAAAGACTCTCTACTACTTCTTTTCCGTTAAGTACATCAATATACTTTTCTTTTAATACTTTAGTATATCCTTCAACTACTAATAATTGAGGTTCTTTAGATATTACACCATAATTAAACGCATTAATGCCTACTTGAGTTTGCATTGCCACCATACCAGTTTCTTTTTCAAACTCGTTCTCGACATCTGAATCAACACTCATACCACCTTCTGCCATAATGGCCAGTTAAATGTACATGTTATTCCTTTTCTTTCACCTTGTGCCACTAAACTATTTCTATATTGTACATATGCATCCATAAAGCCATTAGCTGTAGCATAATCACTTTGTCCTATATTACCATTTAAACTTGCAAGAGATGAAAAGACTGCAAAGAAATCTAAATTCATTTGTTTAGTTACTTCATCTAAATTAACAATTCCTGTTACTTTAGGTGCCATAACTTCTAAGAATTCTTCTTCTGTCTTTTTACCTATTAAATGGTCTTTTAACGTTCCTGCACAATGTAATATACCATTTATTGATCCATACGCTTCTTTTATTTCTATTATAGATTTTTCTAGATTTTGTCTTTCAATCAAATCAACTGATTTGTAAATGACGTTTACTTTCTCATTTTTAAGTTGATCTAATTTTTCTTGTTTTTGAGGTGTTAATGAAGACCTACCAAGTAAAATGATATTACCTTCACCTATTTGATGAGCTATTTCTTTAGCAAAAATATAGCCTAGTCCACCCATTCCTCCTGTAATAACATATGTTCCATTTTGCTTCCATAAAAGTGTTTCATTCTTATCGTTATTCTTCACTTCATTCCATTGAAGTTTATAGTACTTATTATTTTTATACATTAACTTACTAATATTTAAGTTCTTACTAGCTTTTTCTACTGCCTCAATAATGTTCTTATTATCTTCTAAAATAATAAGTTGTGTTATAATATTAGGATTTTCAGCTTCTGCACTCTTTACTAAACTTAATAATCCTTCATAAACACCCATTTCTTCTCTATCTTTTACTACAACTAATTGAACAAGTAATTTATTTGAAATACCGTTTTTAAAATATGTCTTAATTCCATCTAATAATTGTACAGCATGCATACTATATGATTGATTTAACGCATTATTTTCTACCACATAACATGTACACTCACTATCTTTAATATTATTTTCAACTAAAGTTTTAACTTCTTCATTTTCTTTAGATCCATAAATAAAGATAGCTTTCTTGCTAACTGCTGTTTGAGTCATGTTTTTAGGTATAAATTCTACCCAGCTTGGTTTACAAATAAGTTGTCCTACTTGTTTTTTGCCGCCCATGCTCTTCATTTCTCTAGATGAAAGTTTCTCTAATTTAACTTTAATCTCACCTGATTCATTGCAAATAACTATATTACATCTTCCATCTTCTTCTTTTGTAACATACGCCCATACAATTTGTTCTAAAGCGTCATATACTTTTACATTCTCTAACGCAAATGGTACTTTTACAGCCTTTTCTTTATCATTAATTGAGAAACCAATGCTTGAATGAATAGCACCATCTACTAAACTAGGGTGTAATGTATATTTTTTAAAGTCTCCTACTAAATGTAGTGGAAGTTGTAACTTTGTTAGTATTACATTTTCACCTAAATAGATTTGCTTCATCACTTTATGAGATGGACCATAATTTATATCTCCATCACTTAATTTTTGATAACAAGCTTCTGTTGATACTTCTCCTAGCGTACATTGAAGTTTAATATCTTCAAGATTAATTTGACCTGGATTTACTTTCTTATCTAAATTAATCTTTCCTTCACAATATACAACTTCATCTTCCAATCTTGTTGTACCATATACTTCAAAACTTAACTCTGTTTTGCTTAGTAAATGAATGGCAATATTTACTGTTGTAGGTTCTGTTACAATTATTGGTTGCATCCATACAACATCTTTTAGGCTAATCATGTATTCTTCATTCATAACATCTTTAACAGATAAATCAACTGCTGTATGAACCATTTCTAAATATGCTGCACCTGGTAATACTTTATTGCCACCAACAACATGGTCTTTTAAGAATGTCTCTTCGCCAGTAAATACGGTTGTATATCTTTGTTCAAAGATATCAGATGTATTTTGCTGTACAAGTGGATGAATCATTCCTTGTATATTTACTTCTTTATTATCCTTCTCTGGGATAATATCTGTAATCCAATAATGTTCTTTCTTGAATGGATATGTTGGTAAACTTATTCTTCTATTTACATTATTTCCATGTAGCTCTTGCCATTGTATGTTTTCACCTGCTACCCATAATGCTGCGATCTCATCCATATTATGAGAAGCCATTGCTACTGATACTTCTATATTTTTATTTTGTTTAATTTCAGAAGAATAAATTTCTTTTGCATCTTCTCCGCTTATAAACTTCTTCATTTGCTCTTTAAGTTCTTGTATAGATGAACATAAAAAGGCTACTCTAGATGCCATACTCTCTCTAGCTACTTGAAGAGTATATGCCACATCTCTTAATGAATTATCCTTAATATCTACATTAGTATTTTTAATTTGCTTAGCAATTTCTGTTGCTAACTCTTGAATACTATTGATTTCTGATAATCCTTCTTTAGTATCTATATCAAATTCTTCTATTAATTGCTCTTTCAACATATTAATTTGGCAATAATCTGTTGTTAATTCACTTAAAGAGTCTACTTGCATTACTTCATCTTTTTCTAATTGAAGGACTTTTACAATGCAGTTAACTACACTATCCTTAACGTCATTAACAACCTCTTCACTTACTATTACTTCTTGCTCAAAATACGTAATAAACTTCTTCACATACTCTATAAGTACTTCTTTATTTTCTGCTGAAATTGGGATAATCTTTAATCCTGTATCTTTATCAGTATGCGCTTCCTTGATTCCCTTATATTCTTCAATAATTACATGCGCATTGCTACCATTTGCTCCAAATGCACTAATTCCAGCTCTTCTAGGTACCTCTTGATTATCTATATATAATGGCGCCCATTTTTCTAATTCTGTTTCTACATAAAATGGTGTCTTATCAAATGGTATATATTTATTTAACTCTTCTGCATGTAATGATGGGAAGATTTCATGGTGCTTAAGTTGTAATAATACTTTTGTAATACCAACAATTCCAGCTGCCCCTTCTAAGTGACCAAAGTTAGATTTAACTGAACCAATAGCACAGAATTTTCCATCTTTCTCATTAGCATTAAAGGCCTTAGTAAGTCCTGTAATTTCTATTGGATCTCCTAATGCTGTTCCAGTTCCATGTGCTTCTATGTACCTAATTGATCTTGCATCTATATTTTCTTTTTCTAGTGCACACCTAATAACTTCTGCTTCTGCATTAGGATCTGGCACTGATAATCCAGATGTTTTTCCTGTATGATTAATTGCCGTTGCTTTTACTATACCGTATATAGGATAACCTTTTTCTTCTGCTTCTTTTACAGTAGTTAAAAGTATGGCGCCAACACCTTCACCTGGTACATAACCTGTAGCATTTTCCCCAAAGCTTCTGCATCTTCCATCCTCTGATACCATTGTTGCATCATTTAAGAAAATATATTTATGTGGATGTGTTACAACATTTACACCACCTACTAACGCATAACTACATTCACCTCTTTTAATACTTTCAGACGCTAAATGTAATGCTGTTAAAGAAGATGAACACATTGTATCCACTGACATAGATGGACCATTAAAGTTAAAGTAATGAGATACAGCATTTGCAACTTGGGCAGATGCAACTCCTAAAGAAGTTTTATAACCATCCTTGGTCATCTCTGCTGCAAATAATTCATAGTGATTCCAAAATACACCTGCAAATACGCCTACATTTTTCTCTTTAAGAATACGTTTATCTCTTCTTGGAATTTTAAAACCTGCATCTTCACATGCTTCCCAAGCTACTTCTAAGAAAAGTCTTACTTGAGGATCCATCATTTCAGCCTGACTTGGAGAAATATTAAAGAATAATGGATCAAACTTATCTATATCTTGAATAAATCCGCCAAAATTATAAACTTCTTCTGGATTATAACTAAACTTATAATCTTTCCATCTTTCTACTGGCATTTGTGTAATGCAATCTTTACCACTTCTTAAAACTTCATATAATTCTTCTTTTGTATTTGCATTCGGATATCTTCCTGCAATACCAATAATAGCTATATCTTCATTTACAATTGCATTTTCTTTAACAACTGGTTTAGTAACTGATTTTTCCTTGCCTAAAATATCAATAATATCTTTTGCATAATGTACAACTTTTTGCGTATCGCCATATAATACACTTATTTGTGCAAATTTATTTGCTAATATACTATCTAATATATTCATACCTTCTATTATTGGCAATGCTTCAGAACCCGTTCTCTCTTTTAACATCTCAACAATGTCTTTATCTATAGACATGCCATCTGAATTCCAAAGTGGCCAGTTAATCGCAACTGATTGACCTCTTCTTACATTCTTTTCTACTTTGACATTTCTAGCTTTAATAAAACTATCCATAAAGCATTACCAAATCCATAAATTGCTTGCCCCATATTTCCTAAAATTGCCGCTATAGAAGAAAAGGCTACAAAGAAATCTAATGCATCATCTTTAGTTGCTTGATCTAAATTATATATTCCTTTAACCTTTGGAAGTAATACGCTATCAATCTGTTTGTCATTTTGTTTTAAGATAACTTGGTCATTTAATACACCTGCACAGTGAAATACGCCATTAATCTTGCCATAATGTTTTCTTATAGCACCTATACACTTTTTAACACTAGATGCATCACTTACATCTATGCTCTTATAGCTAATTTCTGATTTATGATCTGATAAACCTAATAATATGTTTTTCTTCTTTTCATTAAGTTTAGAACGGCCTAATAAAACAATATTAGCCTTCACTGTTTCTGCAATGTGTTTCGTAAGAGCTAGGCCTAATCCACCTAAACCACCAGTAATGACATATACACCATTCTCTTTATAAACTATTTTCTTTTCTTTTCCTTCTACTTCAGTAAAACATCTGCTGAAACGTTCTGTAGCTTTATAAGTAATTAAAGTATCTAAGCTATTCACATGAGTTTTTTCATTGTTTAAGCATTCTAAAACTTGTTCTTTAGACATCTCATTCATATTTTCAAATACTACTATTTGGCCATATACTCTTGAGTTCTCCATTGATGCTGTTTTTAAAATCCCATTAATAGCTTCCACTGACTCACTTAATTTATTAGCTACTACTTGTATTAAAATATTTCCCTGCTTAACTTCTTTAATTTGCTTTTGTAATTGCTTAATTATTTCATGACATGTATCAAATGTTGTCTGAAGCATATCATTACTTTTTTCTTGTAGATTTATAACCTCAGCATCACCAAAGAATATTTGAGCTTGTCCTGATAAATGACTACATCCATTTAGGATAATCACCTGTTTACTAATATCTATACCCTTTTCAGATAAAGCTTTTTTATTCCATACTGGTTGTAACATTACAGAATTAGCTTGTATACTTACATTACTTTCTTTAACACTTTCTTTCACACTTTCTTTAACACTCTCTATCTTAATGTTCTCTTTGTAATTCTCACAAAGGTACACTGTTAATTCATTAATTGTAGTGTATTCGAATAATAAAGTTGGATATACTTTGATATTAAATTTATTTTCAAGACATTTTACAATATGGAGTAAATCCGCAGAGTCTAACCCTAAGTCATAAAAACCAACTTCATTTTCATGATTTGTTATATCTCTATCTAATAATTCTCCAACTTCAGCTTGTAAATATGTTTTTATAAAGTCTGCTGAATTTTCTACCGAACTTATAACTTCCACTTTTGCTGGTTGTATAGTTTCCGTTTTATTAAAGACATCCTTATAATTTTCTTCTAAATACTCACTAAGTTGCTTTATATCTGTATACTCAAATAATAAAGTTGGATATAAGGTTGTACCGACTTTACCTTCTAATAATTTCACTAATTGAACAAGCTCTACAGAATCTAGACCTAATTCATAGAATCCTACCTCATTATCTTGAGCACTTACTTGTCTATTTAACATTTTTCCAACTTGCTCTTGTAAATACACTAAAATGTTACTAGCATTACTATCATTGCTTATATTAATAATCTTATTTGGAGCAATTTCTTCTGTAACTTTTTCTTTTTCTGTAAGTCCTGAAATTAATCTAGGATCTCTAATTCTCTTTAAAACGAGTCCTTTAAAATATGCAATTAATTCACCATTTTCATCATATATACTAATGTCTTTTTTATTAATATCTGGTATAGTGTTATCTTTTCTTACTTCTACACTTTTACTTGTATATACAAAAATCTCTTTTGGAAAATGTTTATATACTGCAAAGTTTTCTATAGAAAAAGGAATATAAGCTATATGTTCATTTCCATCTCTAGCAATCATATCTTCTGTAAATTTAAATGTACCTGAAAAAGTGGCTGCATCTAAAAATGCTGGATGTGCATAAAATGCTTTTCTATATTTTTCTCCTTCTTCTCCTAATGTAAGTGCCATTAACTCTTGGCCCTTATAATAATAAATAGTCCCTCTTGCTTTCATAAAATCATAGTGTCGAATATCGATTTTTCTAGCTAATCCATATTCTTCTTCCATATCCCATTTCTCTTGGGCATGATCTTTAAAAGCTTTAATATTAAGGATTTTGCTATTAGGAACATCTTCTAAATATAATAAACATTCCATGTTAGCATCTATTTCATCACTTAAATATTTATCATCTTTAATTCTTCTACTTGAAACATTAACCTGCCAATGATCTTCTATCGGTATAAATGTTACATAAACTTCTTTATCAAATTCTTCTGTAACTACAATAGGATGCTTAAATAAAATATTTTTTAATGAAACTGCTTGAGTTAACATATAGTCTTCAACTAATCTATAAATCATATCTAAATATGTGATTCCTGGTACAGTTCTTACACTATGTACATGATGATCTCTAGGAATTTTGTTATTATAAGTTATCTTCTGGATATATGTCTTTTCACCAGTCTTATGCATTTTCTTAGCACCTTCTTTACTTATATTTTATTAATTACGTACTATAAAGAAATCTAAAAAGTCATCATCATCTTCATCTTGACTTTCATTTTGTTCTTTCGCTTGACTGCTTGCTTTGCCTATTTCCCACATTCTTTCTGAATCTTTATCCAATGCTTGGTAATAAGATTTCTTACGATTAAAATGAACTTCTCCACCTTTTGGTTCTAATGTAGCTCTATTACCATTTGGAATACCTTCATCACTTATAATAATGTGTGCATTATTACCGCCTAATCCAAATGCACTAATACCGGCTCTTCTTAAATTATCTTCACCTTGCCATTTTGTTAATTCTTGTACTAAATATAATGGTGATTGTTCAAAATTAAATCTTGGATTAACTTCTTTACAGTTAATTGTTGGTGGTAGCTGTTGTTTTGTAATTGAAAGTAAAACTTTTATAACACTAGCTACACCTGCCGCACATAGTAAATGACCTATATTACTCTTTACACTACCTATTCCACAATATTGTTTCTTATCTGTGTCTTTAGTTAATATTCTTGTTAACGCTCTTAATTCAATTGGGTCTCCTATCATTGTGCCTGTTCCATGTGCTTCTACATAACTAATAGAATTAGCTTTAATTTCTGCATCTGCTATAGCTTTTTCAATTAACGCTTCTTGAGCTTGTGGATTTGGAGTTGTAATACCCATTGTATTACCATCACAATTAAGTGCAGAACCATCAATAACGCCATAAATCTTATCATTATCTTTAATTGCATCTTCTAATGATTTTAATAAAAGCACACCACATCCTTCTCCAATGCCTATGCCATCGGCGTCATCTGAAAAGGTTTTACATCTGCCATCTGGTGATAAAATTTTGCCACCACTTAACATATGGTATGTTCTTCTTTCTAATAATTCTACTCCTCCAACAAATGCCATATCAGATTCACCTTGTTGAATACTTTTAGCCGCTAAATGTAATGCTGTTAGTGAACTTGCACAAGCTGCGTCAATTACCATATTAGGTCCTTTTAAGTTTAAGAAATGGGCAAGTTGTATAGAAATAAAGTTCTCACCAAATCCTACTGGTGTTTCTGCATTATACTCTTGAATCTTACCTAAAAAGCATGCTGCTCTAGCACCTACAAACATACCCACATTTTTGCCCCATACATCTTCCTTCGTATATCCTGCATCACTTAAGGCTTCTACACCTACTTCTAATATTTGCTTTTGTAATGGGTCCATTTGTTCTGCCATTATATCCGAAATTTTAAAGTACTCTGGATCAAATTCATATATATCATTCTTCATAAAGGCACCTAAATTTGTAATGCTCTTTTTCTTTTCTCCTTTAGATATATAGTAATCCTCTGTACAATCCCATCTATCTTTTGGAATTTCTCTCATACTATCTATTCCATTTATGAGATTTTCCCAGTACTCTTTAATATTGGCTGCATCTGGGAAATGACATGCCATTCCTATAACAGCTACTTTTCTATCTTTTTTTGCTTTACCTGTATTTTGTAACTCATTATGTGCTTCTTTTATAACATTTTCATTGCTACTTATATCTTGTTTACCTTTAATGAGTTTATTCACAATAACATCTATTAAATCTTGTTTTGAATTAATACCCATATCTAAAAGAGATTTATTAAAATCTAGCTCTAGTTTTGATAAATTTTGTGTTACTGTAGCTTTTACTTTATCTATACTTAATTCTTCCTCTTGATATTATCTCCAAAGGCAGCTAACAATTGTGTATTATACGTTTCTACCATATATTTAGCCAAGCTATCTAAAGTTGAATATTCCAAGAAGACTATTGGATCCATTGTATCTATGTTTAGTTCTTTATCCATTCTCTTAATAATTTCAGCTATAAATATAGAATCCACTCCATAAATCTGTAAGTTTTTATTTAAATCAATGTCTGAAATATGAAGTTCTTCTGAAACAGTATTCTTTAACCATTCTTGTATACTCTTTAAAGTATCTACTTTACTAATTGTTTCTTCATGTTTATTATGGCTACTACTACTATTTAATGGATGCTTAATAGCATGATTATTGTTCCATAAAACCTTACGATTAAATTGTACTTTTTCTCCTTTTGGTGTTAACTCAGCTTTGCAGCTTTCAGGTACACTATCATTACTTATAATAATATGCGCATTACTTCCGCCTAAACCAAATGCACTAACGCCAGCTCTTAATACGCCATCTTGTGGCTGCCAATTTGTTAACGATTTTACTACATATAATGGTGAACCCTCAAATTTAAATCTTGTAGTAAGTGGTTCACAATTAATACTTGCTGGTAACTGCTTCTTAGTAATACATAACAATACTTTAATAACGCTAGCAACCGCTGATGCACATAAGAGGTGTCCAATATTACATTTTACACTTCCTATACCACAGTAATTATTTTTACCAGAATATCTTCTCAAGACTTTTGTTAAAGATTTCAATTCAATAGGATCACCTATCATAGTTCCTGTACCATGTGCTTCAATATAGCTAATCGTACTTCCATCAATATCAGAATTCTTTATTGCTTGGAGAACTAAATCTTCTTGAGCTTTAGGATCAGGTGTCTTAATACCCATTGTATTGCCATCATTGTTTAGTGCACCACCATCTATAACACCATAAATTTTATCTCCATCAGCAATAGCTTTATCTAAAGCTTTTAATAAAATTACACCGCAGCCTTCTCCGATAGCTATACCATTTGCATTGTTAGAAAATGTTTTACATTTTCCATCAGGACATATGATTTTAGAAGGACTTAATACTTCATATGTAGTTGGTTCTAGAATCTCTACACCACCTGCAAATGCCATCTCTGATTCACCACTATTAATGCTATTTATAGCTAAATTAATAGCCGTTAATGAACTTGCACAAGCTGCATCTATAACCATATTAGGTCCTTTTAAATTTAAGAAATGTGATAAGTGTACAGATATAAAGTTTTGACCATATCCATTAATCGTTTCACTATCTATTTCCTCTAATGTATGATAAAACTGACCTACACGTGCTCCAACAAATACCCCAACTGATTTTCCCCAAACATCATCTTTGGTATATCCTGCATCTGCAAGAGCTTCTACACTCACCTCTAACCATTGTCTTTGTAATGGATCCATTTGGATTGCTTGTTTGTCACTTACTCTAAAATATTCTGGATCAAATTTATCAATATCTTTAATAAATCCGCCTCTATTACTTGTACTTCTAAAAAGTTCCCCATTCATTCTATAGTAGTCATCTCGCCAATCCCATCTTTCTATTGGGATTTCTTCAATACTATCAACTTCATTACATAAGTTATTCCAGTACTCACTAATATTTTGTGCTCCTGGGAAATGACATGCCATACCAATAACTGCTATTTTTTTATTCTTAGAAGAAGTTATCTTACTTCTTCTTTAACATTTTCTATACGATCTTGCTTTTGAACTTCCTTAACACTTTCTATTGTTTTAACAGGAGTTATATTTTCACTAATGTACTCAGTTAATTTACCGATTGTATTAAATTCAATTAAGTCTGTTGCATCAATTTTGACTCCTTGAATACTTTTTTCAATATGTTTTATAATATCTACCATAAAAATTGAATCTACGCCAAATTCCTGGAAAGATAAATTACTATCAATAGTATCTGTGTCTAATGATAATTCTTCTTTAAATATAGCTACTAGTATTTCCTCAATTGTATTATTGTTCTCTTCAGTTGTATTATTACTTTCCTCAACTGTGTTATTTACTTCACTATCTCCACCTAAATTTTGCTTAATCTCATTAGCATATTCATCTAACATATAGTCTGCTAGTTGACTAATACTTGGATACTCTAGAAAGGCAAGTGCATCTAATTTTATTCCTTTTATTCTGCCTTCAATCCTTGTGATAAGTTCAGCGATAAAAATCGAATCTACGCCATAGCTTTGGAAGTTTTTATTTAAATCATCTATATTACATCTAAGTTCTTTTTCAAAAACATCTACTAGTATATTACTTAATGTATCTTTAAGAGATGGACTTGCAACTACAGTGTTATTTACTGTTTCGGCTATCTTCATATCTTCTTCTTTCATCCTTTCCTTAAACATTAATTGTCTTATATCAAATCTATCCTCTTCAACAATTGCAGGTAAAACAGTTGTAATTTCTTCATTCTTAGATCCTAATACTTCATCTAGCATTGCAATTCCTTGCTTATTTGTGATACTTATTAGACCCGATTCTAAGTAAGCTTTACTAGTTACCTCACCCATTCCGATTTCTTTCCAGCTAGGCCACATAATAGCTATCATTGGCAATTGCTTCTTGTAGTATTCTACACAATAATTCATGTAATCATTAGCTAATGCATAGTCTCCTTGACCTACACCTAATACTGGAATAATAGATGATACAGAAGAAAATACAATGAAAAATTCTAATGCTTGTCCTTTTATAGTATTAATCAAATAATCCAATCCTTTAATTTTAGGTAATAATACAGCATCAATATCTTCTGTTGCTTTCTTAATAAATACAGGATTGTTTAAATCTGCAACACCTGCCCCATGAATGATTCCTGCAATAGTCCCCATGCTTTCAGTAATAAACTTAATGCATGTTTTACATTATCTAAATCATTAAAATCAATAGATAAAACTTCCACCTGAGCGCCTTTACTCTCAAGATATTTAACATTATTAATTTTTTCTGTCAGTCCCTTTCCATGCTCATTATCCCATTCATTTCTAGGTGGTAATACTTCCCGTCCTATTAATGCTATTTTTCTTACACCATAATTATCTACTAAATGTTTTGCACATAATGCACCTATTCCTCTAGTACCACCAGTAATAACTACAACCTGATCCTTATTAAAATTAATCTTATTGCCTTTTGCTTGTAAATCGATTTCATCTAAATAACTTCTGTAGCGTTTATTTTCTCTATAAGATACTTCTGGTGTTGTTGATTTAGTTTGAAACTCTTCAACAACTTGTTTTGCGATTTGATTAGCCGTTAAATCTGGACTAACGTCCATATGTCTAGTCTCTAATGATTTATATTCACTTTGTAACATGCGATAAAGCCCAACACGTTTGGCACCATACATTGTTAGTGAATCATTCATGAAACTTTCTAATCCTTTAGTAACACATAGGAGTTTTAACTGTGTACGATTTCCAAATGTAAGTAATAATTGAAGCCACTTAATCCAAGTAAACTCATAGCTTTCATCTTTACCACATCCAACTAAGTCAATAACTCCTCTAAACTTCTTCCAGTATGTATCTGGATTATTAAAATCATCTTTTAATTCATTATTCCTTATTATTACATAGTCTTTAAAATATGTTGTTACATGTTGTGCTAATGCTTCTACTTCTTCAGATACTATAATAGCAATTACGCCTTTAATACTCTCTTTCTCGCTAGCATCTTCCTGCTTCCAATGTTTACTTAAAAAATATCTATTATCAACTTTCTCCATCATTACATTTTCTCCCCCATTATCTTCAGCACATTCTTGATATTGGATTACATTAGCTTTATGCCCTGTTTTATACGGTACATTAAATGTGTTCTTTTCAAATTCATATACAGGTAAATGCAATTTATGGTATACTTCATTTTCATGTAATTGTTTCCAGTTAAATTTAACGCCTTGTTGCCATAACATATTAAGTTGATTATTAAATTGTCTTAATGCATTACACTCATTCTGTTTAAGGCTTACTTTTATAACATTAAATTGACTTGATTCTATATTAGATGGCTGCGTCATTCTAAGTGATAACCATTCCTTGAAATTATTAATTTCCTTAGATAACTCCTCATCTTCAACATTAACTTCTCTTCTTTCAAAATTCTCTATATCACATGAATTGATTCTATTGACAATCTGATTTTGTGCATTATGCAATGCATTAAAATCTCCTAATAATATTTGTAATATTTCTTGCTTTGTAATTACACCTGAGGTTACTAAATCCAATAATATATAGAATTCTTTATTATCGATTCTTTCCTTTTCTGATAAATTCCATTTTTGTTTAACCCGTTTAATAGACATCAAACAAATAATTAATACAAGTATTTTCTTCTTTACTTCCCCTGTAACATTCCACTTATAATATTCTTCTACATTTATAAGTTGTTCAATTTCTAATTCATAATCCTTAAGAATATTATTCCACTCATTCATATACTTTCTAAAAGTAAATTGATTACTATATAGAACACCTGATTTATTTAAGTAATATAACAACAAGTCTTCTTCTACGTTAATATTCTTAAGCAGTTCTTCTATAAAGTCTTCTCTAACCTGATGTGGTGATATAATCTTTCCTTCTAAGTGATCATAAAATGGTATTTGTGGTCTCTTATATGTCAAATCTTCAATGGAAATTTGATTGAATAAATATCTTAATACTTCTTCCCACTGTAATATGCCACTAAGTACTAAAGCTACCCATACTCCAGCATCATCCCCACTTATCATATAAATCTGATCTTCATCAATTAATGCTTTAAGTGTTTTCTGAATAGCAAATGATATAATAAATCTAAATCCTTTTACATAATTTTGTTTCCATGCAGTGCTCAAAAACTGCTGCTTAAAATCAGGAATAATGTGTAACTTATCAGCTTGTTTTACAATGTCTAATAGATTCTTCTTGAGTATTGGATAACTCTTAAATAATTCATCATATTCTCCTAAGCTTAAGTTATAATTCACAACACTTAAGACATATTTATTATCCTTTTTAGAATCATAAACTTTATAACTGGCTAGTTTTTCTTTTAATTGTTCAAAGTCATTTACAACACAACTATATCTATATCTATATTGTTCTCTACCCAATAGAAGCGTGTTACATACATCTTTAAATTTATACTCTGACAATGTATTTATCTGTTCCTTCCAATTACTCACCATTTTCTCTAGACTTTTACTAGTCTTAGCTGATAATGTAAATATCTGCTCTCCTTTTGATTTTCCCGTATCTTTATACATATATTCTTCTACTATAACATGTGTATTTACACCGCCATAACCAATAGAGTTAACAGCTGCACGATATGGTTTATCTACCTCTTCTTTTATCCAATCTCTTAATTTATCTTCTATCTTAAAACAAGTGTCTTGAAGTTCTATGATAGGATTTAATACTCTATAATTAAGTGAAGGTGGGATTTTCTTATATTTCATCATTAGTAAAACCTTAATCATACTTGCCATTCCTGCTCCAGCTGCTAAATGACCAATATTCGTTTTTACAGAACCTATAGTGCAAAATCCTTTATCCTCAGTAAATTGACTAAAGGCTTGCTTTAACGCTTCTACCTCTATAGGATCTCCTAATGAAGTTCCTGTCCCATGAGTTTCAACATAAGATATTGTTCTAGGATTTATTCCGCCTTGTTCATAGCATTTTATCATAGCATCTCTTTGTGCTTCCATTTTTGGAGCAGATACTGCATTTCCATGTCCACAATGATTTATATGACAACCTTTTATTACACCATAAATACTACTCTTATTTTGTATAGCCTTATCTAATGGTTGTAACAAAAGAACTCCTACGCCCTCGCCAGCCACAAATCCATCAGCTTCTTTATCAAAAGTATTACATTGTCCTCTTGGGCTTAGCATTCTATTTTTGGACCAAATCCAATATTTTAGTTCTGAATAATGAATATTAGTTCCCGCTACTATAGCATATTCACTATCTCCTCTTTGAATTGATCGGCATCCCTCTATTACACTTGCAAGTCCTGATGCGCACCCCCAATCAGCCACTTGACTTTCACCTGTTAAATCCAATGCATATGAAATTCTATTTGCTAACATAAAGAAATAGTTTCCTGCACCTGTAAATACATCTATCTCTTCTTCTGTAGGGTCTCCAAAATATGTATCCATTGACATTGCTCCCACAAATACAGATGTATTTGATTTTTGAAGCTCTGATAATGAAATCCCCGAATCTTCTATACAGCGCCACGTCTCTTGCAATAACAATCTTTGTTGGGGTTCCATATGCATAGCTTCCCTAGGCGATATATTAAAAAATTGATTATCGAACTCATTAATATTTTCTATTCTTCCTAATTTATTAGTAATAAGCAAGTTACTTTGCCATTCTTCTACCGAAGTTATACTATTCTTGCCGTTTATTAAGTTATTCCAAAACTCATTATAATTATTAGCTTCTGGAAATCTACATGCTAACCCAACTATAGCAATATCTTTTGTGCCACTTATTTTCCCTTCTTTATTAGTAGATTTATTTATCATATTCTCAACCCTTCTTAAGATTTTTTAATACACTTTCCCCTTTCTAAAATGCATTGATATATTCCTTAAATCTTTTAGCAGCTTCCTCCATTAACATAACTGCTATCTTATCTACATATCTATTTTTCCAATCCTCTAAATTTGTACCTTTAACCATCTGATTAAACGCTCCTAAGGCTGGTCCACAATGAATTTGGAAATCTACTTTATTCTCTTTCTTTCCTTCAACAGCATATTTATTAGTCAATGCAAAGTATTGTCTAAAGATAATGCTCATTTTATACTTTTCATCTCTTTCTGCACGTTCTCTATTAATACTCTTATGTTCTCTTAAACTTCTTTCATATATTTCCTCAAAACTCGCTTTAAAATATCTTTCTTGAATTTGTTCTGCTACTGCTGGTTCAATTTCTCTTAAAGAATTATAGTGGGTATAAATGTCATACAATTTATTTGCTCTCGCTGGGAAAAATACTCCCTTCTTCACTACTTGAACTTTTGCACCTATTTCAAACATATCTCCTGCAGGTACATATTCTGTATCTTGCACATTAATAGTTTGTAAGATATCTTTAACTGCATCACTTGTTCCAGCTTCTACTGTACATTGATTTATTGATCCAGTCATTACAAAGTCTGCACGCATTGCAAACGCTGCCATAATGGCTTCAGGTGTTCCTATTCCACCTGCTAGTCCAACATGAATATAATGTTGGTATTTAAATTTTTCCATCATTCTATTTCTTAATTCTTGTATTGCTGTTAAAACAACTATTGCTACACCATGATTTGAATGTCCACCTGAATCAGCTTCTGCACAGATATCATCTACAACACTCATCTCTTCTGCCATTTTAACTTGATAATCACTAACTGCTCCATCACTTATTAACTTTTTCATTATTCTCTCAGGTACTGGACTCATAAATGCTTCCGCTACTTCTGGTCTAGAAATTTTACCTATAATTTTAATTTTAGAACATACTTTATTATTCTCATCACGATATAAACTTTTTACTCTTAATTTAGCTAACGCATATGTAACATTCATATATCCAGAAGCTTCTACTACCTTTACATTATTATCCAAATAGAAATCTACTATCTTTTCTTCTAATGTAGGATTATTCATTAAATGTAATAAATTCATTCCAAAAATATTATCTTTACACACTTCTTTAATTGCTCTAAAATTTTTCTCTATCTCTTCTAAAGACATACCACCTGTTCCTAAAAATCCTAGACATCCTATATTAGCTATTTTTTCTATCATTCTAGGAGAAGCAATTCCTCTATACATTGAACCAGTTAAATAAGCATATTTTAATCCATATCTTTCTTTAAAACTCTTACTACCTAACTGCTGTCCTACTATATCAAAATTTCCTCTTTCCGTTTTTATATCCACATTTTCTTGTTTAGTTTGTGTATTAATTACTTCTTGCTTTACTTTTGCCTCTATTTCTTCTCCTACTTCTTCTCTTACTTCTTCCTCATAAATAGGTTTCCCTTCACGTTTAATATTTCTAATCATACTAACTAATACACGTCCAGGTCCCATTTGTTTAAATTCCATCTCTTCATCTTTTCCCATTAAATAACACACTGTTTCAGTCCATTTTACAGAAGATTTCATCTGTTGTACTAAATAAGACTTAATATCACTACCTCTATATTCTCTTGCTGTATAGTTTGCTATAACAGGTATTTTAGGTTGTTTTAATACAAAGTTTTGTAAAAATAGATCAAATTCTTTTGCTGCTCCAGCCATATATCTAGAATGGAACGCACCACTTACATTAAGTGCTACATATCTTGTTGCTCCGCCATCAATAAAATATTTTTCTGCTTCTGCGATATCCTTTTTAGGTCCAGATATAACAATCTGTGAAGGTGTATTAAAATTAGCTACATCTATACTATTTAAATTATTATCGCTTATTACCTTTTCTAATGCTTCTCTAGATAACCCTAATACAGCTGCCATTCCCCCCTCAGGAGCATTAGCCATTAATTCCCCTCTCTTTTTTACAATCTTAAGTCCTGTTGCAAAATCAAATACACCAGCTGCTAACAAGGCATTGTATTCCCCTAAACTGTGTCCTGCCACATAATCTGGAATAGTTCCAGTTTGTTCTCTTTCTTCATAATAACTTAATGCACTTACAATATATAAAGCAGGTTGTGTATATTGAGTAAAATTCAACTTATCCTCAGGATCTTCCAAACATAATTCCTCAATTGAATACCCCAATATCTCATCACTTATTTCAATTAAATCTCTATACTTATCAAATAATTCCTTACCCATTCCTTTTTGTTGTGAGCCTTGCCCTGGAAAAACATATGTCTTCATAATAATCATCCTCTCAATATATATTTTATTAACAATCTTAAGTATTAAGTTTTCCCTTTCTTTTTTCCTCCCTTGTTATGAATCATCCTTCATAAATACATTGCAATTTCTTTTTATTAAAATATGTTTCATATGTATATCCAAAACTATTATTAATAAATCTAGTTTTTCCTTGAGTTTTATTACAATTAACGTGTAAATGTCCGAAAACATGTATATCTGATTGTAGATTTGAAATCACTTCCAAAAGCCTTTTACTTCCCATAACCGGAAATAAATAACTAATTGAATTAGTGAAAAATCTAGGCACTAATTTTATGTCCGGTAAAAAATGCGAAAAAGATATTATTTTTTTGTTTTTAATATTAAAATCCTCTGTTTTATTTATGGAAAAAAAACATTCAGCTATCATTTGCTGGGAAAAATTTTGCGGCCACTTACATCTTCTAAAGTCTGCCCATGTATTGATTAATTCTTGATTTAATTTACCAAAAGAATAATCATACCAACTATATAGAGGTACTATTATTGCCCCTGATAGTTCTACTACTGACATACTAATATCATACTTATCAGCAATTTTTCTTATTATCTCTAATTTTTCTATGGAATTAATATTCATTTCCTCATTTACCCACAAGTCATGATTTCCAGGTACATATACTACTTTAAAGAAAATTCCACTCAAAAACTTAAATACCTCTTCTATTAGATTCAAATCTGCTGCAACATCTCCTGCAATAATTAAAGTATCCTGCTTATAGTCTATCCTACTTAAATTATTAACCCAGTTTCTATTTTGTTTGTATTCTACATGTAAATCTGAAATTACATATATTCTCATTTTTCCCCTTCCTTAAAAGAATATTTTTATTTATTTATTTTTTTAAAATTTTCATTCTTATATTAATTTTACATCGTATACTACATATATTTCAATAATAAAACGTTTTTTACTAAGATATTTAAATATTTTTACAATATTGTCTTTGTTTTTTACAATTTATTACTTTTATGCCGCTCCAAGCCAAGACAAAACAAGATAACTATATGACAAAATATCCTACTTTTACTATTAGACAGCTTCTTCAAGATTATTGGTTTAACTTTATTAAATCTAATCTAAACTTTCATATTCATCCCGTTGTCTTCAAGGAAGTCAGCAAAATTATCTCTTGCGGTGACTTTTCTCAAGGCCATGCACTTTATCAGTGCTCTCACTATGGCTCTGTTCTACATGTTCCTTTTCGTTGCAAAAATCATTTTTGCAATACTTGTGATATGCAGTATGTCAACGATCGTACTTTACTTAACATTCTTTTTCAAGCTGTTTCTCAAACCCTTCTTTCTTGGTTTGCTTCTCAAAATAAAAAGAATGTTTTACTCCTGGTTTTGTCTCTACTTTACATACTTTCGGTCGTGATCTTAAATGGAATCCTCATATCCATACCCTTATCACTGAAGGAGCTTCTGGTAATCTTACTATTTGAAAGCATTTCAAACATTTTCCTTACCCTATGCTTCGTCGCCGCTTTCAAGCTACTTTGCTTAACCTTATGGAAAAAGCATAAATTTAGTCATCTCCTTTTCAAGATATTACCTCAAAGCAAACGACTCTTCCACGAGTGTTATGTACATTGGCGTGAACGCATCTTACTATCTTTTAGCTATCTCCTACTAGTCCCAGAATTTATTGTTCATTCATAGGTTTATTTAGCATACCAATGATTAAAAGTTGGCATAAC
>NZ_BBCG01000006.1 GCF_001311925.1 Cellulosilyticum ruminicola JCM 14822
CAAAAAGAATCACACTACATACTTACGAGACGTTTTCTAACTTAGTTCAAAGAATAGGAAAGTTGGCTTTGTATGAAAAACGTTTAAGACAAACCACCTATTCTAAAATAGAAGGTTATTTAGAACAACTTATTGTTGCTGGAAAAACTTAGTCTTAAGTTAATGACTATGAATAAATTTATATAATATCCTCATGCTTTAATCCCTCTTAATTAATTTATTTTTTCTTAAATTCTAATGCTAGTTCCCCTTCAGCTAACCTATTAATATTCTCAAATTCTAATGTCCAATATCCCACATTTTTATCAAATGATTTTGTTTCATTAAAGTCTATTCCACTGTCAATCGTATCTTCCCACTCTATTTTGCCATCTGGATTTCTAAGTACAAATCTCACTTGACCTTCTATTAATTTTAATTTAACGTTTAAACTTACGCCTTCACAATCTTCCTTCATATCATAGCCATAGCTTTCTATAATATCTTGACCTTTTTTTATATTGTATTGTTCTGTTACGCTCGTACTACTTATGCAATGACTATATCTACTTATCATTACAGGTATAAATGTTAATATACACGCTAATACTACACTACTTCCAAACAGCCACCATCTTCTTTTCATCTTTCCCTTTTACCTCTCTTTTAATTAACTTATCCAATATTTCATAAAATTTACCATAATATATAGTAAGTATAGCATCAAGAAAATTAGTTATCAATATTTTTAAAATAATAAAAATATTGATAATATTAAATCTTTATATCCGCGATAATAAAAAATGCACCCTATTTAGCTTAATAACTACTAAATAGAGTGCATTTTATATTTAACATTTTAATATAAGTTGTTTAATCCTTATTTTAATGTTACTTTAGCACCAACTTCTTCAAGTTTAGCTTTGATTGCTTCTGCTTCTTCTTTAGCTACGCCTTCTTTAAGAACTTTTGGAGCTCCATCTACAGCTTCTTTAGCTTCTTTTAAGCCAAGACCTGTGATTTCACGAACAGCTTTGATAACTTTGATTTTTTCTGCTCCTGCTTCTGTTAATTCAACGTCAAATTCTGTTTTTTCTTCAGCTGCTGCTGCTGGACCTGCTGCAACCATAACACCTGCTGCTGCTGATACACCGAATTCTTCTTCACAAGCTGATACTAATTCGTTTAATTCTAAAATAGTTAATTCTTTAACTGCATCGATAATTTCTTGGATTGATAATTTTGCCATGATAAGCACCTCCGTAATTTTTTAATTAATATGTAACGATTTGAGTAAACACTCTTATGCACTTAATAAAATTAAGCGTCTTTTTCTGCAATTTGTTTGATAACACGTGCAAAGCTTGAAATAGGTGATTTGAAGCTTCCAAGTAAACGGCCAAGTAATTCTTCTCTAGGAGCGATATTACCAATAGCCATCATACCAGCTGCATCATAGTAGTTACCTTCTACTACACCTGCTTTGAATGTTAATTGTTCATTATCTTTTGCTACTTTTGCAAGAATTCTTGGGCCTGCTGTAGCATCTTCATAAGAAATAGCTATAGCTGTTGGTCCTTCAAGATCTTTAGAGATTTCAGCAAACTCTGTTCCTTCAATAGCAAAGTTAATCATTGTGTTTTTGTATACTTTGTATTCAACACCGGCTTCACGAAGTTCTTTACGAAGTGCACTATCTTGTGCTACTGTAAGCCCACGGTAATCTACTAATAAAATTGAAGAAGCACCATTGAGTTTTTCTTTAATTTCATCAACAACTACTTTTTTCTGTTCTACTTTTGCCATTGTTACACCTCCTTATTTAGTCACAAATCATTGAGCTAGATAAACTAGCAAAAAATACTACTTTGCTCATTTCCGCAGGCAAAGTAGCTCACACTTCCGTCCATTTTTAAGACCTCGGTAGGTTTTATATGCCAGTGGCATACCTACTGTCTGCGGTACAGTATTTCTTTCAACATATATTAGTATAATCCTTTCATTTTAATTTTTCAATATCTTTATCAATTTAATGTTATTTTTATTATTTATTTTAACAATTAGCTTTATAAATCCCTTTTTCTTTATTATATCCACACAAAAAACCGGCAAATGTATTTCTACATCTTACTGTTTTTTGTTATTCTTTTAATCACCTTCTCTAACCCTTGTATTTAACTTGCTAACATGTTATGTTCTAATTAAATCATCACTAGAATCTGGATTCCTACAAGTTATTAAGGCAATCTGTTTTTTTAATCAGTTTATTTGGGATTGGTGTAGAAATCTTCACAGTAACCGTACTAATCTTAGCTTCTTGGCATCATCCCTGCCATTAGTTAGATAATGCTCGCCCTCATTGGTTAGATATCACACTGCTGGTTTATGATTAAAGCCTTCTATTATTACCGTTTAGATATTAGTGTTCTCTCTACATCCTTATACATGTTATCAAAAACACTAGTCCCTAATTATATATATAATTTTTTATAAATATTTTTCATCTATTCTATAAACAACAAAAAGGAGTATCTATACGACTACTCCTTCTAAGCTTTATTAATACAATTAACGTTATTAATTATTTTAATGTTACTTTAGCGCCAACTTCTTCAAGTTTAGCTTTGATTGCTTCTGCATCTTCTTTAGAAGCACCTTCTTTAAGAACTTTTGGACATCCGTCTACAGCTTCTTTAGCTTCTTTTAATCCTAGTCCTGTGATTTCACGAACAACTTTGATTACTTTGATTTTTTCTGAACCAGCGTCTGTTAATTCAACGTCGAATTCTGTTTTTTCTTCAGCTGCTGCACCTGCACCTGCTGCTGCTACCATAACACCAGCTGCTGCTGATACACCGAATTCTTCTTCACAAGCTGTTACTAATTCGTTTAATTCTAAGATAGTTAATTCTTTAACTGCATCGATAATTTCTTGGATTGATAATTTTGCCATTGTAAGCATCCTCCGTTTATTTGTATTTTTATATAAATCTAATTTGAGTCGTAACTCTTAAGCACTTAATAAAATTAAGCGTCCTTCTCTGCAACTTGTTTGATAACGCGTGCAAAGCTTGCAATAGGTGATTTGAAACTTCCAAGTAAGCGACCAAGTAATTCTTCTCTAGGAGCGATATTACCGATAGCCATCATACCTTTAGCATCGTAGTAAGTACCTTCTACTACACCTGATTTGAATTCTAATTTTTCATTAGCTTTAGCTACTTTTGCAAGAATTCTTGGACCAGCTGTTGCATCTGCATAAGAAATAGCGATAGCTGTTGGTCCTTCAAGTTCGTTAGCGATTGCTTCGAACTCTGTTCCTTCAATAGCAAATTTTACCATAGTGTTTTTGTATACTTTGTACTCAACACCTGCTTCACGAAGTTCTTTACGAAGAACTGTATCTTGTTCTACTGTAAGACCACGGTAGTCAACTAATAATACAGAAGAAGCTCCGTTAAGTTTTTCTTTAATTTCATTAACAACTACTTGTTTTTGTGTTACTTTAGCCATTGTTACACCTCCTTGAATATTTCAAAAAATGCCACTTTGCTGTTTCCCGCAGGCAAAGTGGCTATACATCCGTCCATTTATATAAGACCTCGGTAGGTTGTATACGTTATGCCTTAGTGGCACCTACTGTCTGCGGTACAGTATTTATTTGTTAACATAAAAGAGTATAACATTTGACATATAGGTTGTCAACTTTTATTTCACAGTTGACCTACATTTTTAAAATCACATCATCTAATGCTAAAACATCTGTTTCTATCTGTGCTTTAATGATACAGGCAATATTTTCAAAGTCTCTGAATGCAGTTACAATGATTGCATCTACTTGTTTATTAATATCTTTTGGCTCAACTATTTCTATAGGTGCCTGTATATTTTTCACATTACGATCGATTACATAACTCACTTCTATGTTGCTATCTTTTAATTCGTTATAAGCCAATTTCCCAAAATCTGCATACCCATATATTGCAACTTTTTTATATCCTTTACCCTCTAAATATTGTGCCATATTATGTTTTTACCTAGTTTTTCCCTCCAATTATATAATAAGATTAAACTAACGTTTTTGAAATCTTATTATAGTTACATTTTCACTATGTTTCTCTCTATAAGTTGCATCTGGATCACTTGGATTTTAAAGTATTTCAGAATGAAGGCTCTTTGCATCTTTAGGAACAGTTTTACCTTCTTCATTTACTTCTACTTGTTCTTCTAGAAGACGCTTTAATAATTTAAACGCTTCACATTCTAAAATCTGAGTATCATATTTTGAACATACCTCCTTTAAAATAATGGAATATTCTAACTTAGTTGTAGCATCTTTATCACGCGTTCTATAGATTGTTTCATTAATGTTAGAAAAAATATATTGATTAAAAGGGGTAGCCCAGCTTTTTTCAAGATTTTTACGAAGATATTTAGGTAGATTAATTGTTGGATTCCCAAGATTAAGTTGTTGGACTGTATTTTTACGAAACATAAAATTATCCCCTTTGTTTTTTGCTTAATTATACCATAATAATGTAAAGTAGTTTTAAAAACTAGCCTTTTTGTGGGCTAATCAAGAAATAAGGAGGGATTCCATCATGCCACGTAAAAGCAATCAACACGATAAACAATTCAAACTAGATGCAATTCAATATGTAAGTGAACACCCTGATTGTCCTAATGCAGTTTGGTGTACTGCTATTACTTATATCTGGACACGTGACGGCTTTGTCTATTAACAAGCATTATGGATCTTTATACACGTAAAATTATCGCTTGGACACTATCTAAAACGATGGAAGTCTCCTACGTAGTTGATACAATTAATGAAGCTGAAGCCAAACGTAACACTGACCTTCCATTAATTCTACATTCTGGCTGCGGAAGTCAATATGTTTCAAAAGCTTATCGTGAAACCACAAAAAAATATCAGCTAAGTTATAGACATAAGGGCTGTCCCTATGATAACACCTGTATTGAATCATTCCAATATTATTCAGCACTTTATATATATCAATCAATAATCATAAAAAAGCACGATACCTATCAAAAGATAAGTATCGTGCTCTTGTATATCTATCTCAATAATTATTGATCAACTTTCATTGGGTTTACTTTGATACCAGGACCCATTGTTGTTGAAACAGAGATGCTACGAAGGTATTGACCTTTAGCAGCAGCTGGTTTCGCTTTTATAACTGCACTCATTAATGTGTGGAAGTTGTCTTGTAATTTTTCAGCTCCGAATGATACTTTACCGATTGGAACGTGAATAATGTTTGTTTTGTCAAGACGGTATTCAATTTTACCAGCTTTGATATCTTGGATTGCTTTTGTTACGTCCATTGTTACTGTACCAGCTTTAGGGTTTGGCATTAAACCTTTTGGCCCAAGTACACGACCAAGTCTACCAACAACACCCATCATGTCTGGAGTTGCAACTACAACGTCAAATTCAAACCAACCTTCACCTTGAATTTTTGGAATAAGGTCTTCGCCACCAACAAAGTCAGCACCTGCTGCTAAAGCTTCATCAGCTTTTGTTCCTTTAGCGAATACTAAAACTCTTTGAGTTTTACCTGTACCGTGTGGTAATACGATAGCACCACGAACTTGTTGATCAGCGTGACGGCTGTCTACACCTAATTTGATGTGTGCTTCAACTGTTTCATCAAATTTAGCAGTTGATGTTTTTTCTACTAATGCAAATACTTCTGCTGGATCATAAACCGCTGCACGGTCTACTAATTTAGCAGCTTCAATATATTTTTTTCCTCTTTTCATTACTTTACCTCCTTGTGGTCTTATCGGGGTCTGTGCCCTCCCACGTAAATAGTTACGCGCCTAAAATTTGTTCTACTTAAAAATTATTCTGCAATTGTGATTCCCATTGAACGAGCTGTACCAGCGATCATGCTTACAGCTGCTTCAAGGCTACCTGCGTTTAAGTCAGGCATTTTTAATTCAGCAATTTTTGTAATTTCTTCTTTAGAAATTGTAGCTACTTTTTGTTTGATTGAGTTAGGTGAACCTGACTCGATTTTAGCTGCTTTTTTTAATAATACAGCTGCTGGTGGAGTTTTTGTGATGAAAGAAAAACTTCTGTCTTGATATACAGTAATAACAACTGGGATAATTAAACCAGCGTCTTTTGCTGTTCTTTCATTGAACTCTTTTGTAAATTGAACGATATTAACACCGTGTTGACCAAGAGCTGGACCAACTGGTGGAGCTGGAGTTGCTTTACCAGCTGCAATTTGTAATTTGATCATACCTGTAACTTTTTTTGCCATTTTACAGTACCTCCTAAAAAAATGTGGTGTTCGCGGGGAATTCCCTCCCACTCGCGCGTTTGTAATTTAATGATTACTCATACATTGAAGTCTACATCTTAGATTAAGTGTAGTTTCCTTCTCGATTAGATTATTCAAATATTTCTACTTGATCAATGCTAATCTCAACAGGGAACTCTCTACCAAATCCGCTAACAGCTACTACAAGAGTACCTTTAGCTTGGTGAATTTCTTTAACAATCCCTTCAGAGCCTTCAAATGCACCTGTAAGTAAAGTAACGGCATCACCGATATTTACGTTAGATGCAGCTCCATAGAGTTCTATTCCCATGTTTTTTACTTCTTCTAATGAAAGTGAAACTGGCTTAGAGTCAGGACCTACGAATCCTGTAACCCCTCTGGTATTTCTTACGACATACCATGTATCATCCGTCATTATCATTTTAATTAGTACATAACCAGGGAATGTTTTACGTTGAACAGTTTTCTTAACTCCATTCTTTTCCTCAACTTCTTGTTGCAGAGGAACTTCTACAGCTTGGATGAGTTCTTCCATATCACGATTTTTAATCGCTTTCTCAATATTCGCTTTTACTTTGTTCTCATATCCAGAAAATGTATGAACTACATACCATCTTGCCTTTTCCATAATACCTTGTTCCTCCATATTATAATAAACCTCTTAAATACATAAGGCCTTGAATTCCACCACCGATGGCGAAGTCCATTGCGTAAATTATAAGTGCAACAATGATAGATAATCCGAGAACGTTTAATGTTAATTTAGTTAGTTCTTGTCTGCTAGGCCATACAACTCTTTTGCTTTCTGCAACGAAGTCTTTAAAAAATCCTATCATAATCTACTTCCTCCCTGGTGTGTGATTAACACAAATTATTTTTTAGTTTCTTTGTGTAATGTGTGTGTTTTACAGAATCTACAATATTTTTTTGTTTCCATACGATCTGGATGAGCTTTTTTATCCTTAGTCATATTGTAGTTTCTACGCTTGCATTCTTCACAAGCTAAAGTAATTTGTACTCTCATTTTTTGACACCTCCACTTGAGCTTTATCTCTTAAAAATTGCCATAAAAAAGACCTATTTAGGTACAAACTAAATATATCATACTCACAAATAGGTCGTCAAGCTTATCATATCATATTTTTTTGTAAAATTTAGGTTTTAATTTAGTGCTTTTATCGTCTTGCTATTTTAATATTTTTGCTGTTGCCTTTTATAAGCATCTGTTACTTGTTTTGCTGCCTTAGGAATCTCCATACGTTTTACTTTTCTTTGAGTAAGCGTCTGCATAATCATAACATTATTTTTCTCAGCATCTACGATTTCTTGTTTCTTTGCCATGATACGACCAACCCATTCTTTAAAAAGCTGCACATAGGCGGTTTCTGTAATCTTACCTCTATATTGATCATAAGAGGTATCAAAATGCTTTTCTAAGGCTACCAATTCATCTGTTATCTCTTCCTTATAACTTACCATGCTTTCTAGCATTTCTAAGGCATCGTTGGCTTCATCTATTGTTTCATTTGATTGCAACAATACTGTCGTTTGATTCACTGTAATTGTACTAATCTGTTCTAATAGCCCATAAATCTGCTCTAGCATTTTTATTAATTCATCCATACTGATGCCTCCTAACTTTATAATTTTATATTTCCTATTTTTCTACTTTAAAAGCTTTATTCTCTCTGCAGCCTTTTCATATCCCCATTCTATGGCCATTTCATAACAAACCTTTGCTTTATCAAATTGCTTACTTACTTCATACCATACCCCTAGGTTATAAGCTGCTGCATAACTGCCTGTTCCTACTACACTAGTGTACTTGGTTGTCTCTCCTATTTCTAGACAATTTATATAATAACTTTCAATGAGTGGTAAATAATTAATATATTTCTCTACATTAGAAAGTACTAACTCTCTATAAAATGTGGCACATACAAAATTAAAATCTGGTGAATCATAATAATTAGCTTTTTCCTTCTCAATAATTGTTATACCTTTTTCAAGTTTTCCAATTTGAATCATACTATATAAATAATCTACAATGGCTGAGCACCTATAGCCTTCATTTAATTTACTTACTTTGTAGTACTTCTCATACCACATCATAGCTTGTTCATTCTTGCCTGCTACAAATAACGTATGTGCTAATTGATATAGCATATAACTATTTTTTTCATCTTTTTTAATTACATCATATAAGATGGCTAAATTACGCTCTGATTTGTCCTTATGTAAATACCCATCATGTCCTACTTCAAGATTTACTTTAACCCTTGGCAATTTACTGTCAATCTGTTCATGAATTTTTCCTATATACTTTGTACCTTTACTCATTATTCTAGATAAATATATTTTAGAATAACTCAATTCTTCTTCCTTATTCATTTTATCCTTAAATACATCTATAAGTAATATTTGCCCTACTGTTCCTTTTTTTAAACCGTTTACCAAATCTGACTTAGTACCTGAAATAATATATTCATCTGCATCTAATACAAGATTCCAATCTCCTGTTGCTTTACTAAGTGCATAATTTCTTGCTGCACTAAAGTCATTACACCATTCAAAGTCGTATACTTTTGCACCAAATTGTTTTGCAATCTCTTTTGTATTATCTTCTGACCCTGTATCTACAATAACGATTTCATCTACAATCCCTTGTACACTTTCTAAACATCTTGGTAAATTTGCTTCTTCATTTTTAACAATCATAACAAGTGAAATTGTAGTATTCATATTTATCTTCTCTCCTTCTTGTCAAAAAATACGCCTTCTTCCCATGACATATCATATGGATTATTATAATGTTGCTCACGTTGCTTAAGTTGTCTTGCTTGTCTAAGTTTCGTTTTTACTTCTTCAAACTGTCTTTCAAATTCCACTCGATTCTCTTCATCTAAGGCTTTAAGCATTGTAACTAAATCTTCTTCATGTTGCTCTTTCGTTTCAGTCTTCTCTTCATGTAACTTTTGAATTTCATCTAATATAATTTGTCTCTTATCTAATAAAGCAATAAATCCATCTACATTTCCATCTTTTAAACTTTTGCTTTGTAATTGTGTTAATCTTAGAAGTTCTTCTATTAATTCTCTCTTTGTCATTAGTGACCTCCTTTTTAAATCATTACATATAATAAAATAGGTCCCATCTTTAATGAGACCTATTTTTATAAGTTTATAAATTACCTTCTTGATTTCATAGCAATTTGCCATGCATCACGATATGTACGAATAAGCTTACATGCTTCCTCAACTTTTTCTGGATCTTTTTTTATATTCCCTTGTACTAAGATTTCATAAATATACTCATAAATTTGATCCATTTCTAATGCAATAGGATATTTTTTATTTAATGTTGCTCTTAGCTCCATAATTATATTTTCTACCTTGATAATATTTTCATGTGCTTTTGCAACATTTTTGTTGTTAATTGCTTCTACTGCGATATTACAAAACTTAATTGCACCATTATATAACATAAGTGTTAGCTCTGGACCTGATGCTGTATTTATACTATTCTCTTGATATTTTGCATATGGATTTCCTACCATACTTTCCTCCTAAGTGTCCTTAATTTATAGTAATGAGAATAATGAACTTTGTGAATTCATATTATTCATTGCTGTTTCCATGGCTGTAAACTTCTTATAAAGTGCCGTTTCTGCTGAATCGTATCTTTTTTGTGCTCGTTCTAATTCTGTTTTATACTTAGAAATATTTGATGTTAATGTCTTGTCACTAAAGTATTGATTGTATGATCTAAGTTCTGTTGATGTTGAACGTTTTACTAATTCACTCTCTAATTTATTCGCAATAGTTGTAATTAATTTAACAGCATCATCACCATTTTCAGTAAGTGCTTTCTTTAATTTTTCTTCGTTTACTGTAAGTTTTCCTCTATCTGACCAGTTTGTTGAACCAATTCCAATATGTGAAAGCATACTACAATTTTTATTTAATCCTTGGCTTGCATAATCTGTTGACATTGTTGTTCTAAAAAGACTTGTTAAATCACTTAAGCCGCTATCTTTTCTTAGAATAGCACCTTTTATCTTTTCTTCCCACTGTTCAACTTGCTTATCAGTCATAGCTTCTTTTTCTTCATCTGTTAATGGTTCATAACTTTTAGCAGAATCAGCATTAAGCATACTATTCATTTCACTTAATAAGTCATTATAATCTTGAACGAATGACTTAATACTATTTACCATTGTATCAATATCTTTACTAATTGATACAGTGACTGGTTGACTTGTCTGTGTTACTGCTGTAAATTTTAGGCCATTGATTTCTATATCATTAGATTCTGATTCAATGGTTACACCATCATTATATATAACCTTTGCATTTGTACCTTCATATGTATAGCCACCATTTACTTCTTGTACACCCATAGCAGCTAATATACCTGTTCCACCATCTTCCAATGTGATAGATTGATCTTTTCCTGTTTCATTACTATTGATGATAAATGCTCCTGCACTTTCATCAAATTTGAAACTTACATCTTTCCCCATATCTGTAAGTTTCTCTTTGACGGCGTTTTGAAACCCTTCTATAGTCATTGTTTCATCAAATGCTACTTCTACCCCACAAATCCCAATGCTACCACTACGTGGCATATCTTTTATATCTGTTATTAAGCTTGATTTCGTAAGTTTTGTTCCTGATTCAGATTTAATTGTTTTTGTGCTAACTGTTGCTTTCTTTGCTACACTTTCTACTTCAATCTTATGTGTTCCCTCTGTTGTGCTACTATCAGCTGTTACTTTAATAGCTCCTTCTTGGGACATGGTCGTTTTAGGCTTATTAAAGTTAGTTGCTTTTAGTTTTGAAAGCGATTCACTTTTAAATTTATTAATTTTTAAGCTCATCTCTTTATAAGCATCTTTTTTCCATTCAGCCATTGTTGTATTCTTGTTAATCTTATCAATCTTGCTTTGCTGATTAGTTAACATAGCTTTAACAATACTTTCTGTGTCCATTCCAGATACTAACCCAGAAAATCTAATTGCACTTCCCATCTTCTCTCACTCCTTACTATCTTTTTTCATCTACGAATAAACCATTTACTTCACACATAGTTGCAAACATGTCTAGTATTTTTTCTGATGGAATTTCTCTTACCACTTCTTTTGTAGATGTATCAACAATTTTAATCATTACTTGTTTTGTATCCTTATGTATTGAAAATTGACATTCGGTTGTTCCCTTTTGAAGGTGATTAGCCTTCTCTATAGCTTGAATTAATTCTTTTTCTACATTAGTACCATATGTTCCTGTTGTACTTTGTCCAATATTTCCTTGTGTTGTTTTACCTTGTGCTACATAATGTTCTTTTCCCCCACTTATATTAGTCATTCCAGGTGTATTACTAATATTCATATCATATAGCCTCCCCTGTCATTATTTACTTCTATTCATTTATCGGTCATTCTTAATGGTTTCTTTAGATAAAGTGCTTTAAATAACCTATTATTTTAACCCTATTTTCTGTAACACAGTAGGATTTGCTCGTTTCATAAGATACTCTAAAAGTTCTAAGTTTCCAATTTTATGAACAACTTTAAGAAGCACCATTTGATCCTTAATATTTGTATAATCATATAATTTACATAAGAATTCGCCTATTGCAGCTCCACTTTCTGTCTTGTCTAATATCTGAATGAATGCATACAAAGTTGTATAGTCATATAAATCAATACGTAAAATCTTAACTAATAACGGAACTGCTTCTTGGAACCTTTCTTTCACTATATAACTTTGTACCAATATCTTGAGTACTCCAACTAAATTTCCCATAGTTTTTGAGGCAGCAGTCCCACTATAAGTTTCCATTTTTTCGAGACATACTTGTATATACTCAATTACTTGATCATATTTTTCTTGTTCATAAAGATAACATGCATATCTAAAATCAAAATCTGGATAACTATTATCATATTGAATTGCTTCTTCATATAAGTTTTTAATCTCTTCAGATGTCTTTTTAATTCTAGGTGCTAGCTCTAGTAATCTGTTATATGTATTTTGTCTAATGCCACTAAGTGTATCATTATTATATTCTAATACCTTCTGCCCAAATGACCATGCTTTTTCAAATTCCCTTGTTCCATGATATGTTTCCATTAAATAATAGCATAAATCACTACTTGTAGGATTTAACTCATATTCCTTTAGAAGCATTTCTAAATTTCTATCCATTTTATTTTTTTCTACTACAGTATCTTGACTATAACCATCATGTCGTATACGTATATAATCAGCAAGATCAACTAATTGTATCTGTCCATCTTCTTTATTTAAAAGCTCGTGAATTTTTCCTGTATATCTAATCTTAGGATCACGTTTAAATATCCTAATCGTCTTAAATATATTTTGTATGCTGTCACTATTTTCATTAATTATATTACAAAAAATTGCTTCACCTTTCATATTTTCAGCCGTTAATATTTGATTTCTTAATCCTTTTAAATCCATATCCATTAAATATTCATCTGCATCTAGAAAAATAATCCAATTCCCCTTACTTTTATCAATCGCATAATTTCTTGCTTTTGAAAAATCATTTTCCCAAGGTATTTCAAATACTTTTGCCCCAAGTTTTTTTACTATTTGAATAGTCTCATCTGTAGACCCAGTGTCTACTACTATTATCTCATCTACCTTTTCTTTTACACTGTTAATACAACGTGCTATTTTTTTCTCCTCATTTTTACAAATAATGCATAAAGAAAGTTTCATAATCTCCTCCTAGCTTTTCTTATCATCTTCATTTATATATCGACTTTTTATACAAATTTTAAATATATTGCATTAATTCAAATATATTTAATACTAATTATCTTAATAAAGAAAGTACGTTTTGTTGTGATTGATTAGCTTGAGCAAGCATAGCTTGAGAAGCTTGTGTGATAATGTTTTTAGATGAAAGTTTTGTCATCTCTTGAGCCATATCTGTATCACGGATACGAGATTCAGCAGCTGTTAAGTTCTCAGATGTTGTTCTTAAGTTGTTAGATGTATATTCAAGTCTGTTTTGGTGTGACCCTAATTGAGATTTTGTTTGGTTAATTGTGTCAATAGTAGCTTCTACCTCTTCTGTTGTACTATCTTGATCTAAGTCTCGTGCATCTAATGCTTTACCAACTATAAGTGTTTCTTGATCATTATCTGATACAACGATATCAATTGTTCCAGCGAATACTTCTTTACCATTGAATTTTGTTTTTTCAATGATATCATCGATTTGTGCCCCAAGTTCTGTCATTTCTAACTCAAGGTTTTCGATATCTGCTGTATTGTATGTACCATTTGCTTTTTGAACTGTAAGTTCTTTCATTCTTGTAAATATATCAGATACTTCTGTTAAAGCACCCTCAGCTGTTTGAATATAAGAGATACCATCTTGTGTATTTCTTTGTGCTTGGTTTAACCCTTTGATTTGTCCTCTCATTTTTTCTGAGATTGAAAGACCAGCATCAGCAACTCTCTTGATACGAAGACCTGATGAAAGTTTCTCCATTGATTTAGCTACTTGAGTTGTGTTAAGACTAGCATTTCTGTGTGCATTCATTGCATTCATATTGTGATTAATAATCATGTTTGTGTTCTCCTTGATGTTTAATTGGCATCCTTGCCTTATGTTCTAAATCTTATTAGCTTTATCATTATATATATCAGAAGAACAAGCAAGAACTTTATACCCTTTTTCGACATTTTTTACTTTTCTTATTTAATAAGGTATTTTTCCCATGTATTTTTATATTTAATTATGCAAAACAAAAGCGGCGACTCTTACGAGTCACCGCTTCTATATATGTACACTTATAAGAATTATCTTAATAAGCTAAGTACACCTTGTTGTAATTGGTTAGCTTGAGCAAGCATAGCTTGAGAAGCTTGTGTAATAATATTTTTAGATGAGAATTCAGCCATTTCTTTAGCCATATCTGTATCACGGATACGAGATTCAGAAGCTGTTAAGTTCTCAGCTGTTGTTCCTAAGTTATTAGATGTGTACTCAAGTCTGTTTTGTTGAGCACCAAGAGTAGATCTTGTTTGGTTAATAGTAGTAATAGAAGTTTCTACATTTGCTGTTGTAGAAGCAGCACCTAAATTTTGTGCAGCTAATGTAGTACCAACTGTAAGTGTATTAGTATCTGCATCGTTTACAACGATTGTGATTTCTCCACTAAATACATTAATACCATTGAATTTTGTATCACCGATGATTTTATCAATTTGTCCACCAAGTTGTGTCATTTCTAACTCAAGGTTAGAAATATCATCTGTGTTATATGTACCATTTGCTTTTTGAACTGTTAATTCTTTCATTCTTGTAAGCATATCAGATACTTCTGTTAAAGCACCTTCAGCTGTTTGAATGTAAGAGATACCATCTTGTGTATTTCTTTTAGCTTGGTTTAACCCTTTGATTTGACCTCTCATTTTTTCAGAAATTGAAAGACCTGCAGCATCATCAGCAGCTCTGTTGATGCGAAGACCTGATGAAAGTTTTTCCATATGTTTTCCTGTAGCTGTTATGTTTAAAGTACTATTTCTATGAGCATTCATAGCGTTCATATTGTGGTTAATAATCATAATAAATCCCTCCCTGAATTTAAGCGGCATCCATGCCATTATTATTAATTAATTATATTGATCTAAAGCTATTTGGCCATCTAACTTTAATTTTCACTATATATATCGAATGTTCACGAAATTACTTTATACTTATTTTAAAATTTTTTTTAAAATTTTTATAGATAACATTATCTAAATAGTTTATTTATTCCAGTTAATACATTTTTAGGTGTTTTCGCTGCATTTTTATTACTTTCTAGCACTTGAAAATAAATTTCTTCACGATAAATATTAACTTCTTTTGGTGCAGATATACCTAATTTAACTTTATCTCCTATAATCTCTAACACTTTAACTTCTATATTATCGTTAATTATAATTGCTTCATTCTTTTTACGTGTTAATGCAAGCATTTTTAACAACCTCCTTCTTTAAGTAAATCTACTATCTTATGCTTAGTTGTATACTTTGTATTTTCTAATATAACCTGCATTCCTTCTCTTGTTTCATTTTGAATAATAATTGGTGCTATTAAGTTTACTGTAGCATCCTCAACTTTATCTATAATAGCTGTAACTACGTATACACTAAAATTCTCTGGGCCGCCACCACCTAACATTTCTACATATTGATCTTTAATATCTATACTATAATCTTTTTTTAATATATAAGGATTAATTACAATAAAACTTAAGTTGCCATCTTCTATACTTTGTAAATGTGCAAATGAATTTTCTTCTTCTTCAATAATAATATACTTTGTATATTCTCTAAATCCTGGAATCCCCTCTTTAAAATTAATTATACGATCTTCTGTAAATTCTACTTCTCCAAAGTTTCTTGTTACTATATTCATATATATGCTCCTCCTAGTTATATTTATAGGTATTATACATTATATTTAACCACCTTATTATGAATATTTATAAAAAAAGGAGTTTCCTAAAGCAAGCATCGCTTTAGATAACTCCTCTTAATTGTTTATGTACATTCTTATAAATAATCTGCTAATGTATTTGTAATAATTTTAGATGTGGCTTTAAGTGCTGATTGATAAGTTGCATACTGTGTATTAAATTCTACATATGTTTCTTCTATATCTACATCTTCTGTTTCAGATAGTAAATTTTTAAATGTAGTTTTTTGTTCTGTCAATCTGCTTTTCACATAATCAATACGTGACATACGACTTCCTAAGTCTGCTGTTTTTTGTGATAAATCTGCCAAGTGTGTATCTACTTCTTTGATAGCTTGGTTAAATACACTATGTAATTTTTCAGTTGTAAAATTAGCATTCCCATTAAGGCTGCATCTACTGCATTATATACTTGCCCTAAGCTTGTTAATATGTTACTTATAGTAGTATCCATACCTGCTATATTAATATCTATGGTATTATTAGTTCCTACTTCAAAATAAATCTTTTGATCATCTATCTTTCCATATACATCCGGATTAAATGAACCTTTTGGCAATATTGTGTTTGCCTTAAGTACTGAATCTTTAGCCAATACTGTTCCAACCGCTAATTCCGATTTTCCCTTAAGCACCATATCTCCGTTAATTTGACATCCTTCACCTAAGATTAATTTACCATCTAATGTTTTATTTGCTGCTAATGTAATGTCTTCTGTTATTGTATAGCTATCCTTAGATACCTTTACGCCTAATGCTTCTTCTGCTGCTGCTTTTGGTAAAGTTGTTCCTTTTGCTACTTCATAGCCGCCTTCTTCTACTAGATAAGTTTCTTCAGTTCCTACTGTTAACCCTAATGCTTGGGCTGTTTGTTTAGAAAGCTTAGTTCCTGCTGGAATAGTATAATCAGCATCTAATTCATATGTTGTATCAGATGGCGTTATACCTAATAAATCCTTCGCATCGTCCGCTGATAAAATTGTCCCCTTTGCTAATTTACTTCCTGCTGGAATTTCAGTACCTGCACCTATAACAGAATTTAGTGTCAATGTACTACCTTGTTTTATAGTACTTTCTGCAGCAGGTTTTGTGCCTTCTTTTACTGTCATGTTAGCTACAACGTTTAAGTCCTTATCTAAAGTTCTCTCATTTGTAAGTATTAATGAATCATTTGTTTTATATCCCGAAAAAACATATCTTCCATCATAAGTTACATTAGCTTCTTGAAGAATTTGTTCATAGAGTTGTGAAACATCAGTTTTAATAGCCAACTTATCTTTTTCAGCTAAAGTGGATGTGCTACCTTGTAAAAGCTTTGTACGGATTTGTTTTAAAATCTCTGTCATATTATCCATAGCAACTTCTGTAACATTCATCCAAGATTCTGCTTCTTTTGCATTGCTTTCGTATTGATCTGCTTCTAAAATTGTTGATTTTAGCTTTAATGTACGTCCTGCAATAATCGGATCATCAGATACTGTTTGAATCTTCTTACCTGTAGACATTTGGGCATATAGCTTATTCATATTATTCATATTTTTATAAAGCCCACTTAATGTATTATTAATGAGCATCCCATTCGTTACACGCATTTACTTTCCTCCTTAGAAGTTACCTAATTTAAAAATAGTTGTTTCATAAATACCATCTATCGTATTCATAATCTTAGCAGCTGATTGATACGCTTGTTGATATTTTATAAGATTTGTAAATTCTTCTGTTGAATCTACTTGTGACTTTGAAAGTCTTTGATTTTCTATTGTATTCGTTACAGCTACTTGTGTACTTTGATACATTTTAGCCTCTTTAGCATTAATACCTAGCTCACTAAAGATTGCTATCATATACTCTTTAGGATCCCCTTCTTTAAACATATGCTTATTATTTTTTTGAGCTGATAAGTCAAGAAGGAAACTTGTATCTGATACATTTTCTGGATCATATGTAGTATGTATATTATTAATATCATCAAATATCTCTTTCGAAACACTAAAGTTTTCTGCTGTTATTTTAGTATAGTCTCCTCCTAGAATATGTGTTCCATCTTCAGGCTCGCCTAATGTATTTCCTGTACTATATGTAAATAATTTATACTTTGTACTATAATTTGCTTTAACTTTCTTCAAATCCTCTGAATCTAATATCAGCTCGTTTTTATCTGCATCATAGCAAGCTATTACATTACCCTTGTCATCTTTTTTTACATAACTTACTTCTTTACCACCTGTTACTGCAATAGGAATGATTTCAATATCACCGTCTTTATCTTTGCTATATTGTTCATTCATTGCTTTAGAAAATTCTCGTACATAGTTATCCATACGTTTAATATAATATGGCACACCATTATATTTCACTGCAGCACCTGTTCCTGCACCATCTCGCATGTCAATGATACCTTTGAGTTCACCTGATAGATTTTCATTAGTCAAATCAAATGGTATCCCAGTATTCCACACAACGTCATAGATATCATCAATATCTTCTTCGTTTTGTTTTCCTGTAAATAATTTTGTTACATTTTGTGCACCTGTTTGATCAATACTGAGAAGTTCTTTACCAGCACACTTAATCTTCTTCTCCTCTATTTCGATATCTGCATCAATTTTTTTCAACTCTTCTTCAACTTTTTTAATCTTATCTTCAAGCACCTTAATCGCTTTATCCGATACTGGGGTTTGTTCTTTTTCTTTTTTTATTTCACTATAATAACCGCTAATCTCTTTTACTCTTTTATCAATAGCTTTTTCTCTTTCACCACGTACTTGTACAGATAAAGTATTTAAGTGAACATGATCTACTAATGTTTGTCCTGCAAATCTTACTTTAAACTTCTTTACTGTGGTACCTCCAATTTCTTCTTCATACTCAGAGACATCTACATTTCCAATTTGTGATAATCGGTCAATACATAAATCTCGTTCATCTCTAAAGGCATTGGCATCGTCCCCGTATAATTCAGCTTGAAAAATCTCTTTGTTTAAACTTTGAATACGTGTTGCTAAAGTATTGATTTCTTGTGCTGTTGCCTTTAACTCATAGTTTAAATCTTGTTGAAACTGTTTAAGGGATATTGAAACATTATTAAAATACTTTGAAAAACTAATAAGCTCTTGTCTTAATGCTATTTTAGCTTCTCCAGAAGTAGGATTTTTACTAAGATCACTTATGGCATCAAACATATTGTTAAATGCCGTTGTGAAACCACTTTCACTAGGTTCACCATATACACCCTCTATGAGTGAATTTTGAGTCACCTTAATATTGTATTCACCAAGTTTTGTATTCTGTAACCATAATTTAGAATCTATATAAGAATCTCTAATTCTAGTTATCCCTGTTGTAGACACACCAGTCCCCAACATTCCTGTTCCTGCACCACTTAGAGGAGTAGATGCTTGTTGTTGTAATTCTTGTTTAGAATATCCTTTTGTTGTCGCATTTGTAATATTATTAGAAGTAACTTGTAATCCTCTTTGTGCTGCAAACAAGCCACTCATTGCGATATTAAATTCAAAGAATGCCATCTCTATTCCCCTTCTCTATATTTTGTTAATAATTACGTCTAACATACCGTCTAACATTGTAATCATACGAGCTGAAGCATTGTATGCATATTGATACTTCAGCATACTTGCAAATTCTTCATCTTGTGAAACGCCGCCCATAGCTTGTCTCTCATTTTCTATATTTGCCACACTAATAGTTTTCTCAGATGCTTTTGCAGCATGTTCTGTTCCATCAGTCCCTAAGTCTGTTATAAATTCAGAAAAGAATGTTTTAATGTTAACGCATTTAGCTAATGGTGATGTTTTAATATCATCTTTATACCAATCTCTATTTTCTTCCCACTGATCAAGTAATTCAATAATCTTAGTATTGTTACCTACATCATTTGCTTCACCACGTGGATCTACTGTGCCTAAGTGATTATATCCACCTTCTTTTAAAAGCTCTGGATTTACTTGAATATTTCCAGGTACAAGTAATGCATTATAAGCCTTATGATATGCATCCCACTCTTCTTCTGTGGCATTAAGCCTAGGCTCTCTTACCTCTAATGGCACATTCTTTGGTACAAATACCTTAACTCCTTGTTCATTGTTTAGGCCTTTTCCATTAAGTGCATCATTGACCATAACTGCAAGTTCATTTGTAAAGTCATTTAGGATTTTATGATACTTAGGAATCATATAACTATTTCCTTGTTTATCGACACTGAAATTGTCGTTTAAGGCAATCTCATCCCATGTTGTTTTTGAAGTTACATAGTTATCCCCTCGAACCAGTAAAAGTGCCTTTAAACCACCTGTATCATTTCCATTAGCACTTGTAATTTCTTGATTCATTGGAAATACATCTTCTTTACTATCTGACCAAATAGGTTTATTAAATGGACTTCCTTCTATTGTTTGCTTAAACTCTAATGTATTAATAAATTTCTTATCAATTACAATATGTCTTTCAAATTTTACAACTAATCTATTATCTGGTTCTTCATAATAGCTTACTCTACCATATGTAGATAATTCATCTAATAATAAATTTCTTTGGTCTCTATAGTCATTGGCATTATCACCATTTACCTCTGCACTAGCAATTTTTTCATTGTATTGTTGAAGATCTTTTATAACCTGATTTATTCTAGTTATAGATTTTTCTACTTCTTTATCTGCTTGTTGTTGATATTCGGATAAACTACTTGATATAGAATTTAACTTTTCAGCAAGTACTTGTGCTGACTTGATGAAACTTAAACGTTCATCTACCCCATTAGGTGCTGTTTTAAGTTTCTGTGTTTGTGCCCAAAAGTCACTAAGCATTTCACTTACTGTGTCACCATATGGTTCATCAAAAATTGCTTCTATCTCATTACTTGCAGCTGTAAGATTTTGATAATAACTTAATGCCGAATTTTCTTGTCTTAATCTTTTATCTGCAAGTTCATCTCTTATTTGTCTAATTTCTGTACAAGTTACACCTAAACCAACTTGTAAGTTATAACCACCATTAGACCCTACATTTAAGTAGCCTGTCTCATGTTGCAAAAGTTGTTGTCTAGTATAACCTTTAGTATTAATATTGGTTAAGTTCTGTCCTGTAACCTGTAAGCCACGTTGTCCAGCCTTCAGTCCAGATACCATCTTCCCTAAACTCGAAATCGATGACATGGTCTTTCTCCTTTGCTATTTTGTCCTATTTATATATTATTGCTTATGATCAAAGACGCTTTGTTGCCTTTCAAGCATTTGTCCTTCTCCTAGTTTGCCGTAATTTCCTACATGAGTGTAACCTTTAGTACTCCCTATGGCATTAATCATAAAATCTACAAATTCTAATGATTGATTAAGCAATTCTTTGTTTAATTCACTTTGCCTCTTAAGTGTCGTAAGTTCTTCTTTTATTTTATCCCTTAAAGAAATAAGCTTACCACTCACCTCATTGGTTTCACCTAATTTAGCGGCTATAGTGGTAAGCGTTATTTCTTTATAATTCATTCCCGTTACTATTCCAATATCTTTCATAAGAACTTCTCGTTTTTTATCTAAGATACCTAACCTGCCTACAAATTGTTCTTCTGTACTTGTTACTTCCTCTAAAAGTTCTATGTTTTTTTCAATAATTGCTTGTTGTTTATACTGTGCTAATTGATTTAAACCTTCATAGCATTCAATTTGTGCCTCTAAAACGTCTACAAATTCATATATTATTCCTGCCATATAACTTTAACCTCTGACATTATATTTAGATAGGATTTTTTCTGCAACCGCTGACGCTTTTACATTATAAGAATTATTATTCATTTGCTCTTTGATTTCATCCACCTTATCTTGTCTTACATCTGGTACATTGGCTAAAGCTTTATATGCTGCTCTAAAATCTTTTGCTGTATTAGATAAAGCAACTTCATCTTTACTTGATGTCTTATTCACTTTGCTAGAGCTTGCGATACCATTTGTTTTATATGTTTCATACATTTTATTAATTGCATCTATCCTCATATTATCCGCTCCTTTACTACTTATTGTACTTCTGTATATTATATCGTCTTTTTTCAATGCTTCTTTAATGTAATTTTAAGCTCTCCTATCCCAAGTAAATCTATATATAACAAAAACAGGGAAGCTGACATTAATTTATTAATATCTACTCCCCTGCTTATTATTTTATAACCTATATTAATGAATACGATCTGATTTAAGGAATCGCATTTTTTCAGTATGCTCTAATTTTTTCTGCACAGACGTCATATCATGTGCTACTACAGATAATTCTCCTACTAACTCCGCCTTACACTTATTACAGTACTTACCTGTTAATATCGACGCACCACATCTTTCACATGTTAACATCATTGGTGAACCTGGTACCACTTCTAAACGTCCTTGTTTTAAAAAGCTTTGAATTAATTTAACTGATACTTCGTCTCATCACTTACTTTATTCATATTAGCACCAGGATTTTCTCTTAAGTACTCTTTTACTTTTTGAAACTGCTCTTCTTCGATTTGCTTACATTTAGGACATACATTAGGTCCTGTAATATATTGATACATTTTTTTACAACGCGCACATACTTTTACTTCCATCTAATCCCCTCCTGATAGTTTATGACTATTTTCCTATACAAACAACAATAACATAGACATTGTCATTTTTAAGGCGTAAACTCTCCCTTATTACTCTTACACATTCTTTAATTGTCGCACCTGTTGTATATATATCGTCAATAATCGCTACTTGCTTTAACTCTGGGTAAAAAATTTTATTTTTCTTAATTTTTATACTTCCAATTATATTTTTTAATCTTTCTTCTCTACTACATTGAGATTGTGGTTTTGTTTTTTTAGTACGTTCTAAACAATCATATACAGGAATTCCTGTAAGAATACTCATCTCATTTGCTAAATCTAATGCTTGATTAAAACCTCTTTTTCTTAAGCGATTAGGTGCTAATGGTACTGGAATTAACCCATCAACTTGTATTTTATCTAATAACCCTATTTCATTAATAAAAAGGCTAGCATAACTTCTAGCGTATTGTCTTATTCCTTTATATTTCCATCTTAATACAGATTCCCTGCAGACCTCTTTATATGGAAATAATGCAATAATACGTTCAATATGCTTTAACTCTAATTGCTCACAAACCAAACATCTTTCCTTTCCTAAATGATACGGCCTACCACATTTAGGACATGTATGCTCTTTCAACAGATAATGTGAGCATTTTCCACATAAGCAATCCACTTCTAACTGATCTAATATTGTATTACAAAGAGTACATTTTCTAGGATAAATAATTTGCTTTAGCTTATGGAACCACTGTAGACTCTTTTGCATAGCATATCACTTCCTATCTATTATTTTCTTTACATGCAGTATTACAACATTTGTGCCAAATGTAATGCTAAACTTGAGTATCTCTCAATTTCCTTATTGTTATCAACCATCTTTTGTAATGTTGTTTCAAGACCTACAGTTACTACTAATTTCTTAGCACGTGTAACTGCTGTATAAAGAAGATTTCTGTTTAAAAGCATTGGTGGTCCACTGTGTACAGGTATGATGACCACTGGATATTCACTACCTTGTGATTTATGAATTGTAACAGCATATGCAAGTTCAAGCTCGTCCAACTGACTAAATTCATATTCCACAACCTTCTGATCATCGAAGGTTACAACTAATACTTCTATTTCTTCTTTTATGCTTGTAATAATTCCACAATCTCCATTGAATACTCCTGTACCTTCTTCAATAGGCATACCCGTCTTTCCAAGAATTTTCCATGGTGTATTGTAGTTATTTTTAATCTGCATAACCTTATCGCCTTCTCTAAAAACTACACCACGATATTCTTTCTCATCCTTTAATTCATGAAAAGGATTGATTGCATTTTGAATTGCTTTATTAAGCTCATTAACCCCAACTACTCCCTTACGCATCGGTGCTAGAATTTGAATATCTTTCAAACTATCAAACCCTTGATATTTAGGAAGTCTCGTTTTTATAAGTTCAATAATTGTTGACTTCACTTCATCTTGTACACCACGTTTCATAAAGAAGAAATCAGATCCTTTTTCATTACAAACTGGATATTCTCCTTTATTAATACGGTGAGCATTCATAACAATCGCACTTTTTGAAGCTTGTCTAAAGATTTGAACTAATCTTACTGTATGAATACGCCCGCTTTTGATAATGTCTTTAAGTACATTACCAGCCCCTACAGATGGTAATTGGTCTGCATCTCCAATTAAAATCAAACGTTGTCCTTCTACAACGGCCTTCATCAAAGCATTCATTAGTGTAATATCTACCATTGACATCTCATCAACAATGATTACATCAGCTTCTAAAGGATTATCTTCATTTTTATTAAACATTTGTTTTGCACTATCATCACGCATGTAGTTAATCTCTAAGAGTCTATGAATAGTCTGCGCTTCCATACCTGTAGCTTCACTCATACGTTTAGCTGCACGTCCTGTTGGTGCTGCTAAAAGGACATCTTCACTGGCTTTTTCTAACATGTGTAAAATAGCATTAATCGTTGTTGTCTTACCCGTACCAGGTCCTCCTGTCACCACTGTAACACCATAAGAAAGGACACTGCGTACAGCTTCTTTTTGTTCTTCTACAAGCTCGATTCCCAAATCCTTCTCCGTCTGTACTAATTCTTTCTCTACATCTAAATGTGTATCTTTTTGATACAGACTTGCTAAATCAATCAGTTTTCTAGCTACTGCCTGTTCACTATAATAAAGATAAGATAAAAATACACAAGGTACTTCATTATAAGTTTTAATGATAACCTGTTTTGCAAAAGTTAACTCAATAAGGGCATTTTCAATTAAAGGATGTTCAAATTTTCCTGTTACTAGATAAGCATTATACTCTTCTGATAATAGAAGTTTAATAGCATCCTCCATTAAAGTCGCCCTTGGGACGTAAGTATGTCCATTATTAGCAAAGCTGGACAAAATATATAAGACTCCACTTTTAATACGATGCGGATCATCATTAGCTATGCCTACTTGATGGGCAATTTCATCTGCTTTTTTAAATCCAATCCCTAATATATCATCCACCAAACGGTAAGGTGTATTTTTAACAACCTCCATTGTTTGATCTTTATATTGTTTATAAATTTTAACCGCAAAAGTGGCTGTAATATTGTACTCTTGTAAAAATAGCATTGCTTTACGAAGTTCATATTGAGCGTGAAATACTTCACCAATCTCTGCCGCTTTTTTCTCACTAATCCCATTAATCTGTGCAAGTACTAAAGGTTCTTCTTCAATAATGCGAAAAGTATCTAACCCAAAATGTTTTACGATTTTTTTAGCAATTTTGGCGCCTATGCCTTTAATCACACCAGAAGCTAGATATTTTTCCATCCCTTGTACAGTTTTAGGCATGCTGCGCTCAATAAGATCTACTTTAATCTGTTTCCCATAGATTGGATGATTGCTCCAGCTTCCTACAATCTTAACTTCCTCACCTGCAAGAATTCCTGCCATTTCACCTACACACGAGATTTCTTCACCTTCATATTCAATTGTACAAACGGTATAGCCATTTTCTTGGTTTTGAAAAATAATATCTTCTACTGTTGCTTCTAAGACAATTTGTTCACTCAACTTTATTCACCACTTTACCTTCCATTTTTGTCAGTATAACATATATATATAAGTGGTGCAAAAATGGAATCCTAAATAATAAAGAACCGGTTATAAAAAAATTATAACCGGTTCTTTATTATTTTAGACTTACTCGTGTCATCTTATTATTAATTTTGTGTGATTGTAATTAGGCCATATTCTGTATCATCTTCATATGTGAAACCTAATTTTTGAAGTGTTGCTGGTGTAACGTATGATACACCTTTAATAACTTTTGTTGTTACTTTTACTGTTTTCCCATCAATTACAACGCTTGTTGTTTTTGTTTTACTATCATATTTTACTTGAAGGTCTAATTGATTCATTGTATCTTTAAGTGGCACATAAACGGTATTCCCTTTAACGATTACTTCTGTTTCATCAAGGTAAGCTACTTTTGGTACCATCATTTTAGTAAATTCATCCATTGTATATACTTTTGTATTTTCTGGAACCTTTACTTCTTTAGCTGCTGCTTTTTTGTATTCTGCTGTAACTTTACATGTAACAGTTACTTTTTTTTCATCTACAGTTAATACAAGATTAAGTTCATCATTTATTTTTAAACTGTCATCTGCAAATTGATATTCTGCTTTTGCATTGCTGCCTTTAAGCATTGGACTAATTGTTTTTACTGCTTCATCCATACCAACTTTTAATTCTTTTTCAAATTCAGCAAGTTGTTCTTCTGTAATTTGTCCTGTTGCAAGCATACTTGCTTTAAATACATCACTTGTGCAGAATACTGATACAAATTCTTTTCCTGCATCAATAAGTTTTTCATCTGCTAATTCGATTGTATATTTTCTATCACTTTGAGCAATCGCTACATCAGTTTTAATTTCTTTGAACATGTTCATATATGAAACAACTGTTTCTTTTGACATATTCATTCTAGGATATTCAAGTCCTATGTACTCAGATTTAATATTTTTAAATTCCTTAGTTGTTTCTTGCCCTGCTAAATTAAAGATATCTTCAAAGTATGATTTACTCATATATACTTTGTTATCATTTACAATAACTCTAATAGGTGCAATTTTAATATCGTTAGCTAAATCTAATACTTCCCCTTCTGCTTCCACTTTTTTAAGTGTTAAAGTAGCTTCATCCATTCCATCTTTTTGATTTGAGTAACCATTCATTTCTGCATAAACATTAACTTTTGTACCATCTGCTTCTACTGTAAATACAAAATCCCCTTTATATTCGCTAGCATCCCAAGCATAGAATTTATTCAATTCATCAAGTAAACTTAAGCCTGTTTTGTTACAACCAATCATCATAATAGCTGTTAAAACTACCATAACTAAAGCTAATAATTTCTTTTTCATATGCTATTCTCCTTTTATTAATATTTACACTCTAAATATTATATTAATTTTAAATTTTTTTCAATATAAAACCATATTTCAAATTTATTATAACTTCAATTTTTTATTTTATACCCATACAAAAATGCTATGATTTTTCTATCATAGCCATTCCATATACTCTATTACCCTATACTAACTCTCAATATTACTATATAAATCTCAATTATTGCTATCGAATCTCAGCTTTTAATGCTTCAGCTTTATCTGTTCTTTCCCATGGTAAATCTACATCTGTACGACCGAAGTGACCATATGCTGCTGTTTGTTTGTAGATAGGTCTTCTAAGGTCTAACATTTTGATAATACCTGCTGGTCTAAGATCAAAGTGTTTATTTACAAGTTCAACAAGTTTTTCATCACTTACAATACCTGTACCTTTTGTATTAACAAGTACTGATACTGGTTTAGCCACACCAATTGCATAAGCAAGTTCAATTTCACATTGTTTAGCAAGTCCTGCTGCTACAATGTTTTTAGCTACATATCTTGCTGCATAAGCTGCTGAACGGTCTACTTTTGTTGGATCTTTTCCAGAGAAAGCTCCACCACCGTGACTTGCGTATCCACCATAAGTATCTACGATAATTTTACGTCCTGTAAGTCCAGCATCTCCAACTGGTCCACCGATTACGAATCGTCCTGTTGGATTAATGAAGAATTTTGTTTCAGCATCTAAAAGTTCTGCTGGTACAATTGGTTTAATAACATATTCCATAATATCTTCATGAATTTGTTCTTGAGATACTGAATCTGCATGTTGTGTAGAAACAACGATTGCATCAATTCTAACTGGTGTATCACCATCATATTCTACTGTTACTTGTGTTTTACCATCTGGTCTTAAGTATGAAAGTGTACCATTTTTACGCACTTCTGATAATCTTTTTGATAATCTATGTGCAAGTGAAATTGGCATTGGCATAAGTTCTGGGGTTTCGTCACATGCGAAACCAAACATCATACCTTGATCTCCTGCTCCGATTGCTTCGATTGCTGAATCTGTCATTTCACCTTTTTTAGCTTCAAGTGCTTTATCTACACCCATAGCAATATCTGCTGATTGTTCATCTAAGGCAACAATTACACCACAAGAGTGTCCATCGAAACCATATTCTGGTGCGTTGTAACCAATTTCATTAATTGTATTTCTTACTACTTTGTTAATGTCTACATAACAATTAGTAGTAATCTCACCCATTACTAATACTAACCCTGTTGTAAGTGCTGTTTCACAAGCAACACGTGCATTTGGGTCTTGTGCAAAAATCGCATCTAAAACTGCATCTGACACTTGGTCTGCAATTTTATCTGGATGCCCTTCTGTTACTGATTCTGATGTAAATAATCTTCTTGCCATTTTTCATAGCCTCCTTTTTCTTTTGTAGGATTCCTGAAGTCAAGCAAACAGCCTAGAAAGGCTATTTTCTAAAAATAAAAAACCTCATTCTAAGAATGAGGTTTGCTATCCGTTCATTGATCCTCATCTTACGTATGTATATACGTGGGAATTGGCACCTTAGTATAAACTAGGTTGCCGGGTTTCACAGGGCCCTGTCCCTCCACCTCTCTGGATAAGAATTATTAATTTTATTAAATTTCAAGTCTATATTATTATAGACCACACATTTATTAGTTGTCAATAACTTTTTACTTTATATTTTTTTGTCAATTTCATCTAACTGACTATTTTGTGTGTTAGTTAAATTATTTTGCACTTGATATGTACTAAGCATTTGTTTATACATGCTATCTGCAAGTCCAACACCACCTGCTTCAACCATATTTTCACACAAAACATCTATCATATTATCTTCAAACATTTTCTCATAATCACCTTTTTCAGTGATTCCTTCATCTGTTAACATACATTCTTTCATTTTTTTAAAAACATAAGAAAGCATATATGTCTCAATCTCTTTACAGCCTTTCTTGAGTTCATCTGTATCTTGCTTTTCCATAGCCTTTTCTAACATATTACTAAAGTCACTACTTACAACTTTATTATTTTGTGTCATCAAATCTTTTTGTAAGCTAGATACACTTTGAATACTTGTAATATCCACTTATTCTCCCCCTAACTAACGTTTAAGTTCATTAGCTTGTTGAAGCATTGAATCTACTGTTTGAATAGCCTTTGAATTAAGTTCATAAGCACGTTGTGCCACAATAAGCTTAACCATTTCATCAGCTACCTGTACATTAGAACCTTCAAGATATCCTGTACGAATTGTACTTCTTTTAAGTTCATCATTTTCGCCTTCTACTAAAGGTTCTCCTGAGTTAGCCGTTTCTACATAATAGTTATTTCCAATTGCCTCAAGCCCTTGTCTATTAGCAAACTGTACCATCTTAATTTGGGCAATATCCATTCTTGTATTGCTCTCTAGATCCATATAATATAATGTTCCATCTGGATTAATTGTTACTTTATCAATAGGTATATCTGACCCAATAATAATAGATTCATCCTCTGTACTCATAACTGCATTCCCATCAGATGTTACAAGTGCATATGCACCTTCATCTGCTAATAAAGACATTCTAAAGCTACCATCTTTAGTATATGCAATGTTATCATTTCCTTTATCAATTACAAAGAAGCCTTCACCTTGAATTGCTAAGTCTGTTGGATTATCTGTTTGTGTAAGTGTACCTGTTGAATAGTTACGTGAATTTGCAAGTGCTCGTACCCCATGTCCTACTTGTGATGTAGATGGTGCAGTATCATCTGCTGTACTTGCTAAATTAGCATATAATAAACTTTTAAAGTTTGTTGTTTCTCTCTTATAACCTACTGTATTAACGTTTGCTAAGTTATTGGCAATTGTATCTACATTTAATTGTTGTGCTGTCATACCTGATGCAGCTGTCCATAATCCTCTTACCATTGTTTATTTACCTCCTATTTTATCCTCTATTGTTTAGCTAACTCGTTAACTGCTTTACCTAATAATGAATCATGTGTCTGCAATACTTTTTGATTAGCTTCATATGCTCTTGAAACTGTAATCATATCTACCATGGATGTTACTGAATTAACATTTGAAGTCTCTAAAAATCCTTGTAATAATTCACCTGTGAATTGTGTTCTTGGTACACTACTACTATATAAGTTATCATTCATTTTAGTTAATGCTCTTGTATCTTCAAAATTCGCTAAGTCCAACGTATCGATATATTCAGAGTTTAAATAAACCTCTCCGTTTTCTCTAATAATAACATTTCCACCTTGGCTCATGAAGTCTTCACCAAAGCTAATAGGGCCTTCTTGCCCCATAACACTATAACCTTCTGCCGTTACTAAGTCACCATTTTGATTAATACTAAAATTCCCATCACGTGTATAAGCTGCTCCATTTGGCGTATTCACTACGAAGAATCCATCTCCTTGAATCGCTATATCTGAAACTTCACCAGTATTTCTTACTGAACCTTGTGTAAATTGTGTATATACCTCTGCAACCTTCGCACCTAATGACATTGTACCAATCTGTTCATTATTAGGCTGATTATGTTGCATATCATTAATTCTCTTCATATATATTTCCTTAAAAGAACTAATAACCGTTGTATCTTTTTTGTATCCTGTTGTATTTACATTGGCTAAGTCATTAGAAATGACATCCATTTTTTTGGATTGTACATTCATTCCTGTTGCTGCCGTATACAAACCCTTAACCATATTTCATCCACCCTCTATTTTTAATAGTTTATTCCTTACTACCTTTTGCGTATCTATATTCAACCCACATACCTGTTCCTATAGCAACGCAACTCATAGCATCTTCAGCAATTACTGTATGAATACCTGTTACTTCTGTAATAAGTTTATCAAGTCCATATATCAGACTGCCGCCACCTGTAAGTACAATTCCTCTATCTGAAATATCAGAAGAAAGTTCTGGTGGTGTTTCTTCTAACACACTACGAATACCATCAATAATTCCTTGAACGCTTTCTTCTAATGCTTCTCTAATTTCTTCTGAATTAACTGTTACATGTTTAGGAAGTCCAGATACTAAATCTCTACCTCTTATTTCTATTTCGGCAGGAACCTCTCTTTTATATACACTTCCCACATTAATTTTTATTTCTTCTGCTGTTCTTTCCCCTATAAGAATGCTATATTTCTTTTTCATATATTTGATAATTGTATCATCAAATTCATCCCCTGCTATTTTAAGTGATCTTTTAACTACAGCACCACCTAATGAGATAACAGCAATATCAGCTGTTCCTCCACCGATATCAACAATCATACTACCACATGGTCTAGAAATATCAATTCCAGCCCCAATAGCCGCTGCAATAGGCTCTTCAATCGTATCTACAAATCTAGCTCCTGCTTGTCTTGTGGCATCTTCCACTGCCTTCTTCTCTACTTCTGTTACCCCACTTGGAATACATACTCCAATTCTTGGTTTTACAAGTCTATGACCAATTGCTTTTTGAATGAAGTATCTGAGCATAGCTTCTGTTGCATCATAATCTGAAATAACACCTTGTCTTAATGGTCTAATTGTTCTAATATTTGCTGGTGTTCTACCAATCATTGCTCTTGCTTCTTCACCTACAGCAATCACTTCTCCTGTTTTCTCTTTAATTGCTACTACTGATGGCTCGCGTAGTACAATTCCTTTTCCTTTTACATAAACAAGTACATATGCTGTACCTAAATCTATTCCTATATCAGCGCCCATTCCAAACATAAATTTTCTCCTTTTTAATAATAATTTCTTATATATTTTATATTTTCTTTGATTAACTTCTTCTATATGTAATTCCTCAAATATTATAGCATTATTCATTCTAATTTGCATAAAACTTATATGTATTTCTTAGTATTTTTACCTATAAAATAATTAATGAGGCTAGTAGGTTTTCTGTACCACAAACCTACTAGCCCCATCCTTAAGCTATTTCATAATAGTTGAATACTTTTCTTTAGTTGCAAGTCCCCCTCTTAAGTGCCTTTCTGCTTTGTTAAGTTCTAAAACTTTTCTAGCTTCATTAGCAAGCTTTGGATTTATCTTTTCAAGTCGCTCAGTTACATCTTTATGCACTGTACTTTTGCTAATACCGAACTTCTTAGCAGTTTCTCTTACAGTAGCGTTATAAGTAATGATAAATTTGGCAGCCTCTACTGCTCTCTCTTCTATATACGCTTTCAAGAAAAGGTCCCCCTTAACACAACTCTTGATTTATATGTATGCACAGCACTTCCCACTTATTACAAATTAAGGTTTATTGCCTATAAAAATCATATAAAATTATACTCATAAAAAACAGGCTACCACTCTTTAAGTGTTAGCCTGTTCTCCTTATTTCTCAACCGTTTCTAAATATTTAATTGGGTCAAGAGACTTATTATCATGAATTACTTGTAAAAAGACATTTGCTTTTTCTGCTTCAAGTCCATGCATAAAATCTCCTGCTTCACCAATTACTGTACCAGCTGTAATCTTTTGCCCCTCTTGAAGGCCGCTATTCATTTTACCATCTGAAAGACCATAAATTACTTTATCACCATTTTCAAGATCTAAAACTAAGCATTGACCTACAATAGGTACTAAACTGTCAAAGTTGCGATACATTTCTCTCAAATCATTACTGTCTTCTTTGATTGCCTCAATGGTTCCATCCGCAATTGCATAAATATTACTTCCATTACCAGCATTATAATAAACGCCATAGTAGTGATCAAACCCTGTTTTATTACCTTTTGCATTTCTATCAATTTTGTCTCCAGTGAAATCAATTACTACTGGAGTATTTTCTTCTACTGGATTTACAAATAAAGATACTGATTCATCACTAACCAATATTTGTTCATTTGTATTCTCTGCTTCTGGAGCTGCACTTGCTTCTGAAGTAGGTGCCACTTCTGATACTTCATCTGTTTCTACTTTCTGTCCTTCTTGTGTTTCAGATTGAATATCTTCTGATTGAAGAGAGTCTTCATCTAATCTATTTGTCTCATCTTGGGATGTCATTTCTTCAGTTGGAATACTATCATCTACAATGACTTTTTCACCTTCATAGTTATCTGATACTTTTCCTGCGACTTGTTTATTTGGGATATTTGCATCAGGTTGCACATTTCCGTCACTTGGTAAAAGTAATACAGCTACGAGTGCACCAACAATCACAACTCCCATTGAAATGTAAAATACATTTCTTTTTAAAAACTGTGTAATTTTATTCATTTTCATATTTACACCTCCGACATCTTAATTATCGCCAGAGTTTTCCATTATTATTCAAATGAATAAATTTTTTTAATTATTTTTACTCACTTCATTATATGTTTTTATTTCTATTCCTGAATAATAATATGCTAATATATCTTTATAATTTTTCCCTTGCTTGGCCATTTCATTTGCACCATTTTGACTTAGTCCAAGCCCCCTGCCACTGCCTATAACATCAAATATAAAATGGTCTCCTGATAAATAGATTCTGAAATTACTAGACTCTAAACCTAATAGCGTTTTAAAGGCTTCTCCACTTAAAATAACGTTCCCAACTTGAATACTTTTAATATATCCAGCTTCATCCTTTTCAATAATTTGAATTTGATTTTCTAGATTTTTCTCATCAGCTACTAATTCCGGATATTTTTTAGAAAGGGCTTCCACAATACTATTTTTACTTAGTTTCATCTGCGTATTGTTTGTTTCGTCTTGACTTTCTACACTTACAAGATACGGCACTTCTATATCATATACATCTTTTGCATTCCTTGTAAGTCCACCATTAGATTTATGATACAAAGGCTGTATAGGTTGTCTATTATAAAACATCATTTCATCACTAGTTTCTTCTATAGCCTCTTTATACATCTCATAAATACTCTCATATTCATTTTGCCAAAGCTGTTTCATCTCTTCTTCCGTATAACCACTCAGTTCAGCTTTTACTTGCATACCTAATGCTCTTCTAGCCATATATGTTCTTATGATAACTGCCTGTGCCTTAATTGCTTCATACTCATATTTATAAGATATTTCTTTGGCTAAAATAGGCATAATTAACGATTCATCTAAAAGTGTTGCTTCTTGCTCCACTTGTCCTACCTGCTCCGCTCTAATTTCCGTCAATATATTTTGTCTATTATATCCACTGCTATATATAATAATGATTGGAATCAAAAACAAACTTATACCTACCACAGCGCATTCTTTTATTAGCTGCTTCATCCTACTCCCCCCATCTAACTTGTACTCATTACTACATTATATGAGCACATAAAAATATATATGTGTAAAAGCTCTAATAAGGAGCATTATAGAACGGAAAAGCTATTATAACCTGGGTAGTATCTTGAACTTCATTATATATAAAAGTAATTTGTACATTAACTTTTGTACCGTTACTAGTTTTAGTATATTCTTCTACAAAAGGAGTATATCCATAATATGCTATTGTTCCTATATTATAATCATCTTGATAAGATGTTGTGTACTTACCTTGTAATGATTTAAACAACTGATTTTTATACATTTCTTTCTGCTGTTTATTTAAATCTCCTTTTATAGAACCAATAAAACTAATTGTTTCTTTTGTCTGTATATGCCAATCTTTAAAAAGCTTATTTACCTTATCTTTCATATCATCTATTTGATTTAACTCTTTTATCCCTTGAATTTCTATATTATAAACTGTAGTATTCTTATCTCTCATTTCATTTTTAATAGTTAAACAATATTTTGTATTCCCATTATCACCTAATTTTTGTAGTGCTTCTTCTACTGCTGTTTTTTGCATCTTTATGATTTCAACTGGTGCTTTTTCACTTTCTGTAACGCCTTTAATTCCCACTATAACTTTCTCATATGTAATATGACTTAAACTAATCAACTTGTAAAGTTGTGTTACTTCATTATTTACTATGTTACTACTTGCACTTATATATGTTATAGATAATACTGCTCCAATCACTAGCATAAAATATTTACTCATTCTTATCTTTCCCATAAAAAGCCCCCATCTCTTAACACTTATTTATGTTTAGAGTATAGACGCTTTTTTATTTTCTATTCAATTACTTGTGTAAGCATATCACATAATTTCGAATACGTTACTTTTGCTTTTGGATTAATATCTGTGATTAAACCTGCTGCATAAGCTTTTTTTACAGCTTCACGATAATTTGCACTGACATTTGAGAAGCTTGCATTAGATGGTTTTATCTTATAACCTGTCTTTAATTCATATAGTTTTATAAGTCCAGCTACTGCCTGTTCTTCTGTAATTGTGGTATTACTATTGCCACTATAAATGCCTGTTGATTTAGCCTTATTAAATGTTTCAGTACTTGGTTTGACTGTTAAATCGATTTTTGATTTATTTTGTGCTATGCCCATTAGAAGCGCTACATATTGATCACGATATACATAGTCTTTACTAAAATATAATGTACCTAAACCATTAATATTATAAGCATTGATTAATTTACCCATTGTATAGCTTACATTTCCTGAGCTTGCAATATTCTTTTGATAAAGACCAAAAAGTCCTAATTGAGATGTTTGATATTTTAAATATGTATTATTAAGTGTCTCAATTGTATGATTTGTTTTTACCCATCTTGCAGAATCATAATAATAAGTATATGTATATAAATCTTCATACCTATAAGATTCTACTGTATCTAATTTTAATTTAACCATTGCATATCCATCTAATTTATTGACTGTTGAAGTAAATTTATCACCTCTAAATCTGATTTCTAAGCGTTCACCTTTTACCATCATATCTGGATAACTTCTTTGATAAGTATACATATCAGCATTATTAGCCGTTGTTAAATCAAATTGAACTTTGTCTTTTGCACTATGTTTCTTACTATAATATTCAAGAGTTTTAGCTGGAATTTCATATTCTCCAACTTTTGTTTCAATCTTAAGTGCCATGCCTTGATTAATTAATGTATCTAAAACTGATTTTGCCATCTTAATTGTTCTGACTTTGGCATCTGTTTTATTTTTATAAAGTTCTATATCTACTGTATAGTAGTAATCTTTTTTAGCTTGGATTTGTGTAATAATTTTATTTGTATCTACAATCTCCCATGTCCAAATATCATTTTTATATGACTGAACAATTGGTTCTGGATAAACAACAACATTATCATTCTCCCCACCATCAAATTCGCCTTCAGATGTTTTAGTCATCAATCTTACATATTTTGTAAACATAGATTCTCTTACAATTACTCTACCTGTTTCTGGATCCGTAAATGTTAAAATTGTTTTAGCTCTTACATAATATGGCCTATTAGCTTGTAATTCAGTGAATTTAATCATCGTTTTGTCTATTATTTCATATTTACCTTTTTCACCAGGCTCAGTAGTATTAACTGTAATACTATCTAGAAATTCGACATTATCAGCGAATTCCACAACATATGAATAAACTTTATTTAGATTGTGATTTTCAGCTTCAACGCCTTCTAAATCTTCTACATCTCGTAACCAGTCTACAGTAATCCACTCATTAGTCACTGGTAAGAATTCTTGTCCCAATGCTAAAATACTTTGATAATCTGCTTTTCCAAGACCTCTTGGTGGATCTGGATTTTCAATTGTAAGTGTTTTTTGTGATACTGGGTTACTCCAGCTTGAAACTTCATTGCCTTCTTTTTGCTTAGCACGAATCCATACATGATAAGTTGTATCTGGCATTAATCCTGTAATTGTAATAACGGCCTTTTCACCATTTGCTACGTATTCTTTATCTCCTGGTTTATCTGAAATCTCAAATGGCCATACTTTTGCTGTATTTGTATCTTCTACTCTACTATAAACAAGTTCGTAATCAAAGTCTTTATTATATGTCCACCAAACAGACACACTATCATCTGTTACACCATTTGCATTTAAAACCGGCACAGTTGGTTTAGCTTGTGGTGATTCAAACTCTGTATTAGTTGTACCAATGATATAGCTTGGATAGGTTTGTGTAAGCTTTTGACCTGAATCTAACACCCGATAAGCTCTTATTAAAATAACGTAACGTGTATTAGGTTTAAGCCCTGTTACTTTAAAATCTTTCCAAGGTAATTGATCGCTATGATTTACGTTTCCTGGTTTAATCGTAGTCCAACCATCAACTGTGGTACTTTCATTTTGTACAATCCATTTTTCTAAACTAATAGCACTTGCTGTAGTCACAGCTGTATTTTGGTCTTTAATTTTTTTAATAATTTCATCATAAGATAATGTTTTTATTTCATATTGAATATCATTACCTAATGTTACTTCCCTATCTCTATAGTTTTTACTATAGTCATTACCTACAATATTTTTAACTGCTTCTACATCATTTTTTGTCTTTAAGATATGTTCCTTAAGATTATTTTCACCTTTAAATTTAATTGCTGGTGTACCGCCTGTGAAAACTCTACTATTCCATAATCTAGCAAAGAAATATTCTTCTTCATCTGTATAGTTTTCTGGATAATTTGCTATAATTTCATACCATTTTTCTAACCATTCAATAGTGATACTCTCTGTATCAACCCCATTTTCTTGCGTTCTAAGTGGTGGTTTAGCTAAAATTGGTGGGGTGAAGATGTCACCATTTTTATCTACTGTAATTGCCACAATTGTTGGCTGAGAAACACTCTCTGTTCCACTATAATCACGTTTTGCTACTATTTTAATATAGTAAGTTTTATTAGAGATAATAGGCTTTACTTGCCCATCATTTGTAATATAGTCTTTTAATTCTGTTTTAAAACCAATAATGGTCTTTTTATCTTGTTTAAAGATTAGCTCATCATCTGAATACTTACTAATCGATAGGTCTTTAACAATTGGGGTTATTGTAGTATCTGACAACATTGCCTCTTCTTCTGCTACCCAAATATCATATTTCATTTCATGTTCAATTGTTCTATCTGCCTTTTTAGGTGCATCCCAAACAAGTTGTATTACAAAAGGATTCTTATATTTCATATAAAATGTGTTTGCTTTCATCTTATCCGCACTAACCTCATCCCCTGTTACCAGATAATCACTTTTCTCAAATCCTTCTTGATCTCTTAACTTATCTGAATATGGTGCTGGCACCTGTGGTTTAAGTGGCTGTTCTCTTAATTCATATGGTAAATATGAACGCTCTTTCGTGCATATTACTTCTCCACCTTTAAAGACAAATTCTACATAATATGTACAGTTTTTATTAGGTTCATCATGTTCGAATCTTCTCGGATCTCTTGGGTTAAGCATATTATTATTAAGTGTCCCTACTAATCTATAAGAACTTTCGCCCTCTAACTTACGATAGATTTTTGTTGTTTCTAAAGTATTGTTATCTGCCCAAGCACCAAGCTGCCATTGAAGTTCTACTCTTTTTTTACCAATATTGAAGATTTTTAAATTTACACTTCTAGAGACTTGTGCTATCTTTGGTGTATCTATATTCTTACCAACTTTTTCCCAACCATCTCGTAAAAATTTATTACTAATACCTGTAGCTAATACATAAGCTGAATATTTTTCTCCTGGAATTGTATTTGGAATAATATATTTTACTTTCTTAACGCCGCCTTCTGTTACGACTTTTGTCTCTTCATCTTTGATAACTACGGTTTGTGTTCCTACTCCAGCTTGCTCACTACCATCTCTTCCATCAACACCATCTTTAGTATTTACATCTTTATCAATATACACAAGTTTATAGGTAGCCCCTGGTATATACTCCCATACAACCTCAATTTGATCATCTTTTTCTCTCATGATTGTATTAAAGTCTGTTAAGAAATACTTACTTGGCTCTGAATTAATAATGCTAGAAAGTTCCGCTTCAGATTCCCTTCCTTGTGCATCTTGGTGTAAATGTCCTGGCTTGACCTTTACCTTATATAAGTTACCATTTTTAATTTCTTGAGTTCCAGTTAAATGTTCTTCAATAAGTTCTACATACTTTTCTTTCCCTGCAGTGGCACGAAAACGATCTGACTCAAATGATTCACCATTTATGTCTTCTAAAAGGAAGCTGTAATATTCAGCTTCCTTTTTATTATTTATATTAGCTGGTACAGAATTGTCTGGCATGATATTTTTTGCAGCTGAGAAGGTAATTTGAACTTTAGGATTAATGTCATCCTTCTCTGCATATGCATAATGTTCAATCTTAATCGGTTCAATCCCATCACTTGGTAATCTTTCTTGAGGATTTCCCAGTACACTTGTACTGCTCATTAACATAGCAAATGCTAGCATTCCAGCAATACGCTTTTTAATTTTCATTATTCTTCCTCCTCTCAATCTTGGGTTATAATTGTGATTTATACAGCATTGCAATTACTTCTTCTATGCTAAGTTGTTTACTTGGCACTACTTTTGAATTAGGATTTTTTACAATCTTAAGTTCAACGGCTGCATAAACATATGATCTATATTTTGTTTGAAAAGCACCAATATTTTGAACGCTCTGTCTATTTTTAACAACAATACTATTTACTGGACGTTTATGTGCCTTTTCATAACCTTGCATAATGATAAAAATAGCTTCATCTTGTCTAATAGCATTTCCTTTGCCCACACCATTTACACCTTTGACACCATTGTTTTTAAGGTAGACAACATAATCTGTACCTCTTGGTGCACCAATGATTCTAGCCACTGCATTATAAACCTGTTCTTTTGTTGCTGCTGATTTAACCGAATTACTATTAATTGTAAAGAAGTCTGTTAAATTATATTTCGCAATAAAGCTTTGATATGGTGCTAAACTTGGTGCCGTTGTAATTAAAGAAACTTGTCCTGTTAAAATATATGTTCCTAACTTATTCGCTTCAATACCAAACCCATTTCCTATAGCATAACTATCTACTTGGTACCAATTTTGAATTAAATAATATGCATTTGCTGCATAACTATCTACTTTAGCCATTAAAAGAATTGATTTATCAATGGTATCTACTCTTACTTCTCGCTTAGTTGTACGTTCCATGATTCTTTCAACCTTTTTCATGTGTTCATCTTTAATGTCATCTAATGCATCATTGATAATTTCATTTAATGCATCATCAGCAATGGTACCATTATAAATTTTCTTTTCAAGTTTAGTTATAACACTTTTTCTTTCTTTGTCAGCAATATCGTTAAGTGCTATCATAATATTTTCTTCCACATCTCGGTCTGCTTCTTTAGTATAAACTAACTCCATATCTACTGACATTTTTGGTGTAATCGGTAACTCACCATTAATTCTATCTGTTGTATTATTAATTTTAAAACTAATTCCTACATAATAATCTTCAATACTATTCTCGTCCATTAACTCAACAGCTTTTTTAATTTGCTCATTATCCTCTGTTAATGTATGTGGTCTAATATGAGCTGTATAATCATCTAACGTGATTTTTAATACTGTTTTTGAATCATTTTCATAAGTAAATAAGCTTGCTGGCATATAATAATATACATCTTTCGCCTTTTCACCAACTACTAAATCATATTCATTTTGAAGCCCTACATCTGTCTTAACATAAGTTTCACGATATTTATAAACTGAATCTTTTTCTACTTCCCAATAAGGTCTTCTTCTGAGTTTCTCTATTTCTGTATCATATTTTTTAAGATACTCTTCATACTTATTATCTTTGTTATCTTCTTTTTCATCGAATTCTGTTCGTGTCATTACCTTCTCTGAATATAATGAAGTTGGATAACTTCCACCGTCTAAAATAGGCTTTGTTTTGTCTACTACTCTTACTTTGATATAGTATCGTTTGTTCTGTTTTAAACCTGTAATTTTATATACAAAGTGTGTATAACCATCCGGTGTTATTGGACTAGCTTCTTTTGGTGTTAATTTTGTAGAACTATATTTAGTGATTGAATATTCCTCATCCATTTCACCCTCAACTGCAATATCAAAACTATAGCTTGATGGTACTAGTGAATCAGATGGTACCGGCGCATCAAAACTAATAACTGTTTCTTTAGTTGGATCATAATCATATTTTTTTACAAGCTCTACTTTTAAATTAATTGGTGGTAATACTGGTGCTGTAGTTACAGGTATCATAATCCAACCTGATTTAATTTCTTTACCATTAATAATACATACCGTTCTAGCATAGTAGTAATAAACTGTATTCGGATTTAAAGTATTATCTGTTAATAAAAATCTACTTGATTCTTGTGCTGGTGTTAGATTGGTCCATACTTTATTTTTACTTGTGTAAGTGCTAATAAATGGATTTGTCTCACCTGGTAAATCTGATTTAAAACCAATGCGCTTATCATCAGCATCTATTAATTCTTCTACTGTTTTACTTTGTTCTTGTTGAGTTAATTGTAATTCTGTTCTAATAAACTCATAGTAAGTCTTTGTAACATCTTTATCTTCTTCAAATTTTGCCGGTGCCCAACCTATTGTTGCTGTTGTATTGTTAGGCTGTTCTTCTACCCAAATTTTTTCTGGTGTAGGAGGCACCTTATCTGCATCTGTTGGAGGAATTGGCATTGTTGTTGTTGTAAATGTTACTTCTTTAGAGAATAGAGAATAACGATTTGGTATCGTTGTCCCTGCTTCACTTATATCATTTCTCCAAGGATTTAATTTCACACGCACTTGCATGTAATATACTTCGTTAGGATCAAGCCCTATTAGTTCAAAGTTCTCTTCACCTTCACCTCTAAGTGAATCAGAAGCCACATTAATCGCTACTACTCCACCATTTCTAAGCTTTTCAATATATGCATTAGAATCATTTAATACTATTTTATTATGCTCCCTATCTACTTTAATAGGTGTTATTCTTCCTTTTTCTACATCAGAAACTGTACTTGTCAATTTATCTGATTTTTGATAGAGGTAAACCTCATATTCCCCGCTATAGCGTCCTGATGTTTTGTCAGCATTTTTATAAAGAGATAAATTTGCAGGTTCTAACATTTTATTTACATAGTTTTGAATATCAACGTTATTGATGATAACTTTTTCTGAAATAACTGTTTTATCTTCATTACTTATATCTTCAGCTGTAATACTACTAGGTACTGAAATAATATCATTTGTAATATCTAATGCAATAGATACCATATTAGACTCTTCACTATATACAACTGGTAATGTATCATCATCTGAAACTAATACTGTTCTAAGTGAGAGATAATAGGTTCCTGGCACTGGACGGTTTTCTATAATTTCAGATTCTTTTCCTGTAATACTTCCTAAATACTCACCTGATTTTACACTTAAATGATTAGCAGGTATATCAAGTTTTTCCCATTTGTTTTGTCCAAAATTTAAAATTGATATATTTTCCATACTAAAAGTATTATTAATTTCATTATAACGTACATCTGGCATTGCATTTTTATCTTTACCCGCCGTACCAGCTACTGGTTTTACAACTACTTTTTCATCTTCTAATGATACTTCAAATACTTTAGAATATGTCGCATATATATCCTGTGTACTATTACCTGTATTTGTTAATGGATCATAATCTTTTGGATCCTTACGAAGTAATAATTCATAATATAAATTTCCACCTTGTAATATTCGTGCTACACCTTCTGGTGCGTTCCATGTCATATCAAAACCAATAGCTTGTGGTTTAGCACCTAATACTTCTGTATTTTCACTAGGTACTACATATACATTATCAATTGATGAAATTTGAGTTGTCTCTGGTGTTATTGGGAATCTACTTGGTTTATAGAATACCATCTGTGATTCAAATGTATCTGGATTATCTGCATTAACCATGGCTACAACTTGGAAATAACTTTCAATTCCTGCTGGAACAATAGCTGTAATATTATTTGTCTCTGTTTCATTTGGATTATACTCATAAATAACAGCTGGTTTACCACGTTCTGAATCCTTATTATTAAGTACATAAATAGCATAAGTAGTACTTGTTTTAATATTATAAGGTTGAATATTAACTTGTACCTGGTTTGCATTTGTTCTATGTAATGTATAACCCAAGTAAGTATACCCTTTATTTGCTGGCCAATACTTTTCAGCTTGTCGTCCATATTGGAAAGAACCATCTATGATTGTACTTGTCTCTAACACATCCCATGTAATAACTTTACGTGTAGTCACACCTTCTAATTTTGTTTGTGATAAATATAAAGAAACAATATTATTCTTTACCTTAACAACACCACTATTATATTCTTCTACATCCTCTAAGTTCAATCTGACTTTTGCATTATCCCTTGGGATAAAGTCTAAACGAATGGAATTTGTTATAGTATCTAATGTATATCTTGTCCCAATCTGCAATGTAATTTCATCTTCATTTCCAGTGATATCATCTACATACGTAAATTTCTCATTATCAATCTTCTTCACTTGCTCAAATTGTACTTTTACTCCTGGTACAACACCTGGCTTAATTTGTGAAATATCTTCAATATAATCTAGGTTCTTTAGTTCTCCAGATTCTGAATATAAGTGAGTAGGTGTGATTGCATAATTCTTAGGTCCATTAAACATTTCACCTGCAACGCGTATGCTTCCTGAAGTTAATGTAAAAGGTGTAATATTCCCTTTGACAATACCAGTTGTATAAACAAATATGTTTTGACCATCAATTTTCACTCTAAGCTTAAGATTTTCTTGACTACCATTACTAAGTTGCATTCTAATACTTGTAATCTCTATATTAAATTCTTGATTTTCACGACTTTGATCATTTCCTAATTTAAAGTCTTTAACAATCTCACTTGTTACTGTCTCAGCCTCTCCGCTTCCCCATGTAAAATTAGAGTTATTAAATTTACGTGGTACGTAACTTATCGTAGATGTATCTGATAATGTTACACTTAATTTAACATCTTTTGTATTTGTATTTTCAAATTTTAAGTTAACCTTTCTAGTTACTGTATCCTGAGAACTATCCTGCAAGGCCTCTATATAATAATTCAACTCATAAATAGCAGCCGTTCCAGCTTCAAACTTAACAAGTGCCGTCTCTTCTGTATTCTTTTCCCTATCTCCTCTAGTTAATCCAGTAGAGTCTTCTTTTAACATTTCTCTTATTAATTCAAAACCTAATGGATTAGTAGTTGCTGCCTTCAAAATTGTTAAATCTTGAAAAACAGTAAATAACATGACGCACACTAACATGTGCGCTAACACTCTCCTCATACACTTTCCTCCTTCTTGTATTTCATGTAACTAAATACAATTTTGTTCAAGAATATTTTTATATTTAGACATTATCTCCTTCTTAAGATATCGGCTAAAATCCACTTATTCATGAGTAATATAAACTCTAAAAATCGGCTAAAGCAATATATAACAATAAACCCCTAAGCTTTAAATTTCTTAAGGGTTTTTCTTATCAATTATAATTTTTGTAAAATCTTTTTAAATGCAGTAGCTACCGGGATATTTTCCATTTCTTCTAAAGCATAATATTGTATTGGCTCACTATTTGTCTTAGCCTCTTTTAAAAGTATTTCAGCTTTTTGAGACCAATTAATAACTACCGGTGTCATCTGCCACTTTTTATGTGTAAAGATGTGGATAACCTCTGAAAGTTCACGTTGTTCATAGGTATTTAATCCACATTTCTTCCACACTTTGTGTTCAATCATCGGTGTTCCCCACAGATTTGCTAGTAATCCTTCTGCTGGACGTTTCTCTAGGCCATATCTTTGACCTTTTTTGAGAAGTACTACTTGATATTGCTCTTTAACTGCTTTTATCTTCTTTTCTTTAATAGGATACTTTTCTTCTTCACCATAACGATGTGCTTCACAAATTGTACGTACCGGACAAATATCACATTTAGGATTCTTTGGCGTACATACTAATGCACCTAATTCCATAAGTGACTGATTAAAACGGTTAGGATCATCTGGCATAAGCTCCATGACCTTTTCCTCAAAAATTTCCTATTTTTAGCCACTCCTATATCATCTGAGATACGAAACTGTCTTGCTAAGATACGCATAACATTTCCATCTACTGCAGGAAGTGGAATATGAAAAGCAATGCTACATACAGCCCCTAATGTATATGGCCCTATGCTTGAAATATCCTTTACAAGTTTAGGGTCATTGGGGAATATGCCGTTCCACTTTTCGTCTATCATTTTAGCACCTTTTTGTAAATTCTCTGCCCTTCTATAATACCCAAGCCCTTGCCAATAATGATGCACTTCCTCTAAACTTGCTATTGCCAAATCATGAATCGTAGGAAAACGTTCCATAAACTTTATGTAATAAGGGATTACAGTATCTACTTGTGTTTGTTGTAACATAACTTCAGAAACCCAGATTCCATAAGGATCAGAAGTTCTTCTCCATGGCATATCTCTCTTATTCTCATCAAACCACTCTAACATTAGTTTTGCATATTTACTGTTCACTTTATCCTCCATCAAAACAAAGCTTTTAAACCTTGCTATAAAATAACTGTCTTTATTTTACATTATTTTTAGATAGAAAACTATTATTTATACAATGAAACCATATTCGCCAATATTTCCTAGGAAAATTTATTTTTTGCCTCTATTTTAAATCACTCCGGTTTTGTATTAACTACTAAATGCCATTCACTCTTACTTTTTACTTCTCTCTTTGTATAATTCACAATTGGTCGTATATGCTTAAGCTTATCTGTATTAGTCAGTTCATAATATGTCACATCAAACTCTTTTTGAATACCTTCCTCCAAATTTCTATCATCCATTCCTGCACTAGATGAGCTTTGAATCCAATTTATTTCTTCTCCAGTTTTCTCATTATAAAGACTATAAATATTTGCTTCATTTTCTATTTCATCTTTATAAGTTTCACTTACCGTACTCAAATATAATAATGCTTTTTTCTGCTTACCTGCCTCTACCTTTCTATCATATTGAATACCAAAACCTACACCTACAATTCCAAATCCTGCTACATTATTTAAAGATACAATATACTTTAAATTATCAGGTTTTATATCTTCATAATTATCTTCAATTGGATATTCCTGATATATATCATAAATACTTTTTTCTAAAATTTTAATTCCTTTTTCTTCTTTTACAAGTTGTTTCAAATCTATTGATAAAGAGGCTACTTCATCACGATTTTTTAAATATCTATTAATATGATAAATTAATATTTTACTACTTTTTCTAACAATCAATATTTCCATCTCATACTTAATCTCTCTATAATCCACTCTTAATAAATTCTAAAAACAAAAAAAGTCAGGCGCACCTTCGTGCAACCCGACCCTGTTATCTTCCACAACATTTTTTGTATTTTTTCCCGCTTCCGCATGGACAAATTTCATTTCTACCAACTTTAATTTTATTAATTGGTTCACTTTTTACCCCATTTACTTCATCAGGTGTAAATCCTTTATTTAACCAAATACGTGTTGTATTCATCACTTTTATAACTAATCCAACTAACTTATTTACTTCTTCCATGCTCTTTGGTGAGATACCCATTACATTCCAATGTGCTAATGTATGTTGTAATATTTGGTCTCCTGACTTAGTTGTAATTTGTTGCCCTAATGAAAGATCAAAAATAGCTTCTTCTACTTTTATATCATCTAATTTATACGTTGTTTTAATATGTGTTTTAAGTCGTTCAATATGAAGTGTATGTTCATAATAATTCTCATCACTATAACGTAAAAACTCTTCTTTAGCTGGTATATAATATGATTTTCCTTGTGTATTTTGAATAAGTTCATTGAAACCTTGCATTTCAAAAAAGTATAAACATTCAGCTACAAGATATCCGTCTACATAATCATATGGTCTTGATAATTTTGCATCTAAATTAAACCAATCAAAGTATACTTGTAAATCAAGTGTTTCACTTTCATATTTCTCATATAAATCTTTAAATACATCAATTTCAATCATTCCATATAAGTGAAGTGCTGCTAATGTATACTTACGGAATTTAGCATATTGTAAATACTTTGATTCAAGAGCATTAGTTTCTTTTTGTTCAAAGTATCTTTTATATTCTTCTTTGATTTCTTCAGAAATTGTTACTACATTATCTTTAGAAATCTCAACATGTCCAATACTTTCTAAGAACCCATAGACACTTTTGGGATTTGTACAATCTTTAATCTGCCCTTCGTTTACTAACTTTTGTACAATTGCTAATTGTGATTCATCAAATAAAACAACCCAACTTTTAATTTCTTGTAAAATTACAGGCATTAATTCATCACATAATGCATCTTTATTTAATTTTGATACACCTTTTAAACCGTACAGTTTTACGAGTTCTTTTAACTCATCTTTTGTTCTCTTCTTTAATTGTAATTTCATCATTTTACCCCATTCTATTACTAATATCCTTAATCTAGTACCTATTTACTATAACATTAATATATATATATGGTAAATAGTACCTAATTAAAAACGCGTAATATTTGTACTGTAAATTAAAAAACTGTCACTCAGTGTACATCAGTACACCTTGTAACAGTTTTTCATTATTTCATGTTGCTTAAGTTAATACGTGCGATAGCTTTCTTAAGTGCAATTTCTGCACGAGCTCTATCTACATTAACATCTTGCCCTTGAAGACGTTTTTCTGCACGCTCTTTAGCTTTTCTTGCTCTTTCAACATCGATTTCATCAGCAAGTTCTGATGCATCTGTTAAAATAACAACTTTATCTATAGTTACTTCTGCAAAACCACCTAATGTTGTTGCTTCCTTTTTAACACCATCTTGTGTATAAACAAGTTTGTTGTATCCAAGAAGAGCTACAACTGGTTCGTGGTCATATAATACACCCATTTCCCCTTCTGTTGTGTTAAGGATCACTGATTCAACTTCTTCATCTAAAATTGAACGCATAGGTGTGATAATTTGAAGTCTCATTTTGTTTGCCATAGCTTCTTCCTCCTAATTATAGAGTTTTAGCTTTTTCAATGGCATCTTCAATTGTACCAACCATGTAGAAAGCATTTTCTGGAAGGCTATCATGTTTACCTTCAAGGATTTCTTTGAAACTACGAACTGTTTCTTTAACTGGTACATATCTACCTGGAGTACCTGTGAATACTTCCCCAACGAAGAATGGTTGAGAAAGGAATTTTTGAATCTTACGAGCACGGTTAACTGTAGCTTTATCAGCTTCACTAAGTTCATCCATACCTAAGATTGCAATAATATCTTGAAGTTCTTTGTAACGTTGTAAGATAGCTTGTACGTTACGAGCTACTTCATAGTGTTCTTCCCCAACGATTTGTGGATCAAGTACACGTGATGAAGATTCAAGTGGATCTACTGCTGGGTAGATACCTTGTTCTACGATAGCACGTGAAAGTACTGTTTTCGCATCAAGGTGAGCGAAAGTAGTAGCTGGAGCTGGGTCAGTTAAGTCATCGGCAGGAACGTATACAGCTTGAACAGATGTAATAGAACCTTTTTTAGTTGATGTGATACGTTCTTGAAGTGTACCCATCTCTGTTGCAAGTGTTGGTTGGTAACCTACAGCAGAAGGTGTACGTCCAAGAAGGGCTGATACCTCAGAACCTGCTTGTGTAAAACGGAAGATATTATCTACGAATAGAAGAACGTCTTGACCTGATTGATCACGGAAGTATTCCGCCATTGTAAGACCTGTTAAAGCAACACGCATACGCGCACCAGGTGGCTCGTTCATTTGACCGAACACCATTGTAGTTTTAGCGATAACGCCTGAATCTGTCATTTCATGGTAAAGGTCATTACCCTCACGAGTACGTTCACCTACACCTGCGAATACAGAGAAACCACCGTGCTCTGTAGCGATGTTACGAATTAATTCTTGAATAAGTACAGTTTTACCTACACCCGCACCACCGAAAAGACCGATTTTACCACCTTTAAGGTATGGACAGATAAGGTCAACTACTTTAATACCTGTTTCTAAGATTTCTGCAGATGTTGCTTGCTCTTCGAATGAAGGTGCTTTTCTATGGATTGGCCATTTTTCACCTTCTGGAGCTGGTTTTCCATCTACTGCTTTCCCTGTAACGTTGAAGATACGTCCAAGTGTTTCATTACCTACTGGAACTGAAATTGGTGCTCCAGTGTCTACAGCTTCCATGCCACGAACTAAACCTTCTGTAGCTGACATGGCAATACAACGTACGATATCGTCTCCAAGATGTTGTGCAACTTCTACTACAAGTACTTTACCATCTTGCTCTTTGATTTCAATAGCGTTGTAAATAGCTGGCATATTTTCTGCACTAAACTTAATGTCAAGTACAGGACCGATGATTTGAACAATATGTCCTACATTTTGTGCCATTTATTTGTTCACTCCTTTATTACTTATTTGAGTGCTCCTGCCCCCGCTACGATTTCTGTTAATTCTTGTGTAATTGCTGCTTGTCTAGCACGGTTGTATTGAATGCTTAATTTATCCATGATTTCTTGTGCATTTTCTGTTGCTGAATCCATGGCTGTCATTCTTGCTCCGTTTTCACTAGCACTAGCTTCACAAAGTGCCCCATAAATAACATCCGCTACATATCTTGGAATTACATATCCAAGTACAGCTTCTGGTGATGGTTCATAAATTAAAAGATCGCTTGGCTGACTTGATTCACTTTCAGTTTTTGTTTCAATATTATTTATATCTAATGGTAAAAGGCGAACCATCTCTGGCTCTTGCTGAATAGTCGATTTAAAGTTTGTATATGATAAATAAACTTCTCCAATTTCACCTTTTAAGAATTTATCTGTAATGTAGTCTGCAATTTCTTTTGCATCTCTGTAAGTTGGTTCTTCAGAGATATCAACTACTTCTTTAGCTACTTCGTAACCTCTACTTTTGAATTGGTCTATACCTTTTTTACCAACAACCACTAAGTGTGATTTGGCTGCATCTTCGATGTGGCTCATTGTAAGCTTACAAATGTTAGCATTGTAACCACCACAAAGACCTTTGTCTGATGCTAAAGTAATAAATGCTTTAACATCAGAACCATTTGGTTTTAGGAAAGGAGAGCCTTGTCCTTTTGCATTTTGGGCAATAGACTGCATAGTAGAGAGTATCTTATTAAAAAAGGGTCTTGTTCTAAGAGCTGCCTCTTTGCTTTTATTAAGCTTAGAAGTAGCAACAAGATTCATAGCACTAGTGATTTTCTTTGTACTATCAATACTTCGGATTCGCCCTTTAATATCTTGTAAAGACGCCATCTACTCACCCCTTTAAATTAAGCTCTAAAGCCTTGTTTGAATTGTGTAATGATATCATTTAATTTAGCATCAAGCTCTTTTGTAAGACCAGCTGGTTTTACAATTTCATCAAAGATATCAATATGTTTTGTTTCAACATACTCAAAGAGTTCACTTTGGAATCTAGCTACTTCTGAAAGAGGTACATCCATAAGGAATCTTCTAGTTGCTGCATAAAGGATAACAACTTGGTGTGCAACTGAAAGTGGTGAGTATTGAGGTTGTTTAAGAATCTCTGTAATACGTTCACCTTGTGTAAGTGCATTTTTAGTTGCTGGATCAAGATCTGATCCAAATTGTGCGAATGCAGCAAGTGATCTATATTGTGCAAGTTCTGTACGAATAGGACCTGCTACTTGTTTCATTGCCTTGATTTGAGCTGCCCCACCAACACGTGATACTGAAAGACCTGGGTTAACCGCAGGACGAACACCAGCATTGAAGAGTTCTGTCTCAAGGAAGATTTGTCCATCTGTAATAGAAATTACATTTGTTGGGATATAAGCTGAGATATCCCCTGCTTGTGTTTCGATGATTGGAAGAGCTGTAATTGAACCTCCACCAAGCTCATCAGAAAGTCTAGCTGCTCTCTCAAGAAGACGTGAATGTAAGTAGAATACATCCCCTGGATAAGCTTCACGACCTGGTGGTCTGTGAAGAAGTAATGACATTGTACGGTAAGCTACCGCATGTTTTGATAAGTCATCGTATACGATAAGAACATCTTTCCCTTGTTCCATCCATTCTTCACCCATTGTAACACCTGCATATGGTGCAAGGTATTGAAGTGGAGCTGCTTCTGAAGCTGTAGCAACAACGATTGTTGTATAACTCATAGCATCAGCTTTTTCTAAGCTGTTTACAAGCTGTGCAATTGTTGAGGCTTTTTGACCAATTGCAACATAAATACATAAACAATCTTTACCTTTTTGGTTAATGATTGTATCGATAGCGATTGCAGTTTTCCCTGTTTGTCTATCCCCAATGATAAGCTCACGTTGACCACGTCCGATTGGTACCATGGCATCAATAGCTTTTAACCCTGTTTGAAGTGGTGTATCTACAGATTTTCTATCAATAACCCCTGATGCAACACGTTCTACTGGTCTATATTTTTCTGTACTGATTGGACCTTTCCCATCGATAGGTTGACCTAATGCATTAACAACACGTCCTGAAAGAGCGTCACCTACTGGCACCTCTACTACACGTCCTGTTGATTTAACAGAGTCACCTTCTTTGATGTTTTGATCTGAACCTAAAATAACAGCACCAATGTTGTCTTCTTCTAAGTTCATAACCATACCATAAATTTCACCTGGGAATTCAAGAAGCTCACCTGACATAGCTTTTTCAAGCCCATGTACACGTGCGATACCGTCACCTACAGCGATTACAGTACCTACTTGTTCTGCTTCAAGGTGTGATTTATAGTTTTTAATCTGGTCTTTAATAATACTACTAATTTCTTCTGGTCTCAGATTCATTAACTGAATACACCCCTTTCTATGCAAGTCTAATATCAGATAACTGTTTCTTTAAAGTCTGCATTTTGCCTTTAATACTAGCATCTACAACTTTGTCAGCTACTTTAATAATTAGTCCTGCTATAATACTTTCGTCGATTATTGTTTCTAGTTCAACTTTGCTATTTGTGCTAGCTTCGATTTTACTTTGAATTTGTTCTAGTTGACTTTGGCTAAGTGCAATGGCAGATGTAACTGTTGCTTTAACAATTCCAGCTTCCTTCTTAACCATATCTAAAAATCCTTCAAGGACTTCTAAGATAGAAGTTTCTCTTGATTTACGAACCATAAGAACCATAAGTCCTACGATTGCATCAGATACCTTATCTCCAAAAATATTTTCAATTAAGGAGATTTTTTCTTCTTTACCTACTTTAGCATCCCCTAAAAGAGTGATAAAGTCAGGTGTTTGTTTCATAGCTTCTACAATTGTTTTAACTTCAGCTTCATACTGAGCTAAAGCATTTGCTTCCTTAGATATTTCAAATAGGGCGGTAGCATATCGTTTTACAACTAATTGAGCCACTGTACATCCCCCATCTCCTTAATAATTTCATCAATTATTTCATTATGTTTTTGTTCATCAAGCGAAACTGCAACAAATTTACTAGCCATGAGTGTAGACACCTCAATCATTTGTTGTTTCATTTCATCTTTAACACGTTCTTGTTCAAGTTTCATATCATTTAAAGCTTTTTGTTTGATAGCTTCTGCTTCCGCTCTACCTTCAGCAATGATTTGTTCTTCTCTAGCAAGCGCTTTAGCTCTTGCTTCTTTAAGAATTGCATCTGATTCAACTTGAATTTCTGCTAATTTTTTGTCATATTGACCTTTTAATTTAACAGCATCTGCTTTTGAAGCTCTAGCTTCATCGATATCTTTTGCAATGCCATTTTTTCTCTTTTCCAGGAACTCTGTCATAGGTTTAAATAAGAGTTTTGATAAAATCACAATAATGATTAATGTAGAAATCCATTGTAATCCTAAGTCCCAAAGTAACTGCATATCAAATCCGATAATTCTTCCTGGTTCAGCTGCTAATACAGTAATGAATGATGTATTCAAAGGGAAAGTCCCTCCTTTCTATGTCGATGTCAAAACTAATTCTTATATTAATTAACCGATTAATGACATGTATTTTGTAATAAGTGGGTTAGCGAATAAAAGAATGATAGCTACAATAAGACCATAGATACCTGTTGTTTCAGCTACAGCTGCCCCTAAAAGCATTGTACTCATGATTGTACCTTGTGCTTCTGGTTGACGACCTACAGCTTCAGCACCTTTACCTGCTGCATATCCTTGTCCAATACCAGGTCCAATACCTGCGATCATTGCAAGACCTGCACCAATTGCAGAACATGCTAAAATAAGAGCTCTTCCATCAATTTGATTGTTATCCATTATAATTTCCTCCTTGAGTTTGATTTACTCATTAATAATTTCTTAGAATACTTGCACGAACATTAAAAGTAATGAAATGATAAGTGCATAAATACCTGTTGTTTGTGCAACAGCTTGACCAAGTAACATTGTACGTAAAATAGCACCTTGTAATTTAGGTCTTTTACCTGCTGCTTCAGTTGCTTTACCTGCTGCATATCCTTGTCCAATACCAGGTCCAATACCTGCAATCATTGCAGTACCTGCACCTATACCACATGCGCCAAGAACGATGCTTACACCTTCTCTAGCAATAAATGGATTAGCAAATAGTAATAATAAACCAATTACTAAAGCAAAGATCCCTGATGTTTGAGTTACAGCTTGACCGATTAACATTGTACGGATAGCTGTCCCTTGAACATTTGGATTTTTACCTGTAACTTCTGCTGCTTTACCTGCTGCATATCCTTGTCCAATACCAGGTCCAATACCTGCGATCATTGCAAGACCTGCACCAAGTGCACTTGCTGCAAGAACGATTCCAATTCCTTCTTTACTTACAAGTGGATTAGCAAAGAGCATGATAATAGCGATAACAAGAGAGAAAATCCCTGATGTTTCAGCTACTGCTGCTCCTAATAACATAACGATTGTTGCTGATTTACTTCCTTCTGGATTTGCACCAGCAGCTTCTGCTGCTTTACCTGCTGCATATCCTTGTCCAATACCAGGTCCAATACCTGCGATCATTGCGAACCCTGCACCAATTGCAGAAAGTGCTAATACGAGTGCTTTAGGATCTACATTGAACATCCATCCGAAAAATAGGTCAAAATATGACATTTTCTTACTTCACTTCCTTTCTACTCCATAGCGCCTGACACAAATGTCATACTAAGCATTACAAAGATAAATGCTTGTAATGAACCAGCAAAGATATCAAAATACATGTGTAATGCTGCTGGAACACCTATGAGTGTGAGGAACCAAGGAAACATAGCATATACTAAGCCCATAATAATTGTTCCACCTAAAATATTACCAAATAAACGGAAACTAAGTGAAATTGGTGTTGCAATCTCACCGATGATATTAATTGGTAATAAGAATGGAAAAGGCTCTACTAAGAACTTAAAGTATCCAGGTCCTTTAGCTTTAACACCAAATCCATGAATCATGAAGAAAGTTGTTAAGGCGAATGCCAATGTTGTTGCAAAGTCAGCTGTTGGTGGTCTAAGCCCTACTAAGCCAGATAAGTTACAAATTATGATAAAGATAAATAATGGTCCGTAAAAGGTTGCGAAACCTTTATTTTGTTTACCCATTGTACTCACTGTAAAGTTATTAAGTGAATCTACAAGTGTTTCTACCAAGTTTTGTAATTTTGTATCTGGAACTTCTTTGAAATTCTTAATTTTCGCTCTAACAACAAGTGCAAAAATTATAAGTGCAGCCATGATCACCCAAGTGTTTACATGTGTTTGTGTAATTCCTAGAGTCTGTCCATTAACTTCAAAAAGTGGTATTAGGGTTTGTGAACCAAAGTCTAAGTTTTCTCCCATCTGCTTACACTCCTTTCCATCAAAATATATATTGCAAACATGCCAAATGGCCTGTTATTGCCTATTTAAATTTTTCAAATTATTTTTGCCTCTTTTTCATCCAAATTGTAGCATATGCTCCAATTTTCATTGATAAAAGACCAAAAAATACACCTAGTAAACTTATGCTTGATTCTAATGCTGCTATAATAAGTACTATAGCTGTTAAACCATATCTCAACATGTATTGCATATTCATATAATTTTTAGCTTTTGCTGGTGATAATAAAATTGCCTTACCAATAGTTTTCTCCATAAGCTTTAATTTTAACAAAGAAAATATTAATCCGAAGGCAAGCCCTAATGTCCAGCTCATCTTATTTGACACTATAAATATACCAATAATATAAACAAGTACTGAGAATGTTATCATAGCCATAGGTATAAATTTTTTTTCAAAAGCTACTTTATTCATGTTTATCCTCTTTTTTATTTTGTCTTTTAATTTCTTTTCTTACATGAAAAAATAAATTTCTAAAGGCTCCAGCTACTCCTAAAAGTATAAAAATAATTATAAACAATGGTGCTGTGTTTAACTTCTTATCTAAAAGTTCCCCGACTACTGTACAAATTAAAATAGGTGTAATCATCGTGAAACCTAATTGAGAAATTAAACTTATGTATCTAGCCCATGCTCCCATTTTCACAATTTACACCCCTTTATATCATCTAATTATTAAATAAATATCTTGTACTTTTTACTTTATAGCACTTTATGCAAAATTTCAAGCATTAACCATTTTACCACAATTAATCATTTTTTTACATTTAAAATTTATTTTAGTAGTTTTTGTGCATTTTTATCATGCATCTAAACTACAATTATATATATTTTTTGTAAAATATTTAAAGATAAGGCTACTCATATAATTATTTGTAGCCTTATCTTTCCTCAACTTTACTATTTTATACACTTTATACAATATAATCTTTAGGTCTTGATACTTCTTTACCAAAATTATGACAAATAGCATCTACAATACGTTTAGACGCATTTCCATCACCAAATGGATTTTTAGCAATCGCCATTTGATGATACATTTCATCATCTGTTAAAAGTTCTTTTGTTAAATTATAAATAGTTTCTTTTTCAATACCTGCAAGTTTTAATGTTCCTGCTGCTATACCTTCTGGTCTTTCCGTTACATTACGAAGTACAAGAACTGGTTTGCCAAGTGATGGTACTTCTTCTTGTAATCCGCCTGAATCTGTAAGTACAAGATATGAGCGTTTCATCAGGTTATGCATATCTTTGAGGTCAAGTGGTTCTACTAAATGAACGCGTTCCATATTTCCAAGAATATCGTATACGACATCTTTTACAATTGGATTTTTATGAACAGCATAAACTAACTCTATATCTTGATTTTCAAGTACAATTTGACGTACTGCTTCACAAATATTTTGAAGTGGTTCGCCCCAGTTTTCTCTTCTATGTGCAGTCATTGTAATCACACGTTTATTGGCGTAGTCAATATCATTGAGTTCGTCAACCGTGAATGTATACTCTTCTTCTACAGTTGTTGCCAATGCATCAATTACTGTATTACCTGTTACAAATATGCTATTTTCATCTACTGCTTCTTTTAATAAGTTTTCTTTTGCAAGTGCAGTTGGTGAGAAGTGAAGGTCCGCAAGTGAACCTGTTAGTTTTCTATTCATTTCTTCTGGAAATGGTTCATATTTATTATATGTCCTAAGCCCTGCTTCTACATGTCCTACTTTAATTTGTTTGTAGAAGGCTGCAAGTGCTGCAGCGAAAGAGGTTGTTGTGTCGCCATGAACAAGTACGATATCTGGTTTAGATTCTTCTAATACTTCATCTAAACCTTCTAATACTTTTGTCGTTACACCTGTGAGTGTTTGTCTTTGTTTCATGATGTCTAAATCATAATCTGGTTTGATATTAAATAGTTCTAAAACTTGATCTAACATCTCACGATGTTGTGCTGTTACACACACTACATTTTCTATATTAACATTTTTTTCCAATTCCTTAACAAGTGGTGCCATTTTTACTGCTTCTGGCCTAGTACCAAACACACTCATTACTTTTATCTTCTTCATCTGTGTTGCTCCTCTTTATTTTTTTGTGCAATTTTTTCTTTTATTTCATTTATTTGCCATAGTACTAATTTATACTACTTCTACTTTAAAATCAAATACAACCTATAGTTATTTCTGATTTTCTACTAAATCTGTAGCAATTCTGACCGTTTCCATAGCATCATTCGCATAAAAGTCTGCTTCTACATATTGAGCTAATTCTTCTGTAAGAACTGCACCACCTACAATGACCTTTACATCATTAAAGTTTTTTCTTATAGCTTCAATTGTTTCCTTCATACTTGCTACTGTTGTTGTCATTAGTGCACTTAAACCTACAATTTTTATATCCCATTTTTCTATTGCTTCTATAACTTTTTCTGTTGGCACGTCTTTTCCTAAATCAACTACCTCAAAATTATAGTTTTCCATAATAACTTTAACAATATTCTTGCCAATATCATGAATGTCACCATAAACTGTGGCTAAAATAACTTTTGTTTTAGATGTCTTTTCATTATTATTTGCATCTGCTACCATCTCTTTTTGGAGACGTTCAAAAGCTGATTTAGCTGATTCCGCTGATTTAATAAGTTGTGGTAAGAAAATCTTTTGTGCTTCATAGAGCTTCCCTACTTCATCAAGAGCTGGTACAATATGTTTTTCTATTATTTCTAAAGCTGATTTAGATTCAAGAAGTATATTTACTTCTTCTCTAGCTTCTTCTTTTAGTCCTTTACGAATAGCTTCTTCTATGGACATACGTCCACCATTCTGAGCTGTTTTGACTTCAGTAGTTTCCACATTTGAATATTTTTCAATATAGTTTTTTGAGTTCACATCTTTTCCCATTAATACTCTAAATGCTGCGATAGCTTCCATCATTCCAGTATCACCAGGGTTCATAATTGGTGCATCCAAGCCTTGCATTAAAGCAGCTGTTAACATTGTTTTATTAATAATTGGACGGTTAGGTAGACCAAATGAAACATTACTTACACCTAATACTGTTTTTACACCTAACTCTTCTTTTACAAGTCTTACAGCTTTGAGCGTTTCTTTAACTAACTCTTGTTGTGCTGATGCAGTTACTACAAGACAGTCAATAAAAATATTTTCTTTTGCAATACCTATTTCTAATGCGGCATTTACAATTTTTTTAGCAACTTCTAGTCTTTCTTCTGCTGTTTCTGGAATACCTCTTTCATCTAACGTTAATCCAAGTATACATGCACCATATTTCTTAGCAATTGGCAAAATGGCTTCTAAGCTTGATGCTTTGCCATTTACTGAGTTAATAAGTGGTTTCCCATTATAAATACGACAAGCCTTTTCTAAAGCTTCTGTATTAGAAGAATCTATTTGGAGTGGTAAGTTGATTACACCTTGAACTTCCATAACTGCTCTTTTAAGCATTGAAACTTCATCAATATCAGGAAGCCCCATATTAACATCTAATACATGTGCCCCTTGTTCTTGTTGCTTAATTGCTTCGCGAAGTACATAATCCATATCTTCTCGTCTAAGTGCTGCTTGAAGCATTTTCTTACCAGTTGGATTTAGTCTTTCACCGATTACTACTGTGTCATCAAAGTAAACAGCTTGTGAAGCACTACAAATACCCGTCCTTTTAGGAATGTTAGGTTTTATGTAGGTAGATGTCTTAACTTGTTCAACCATTTTTGCAATATAATCTGGAGTTGTACCACAACATCCACCTAATATTAGAACACCCATTTTGGCAAACTCTAATCCATACTCTGCAAATTCATTTGATGTAATATCATAGTGCATTTTTCCTTCTTCCATTATTGGAAGGCCTGCATTAGGTTGTACCATTACAGGAATATGGGCTGTTTGTACTATTTTTTCTACAATAGACTTAAGTTGTTTAGGTCCTAGTGAGCAATTGACACCTAAAGCATCCACACCAAGCCCTTCTAGTGTTAAAATCATTGATTCAATACTTGTTCCAAAGAATGTTCTACCATTTTCTTCAAAACTCATTGTCGCAAAAATAGGTAATTTAGTATTTTCTTTAGCCGCTAAAATACCTGCTTTAAGCTCATAAATATCTGTAAATGTTTCAAATAAAATTACATCACATCCAGCTTTTTCACCAGCTATAACTTGTTCTTTAAATACATCATAAAGTTCATCAAAAGTTATATCTCCTACTGGTTCTAACATTTTCCCTGTTGAACCAATGTCTAATGCAATATATGCATTAGGAAAATCTTCTTTTGCTTTCTTGGCAATTCCTACTGCTTTCATAATCATTTCTTCTACAGTGTAATCTGTATGTTCTAATTTATAACGGTTTGCTCCAAATGTGTTTGTACTAATGAAATTACTCCCTGCAAGTAGATATGATCTATGAATTTCTTCAATAACTTCTGAATGTGTTATATTGAACATTTCTGGTACTTCCCCAAGTTTTAAACCACGATTTTGGAGAACTGTCCCCATAGCACCATCAAAATATAAATGTGTATTTCCTAAAATATTACAATCCACAACTGTCACCTCTTTTTCTATAGCTGCATGTTTTCACTAAATTACATGTGCCACATGATTTTTGTCTTTTTTCTTTTTGATTTGAAATTCCTACAATAGCTGTAATGGATTTTGTAGGAACTAACATATTGGTTCTAGTTAATGTAAGTCCTATTTTCTTCTCAGTTTGAAGTACATTTAAAAATGGCCTTTGTGCTTTTAAAGGTACATTTCCATAACCAGGGCTAAATCGCATAGTAAAAAATTCACCTTCTTTTAAACTTTTCATTAGCTCCTGTTCATGTTCATCACATACTTTATCTATGAATACTGAAGCACAAGAATCTAATATCATAGCATCTAGCATATCTAAACGTTGCTTGATACCTATTTGTCTATCTACTTCTTGTCCTAATGTAACGGCCATAATATAACATGATTTAGCATTTCTCAATAGTCTCGCAAGATCACTACTTTCTACTTTTAATGCTGTATTTTCAAAAATAACCTCATCACCATTTAAACTAATATTTAATTTATGCGAGATTGCTTTAGGTTTAGCAATGTGTTCTATTAGCTCATAAGCTTCTTCTACTTTTCTGATTATTTCTTTATTGGCTTGTTCCATAGGCATACCTATATATCTTAAGGCATCTTTCAACATAATATGCGTCATTTAATTCCCTTCTTTTCTACTATAAAATCTATACTCTTTTTACTTTAAGTGCATATAATATTCCTCTAATATTTTCCATAATACGTTTAGCTGTATCTGGCTGATTCATTGTATAAAGATGAATTCCATCTACTCCATGTGCTAAAAGATCAATAATTTGCCCTGTTGCATAAGTAATACCAGCTTCTTTCATAGCAAGACTATTATGTCCATAAGCTTTTACAAAGCTTTGTACACTTTCTGGAAGAGTTGCACCACACATAGAAATCATGCGATCTACTTGTTTTGCAGAAGTAAGTGGCATAATTCCTGCAATAATTGGTACATCTATACCTAATCCCCTCGCTTTGTTACAAAAACTGTAGAAATCATCATTATTAAAGAAAAGCTGTGTAATCAGTGCATCTGAGCCGCACTCTACTTTATGTTTTAAAAATTTCAAGTCCTCTTCCATACTATAAGCTTCAATATGTTTATTAGGATAACATGCGCCTAATACATTAAAATCATAATTTTCTTTTATATACTTTGTTAATTCTGAAGCATGTTTAAAATCTCCAAGTATTGCTTCATCATTTAAATCACCACGCATGGCTAAAATATTTTCAACACCTTTGTCTTTTAACTCTTTTAGAATTTGGTCCATGTCTTCTATTTTGCTACCTACACAAGTTAAGTGTGCTAGTGCTGGAATGTTATATTTCATTTGAATAGCAGATGCTATTTCTACTGTATTATCCCTACTACTGCCACCAGCTCCATAAGTTACGCTAATGAAGTCTGGTGATAAACTAGCAAGTGCATCGATAGTACCAAAGATACCATCTAAATCTACTTTCCCTTTAGGTGGGAAAATCTCAAAAGAAAATGTTGGGCGAACCCTTTGACCTAGATTTTTTTTAACATAATAAATCTCCCTCTTTATCATTGAATCATTCTTTTTTTAATACTGAAACAAAAGAATTTTCTCGTATATAAAAACGCCACTCTACATTTTGATATTCTTCAGCATAAGGTATGTTAATTCGCTTATCTGCTACAATATCGGTGCACATTGGTGCTTCTTCTATCCATAATTCACCTTTTCCTAAAACTGATGTTGCATTAAGTGTTTTATCTATTTTCATTGCTTTGCATAGTTTACCTGGACCATTTGTCAAATCTTCTATCTTTTTAGATCGAACATTTCTATTTGCTCTTGCAAATCCAATACTCTTTTCATCCATAGGTTCTACTGCTCTTATGAGTACTCCTTGAGGCGTATCCTTAACATTAGTAACAATATTAAGACAGTTATACATACCATAGATTAAGTAAATATAAGTAATACCGCCTTCTTCAAACATAGGTGCTGTACGTGGCGTCTTTTTTCCAGCATAAGCATGGGCACCTTTATCATCTTTACCCATGTAGGCCTCAGTTTCTACTATTTTAAAACGATATTCTTCCTCTTCTATACGCCTTACTAGGATTTTCCCTAGTAAGTCTCTTGCAACTTTGATGCTCTCCCTTATATAGAAGTCTTTTTTTACTATACTCATGCGTACACTTCCTTGCCTAACTCATTTGACGTATAACCTTTTCTAACTTCATTTCCTGATAAACTGCATTTACTTCTGCACCAATTAAAAGTACCATACAGCTTGCATATAACCATATAAGTAAAATAAATACACCTCCTATACTACCATATAATTGATTGTATTTACTATAATTTTCTACATATATAGAAAAAATCAAAGAAAAAACATACCACTCTACAGAAGCAGCAATAGTTCCTAACCACACATTTTTGATTTTTAAATGTTTTCTTGGCACTATTCTATAAACGATATAAAGTATGATAATCAGCACACAAAATGGCATAACCAGTCTAATTACATTCCATATAGGCATAACAATACCTTTATTTAAATCAAATATATTAATGACATAATTACCTATATTATTCCCAAATACTAGAGCTACCATCATTAAAATAAGTAACATTGCAAATAATACAGTATACATTATAGATACGATTTTTGAGAGCCAATATGGTCGTATAAACTTAGAATTATATGCTAAATGAATTCCTCTTAACAAAGCATTAACAGCTGTTCCTCCTGACCATAACGAAATGAGTACACCCACAGATAATAGCGTTGTACTGCGATACAAAATAAATTTGTAAATAGTTGTTTCTATAAATGGCATAAGCGTAGGTGGTACAATTAATGCTATATTATTTAGTAACATATCAATGGAAAGATTGGCAAAAGTTAATAAACTAATTACTACAATTAAAAATGGAAAAAATGCCATTATCCAATAATATGCTATTTGAGCACTTGTAGCTGCTATATTATGGGCACTATATCTTTTAACTAATTTTTTTATAAATATCCCGAACGTGTTTTCCATAAACTCTCTCCTAACTATGCTTCACTTACCTACATTATTCCTAGCTTATACTATTATTTATACTCCCTATTCATACCAAGAAGAACTTAAAAAATAAAGAGATACCAAAAGGTAGCTCTTTATTTTTTATTTTTAACTTCTTTATTATTATCTTTTAATGCTGCTTCAGCTTTATTTCTAGCTTTATCAAAAATACCCTTTTTCTTGTGAGTTTCAGGTAATTTTCCTGAAATTACTTTAACAATGAGGATACCAGCAAGTTCAACTTTAATTTGCTTTTTAGTTGGAATACTATCGTAAATTTTTTCATCACACATAAGAGTATGAATTTGTGGACCAATTTTAGCAATTACAACTGGCATTTTACGTTTTTTGTACATCCAAGGAAGTTGTTCTTTCATTTGTTTTGGAAGTTTAAGATTATCTAATTTATCTTTTTTCTTATCAATTACGAAAATTGATACTGCTTGTTTATTTTGTGAAATGAGTTGTTGTTGCTCGTCATATTTTCCTTGTAACTTTTTACCCCAGAAATATAGACCGATAATTCCAGCAACTAAAATTGCCATTACGACCCAAAAGATTATCCATCCTGTAGACATTTGGACGTACCTCCTTATTAATTCTATACTACTATGTACATTTTTTAGCTTTTATATACTATTTTCTATGCAAAAGCTAGTTGTTTTAAGTATATCATACCCAAACTTATAAGACAATGTTGTTAATAATTTTTGTTTTGCCGTATATACTAATACTAGTTCTCTTGTTCAAAAGGTGGTGCTATCATGTTTCTTAATAATCTTGCTTTTACATGGATTGATATATTTTTCTTCATCAATGTTTTACTCATTTTATCAGTTGTATTCTGGCATCACAAAAGCACTAGCACAACTTGGTCTTGGATTATGATTATGCTCTTTATCCCCATTGTAGGCTTTATTCTTTATCTACTTTTTGGCCAAGACCTTAGAAAACAAAAAACTTTTAATCAAAAAGGGGAACAAGATCGTTTCTTGGCTGTAAAGCTTTTACAAGAATTTTCTTTTAAACAATCACTTAGTAAATATACTAACCCTCTCATTTCAGCTTATAAAACACTTATAACTATGAACCTCATTTCTCATGACTCGCTTTATACTGAAGATAATGATATTACCATTTATACAGACGGCAGTGAACTTTTCACAACCATTTTCCATGCTATTAATAATGCGCAAAAATATATTCATATTGAATACTACATTATCCACGATGATGAACTTGGTAAACTTTTTAAAAACTTACTTATAAAAAAGGCTCAACAAGGTGTAGATATATTTATACTCTATGATGAAGTTGGCTCTCTTAAAACGCCTAAACGTTATTTCTATGACTTGAAACATGCCGGCATTAAAATTGCTCACTTCTATCCTTCTAAAATTCCATTTATTAAACTTCATGCTAATTATCGTAATCACCGCAAAATATGTGTTATAGATGGAGAAGTAGCCTTTCTAGGCGGATTCAATGTAGGTGCCGAATACTTGGGCCTTAATGAAAAGTTTGGCTATTGGCGTGACACACATTTACGTATCATTGGCAGTAGTGTCGATCTTATTAATTTACAATTTCTATTAGATAGACGTTTTGCTACCCATGAAAAGCTCAACTTAGAAAACTATATTCCTATCCATCTTCCTAAACCTACTTATAAAATAGGTATGCAAATTGTCTCTAGTGGTCCAGACTCGAAATATCCAAGTATTCGTAATGCTTATATGGCTATGATTAACTCCGCAAAAAAATCAATCTATATTCAAACACCTTATTTCATTCCAGATGAAGGTGTACTTACTGCCCTCAAACTTGCTTGTCTATCCGGCTTAGACGTTCGCATCATGATTCCTAATAAGCCTGATCACATATTTGTATACTGGGCAACTTATGCCCATATAGGTGAACTCATCGCTTGTGGTTGTCAATGTTACACCTATGAACACGGATTTCTCCACGCCAAAACAATTGTTGTTGATGAAGAAATATGTTCTATCGGCACCGCTAATTTTGATATTAGAAGCTTTAATCTCAACTTTGAAATCAATGCCTTCATCTACGACCAAACAACCTCAAAAAAACTTGTCGCTATATTCAAGCAAGACATAGAACTATGCAACCAACTCACACCAACACTTTATAATAACCGGTCCTATCTTATAAAATTTAAAGAATCTATTTCTCGCCTTATCTCCCCTATCCTGTAACTTTACTCTAGTGTTGACCTCAAAGTGTGACGAGAGGTTTAAGTAAGTTTTTTTCTTCCATACACGCCCTCCTCTCCATAAAAAGAGTCAGATCGCACCACAGTGCAACCCGACTCTCTTCACTATATTATACTAAGTTCCCCGTCAACTTTTCTGACAGTAACACCATGCTGAACATCGTCTATGTATTTAACAATATTTCCAAGTGTAATTTTTACCCCTGGATAAATTGCATCGCTTACACGTATTAATCCATCTTGGGCACCACTTAATGTATCAGATAATATCTTGAATTGATGTTTTAATTCATCGATTTCTTCTATAAGCGGTCCTCTTGATGCATTTAATTTATTGAGCATTACTTTTCTATTTAAATCTAACGCATTTCCTCTCAATTTTGCTGTTAAGAAATTTACACTCTTCTCTAATTTTGAAAAGTCTTCTTTTTTCTTTTTCAATTCATCTGCCATTCGTCTATGTTCTTGATAAAGTTCAGATGGTACACCTATTTGTACATTTGTTGCTGTTCCCATAGGTGAGCCAATACTTTTTGCAATAATCATATTTGTTGCTGCTATATTACCACCAACTATAGTCCCTTTACCCATTTCAACACGTATGCTGTTTCCTGCATCAGCTACACCATGAATAATTGCCTCAGTAATAATATCACCTTTGGCTTCTACATTTGCGTTTTGAATAAATTTAGCAATAACGTTTCCCCCTGAAACAATTTTACCTTTTTCTGTTCCTTGAACACCGTATGTAAGAATAATATCTCCACCAGCAATGATTGTTGCATCTTCTACTGGACCTTGTACTTCTACAGATCCATCTGCTTCTATTGTAAAGCCTGCATGTACAGTTCCTCTCACAACAACATTTCCTATAAATTTAATATTCCCAATAGAACTATCTACATCACCTTGAACTGTATATACGGTATTAACGTATACATTATGTCCATCATATTCTAACTTACCATCTACACTAGCTACTAGTATTGTGTCATCTACTATTTCTGTATTTTTCCCTTTTGGCAATCTTATATCTTTACCTTTTTTTGCTCTTACTACACCTCCTAGAACGTTATAACCATCTTCCCCTAGGGTAGGAAAAGTTTTAGTAGCAAGCAGTTCACCCTTTTTTACATTAAATACCGTTCCTAAATCCTTAAAGTCTACAGTACCATCTTCATTTTGTTTAGGAACAAATTTCACTAATTTTTTAGAGTCAAAATTAAGAGTTAATTTACCATCAATACCATCAGTAGCAGTTTTTCCTTGTGCAACAATATACTTATAGTTATATTTTTTTGTTTGTGAGAGCTCTATAAGTGCGTTTTCATCAATACCTTTAGTGATTCCTCTATTAGCAATAGCTAATTTGATTTCTTCTAAAGTCAGTAATCTTCCGTCTTCTTCTGGGGGTGTAAACCATATAACGCCTAGCATTTTATCTCTAGACACTTCTACATTTACTTTCTCATTAACTATTTCCAGCATAACGTGTTCCTCCTTAGTAAATATATAATTTTTACTTCAGTTGACTTTGATTTATAATTTCAGCAAATAATTCTCTTACAATATCTTCTGTCAGTTTTGGTAATACTTTTATATCTTCTTTACTTAGGTCTTTAACTTCTATTGGCTTTCCAATATTTAATGTTACTCTTGTTGTTTGAATACCTCTTTTTTCTTCAAATACCTTATGTGTATTATGAATAGCAATTGGTACAATGGGTACTCCTGTTTTAATAGCTAATTTAAACACGCCGCCTTTGAATTCTTTAATCTCATTGCCAGACACTCTTGTTCCTTCTGGGAATACTACAATAGATTGTCCCTGCTTAATTTCGTCAATACCCTTAATAATCTTTTCTATTGTTCCTCTCTTGTCTTCGCGATCAATATAAATCGCTCCTAATGCATCAAACCAAGTGTTTATTAGCATCATATTGCCTACTTCTTTTTTAGCAATATAAATACATGGGTCATCTATTGTGCTTACAAGAGATACAATATCAAATATTCCTTTATGATTTGCTACATATAGTACAGGCCCTTCTTTAGGTAAATTTTCTTTCCCCATAACCTGTAAATCCATTTTAGCTGACTTAATCATTTTTTTACATAAAAGCTGCATTTGTTTATAAATTTCTTCTCTACTTTTACGAATAGAGTATTTTTTATTTCCATACGCATATTCATTACGTTTTTTCGAAAGCATTAAATGCGTAGAACCCATTGTCCATAACATTCTAATATCATTAAGTAATATATTTTCTCTCTTATTCACTTACATCACCTAATCTTTCTTATAGCTCTCTAACATTTTTTCTTTTAATGCATATAGGCTTTCTGATAAAACTACTGACATAATTTCTGGGTTAACAAGTCGTTTATATTCATCCCAAAGTGTTTCTAACTCTTCTTTTGCATACTCTTTAATTACTTTTACAGTTGGCACTTCGTATACTTTTTGTCCTTTTCTAAAGATAGGCAATAATAATTCTCTTACCTCATAACTTTCTGGTTTTAATTTAGTTTTCATCCATCTTGCATTTTGCTCAATGAGAACAAGTTCTTTTGTTTCATCAAATATTTCTTCTTCAAGTGCAATAATATCAGCTTTGATTTTACCTGTTTCTTTGTTATAAACACGTACTACTTTTTTAATTCCTGGATTTGTTACTTTTTCTGGATTATTAGAAATTTTAATTTTAGGAACTACTACGCCATCTTCATGAATTTCAGCTGCTAATTTATAAATACCACCAAATGAAGGGCAATCAGATGATGTAATCATATTTGTTCCTACACCCCAAAGTGTAATTTGAGCACCCTGTCTCTTAAGATCTGCAATAAGCATTTCATCAAGGTCACATGAAGCACTAATAATAGCATCTTTATGTCCTGCTTCGTCTAACATGTATCTTGCTTTTTTAGAAAGATATGCAAGATCTCCACTGTCTAAGCGAATACCATAAGACTCCATTTTAATGCCATTTGCTTTCATTTCATTAAATACTTTAATAGCATTTGGAACCCCAGAACCAAGTGTGTCATAAGTATCTACAAGTAAAATACATTTATCTGGGAATAATTTAGCATATGCTCTAAATGCTTCAATTTCTTCATCAAAACTCATAACCCAGCTATGTGCATGTGTTCCCGATACAGGTACATCAAACATTTGCCCTGTAAGTACATTAGATGTAGCTGCACATCCACCAATTACAGCCGCTCTTGCTCCATAAATCCCTGCATCCGGTCCTTGTGCTCGACGGAGTCCAAATTCAAGAACAGGGTCTCCTTCCGCTGCACGTACAACTCTAGCTGCTTTAGTTGCAATCAGACTTTGGTGATTAATGATGTTTAAAAGTGCTGTTTCTACAAACTGTGCTTCTAAAATAGGGGCTTTAACACGCATTAATACTTCCATAGGAAATACAACTGTTCCTTCTGGAATTGCATCGATATCTCCTGTAAATTTAAAGTTTCTAAGATATTCCAAGAAACTCTCATTAAATAAATTAAGTCCTCTTAAATACGCAATATCTTCTTCATCAAAGTGAAGATTTTCAATATAATCTATAGCTTGTTCAAGCCCTGCACAAATTGCATAACCATTTTTAGATGGGTTATTTCTATAAAATAAATCAAATACTACTTCATGATTATTAATATTATTTTCATGATATCCTTGCATCATTGTTAACTGATATAAATCTGTTAATAGGGTTAAATTTCTTTTCATATATTTTTCTCCCGTCTTTAATCTTACTAATGCTTATTACTCTTATAAATCTATAGTATGATCTTTCTATGTCGTCCTAATTCTAATTTTAAATGAGTCCATATCCTAAAATAGCTATATTGTAAATCTCATTTTTACCACACTATGCTATAATATCCCTATTATAACATACACATAAAAAAATTTATTGATATTTTCCTAAGGAGTTTACAGTATGTCAAAAAATCAATCTAAGTCCAAAATTATTTTAGTTACCTCACTTATAGCTATATTTTGTAATGTTTTATGGGGTAGTGCATTCCCAGCTTTAAAAATTGTCTATAAAGAAATGGGTATTGTAAGTCATGATCTTGGTGGCACAATTACCTTTATCAGTCTAAGATTTTTATTAGCTGGTATTTTCATCTTTATTGCTGGATTATTAACTAGTACCCCTCTTTTTAAAATAAGCAAAATACAGATTTTATTAATTATTATTTTAGGTCTATTCAACACCACTTTGCAATACTTTTTCTTTAACATCGGTGTAAATAATACCTCTGGTATCAAAGCTTCTATTTTAGGTCAAGTAGGCATTTTCTTTTCTATCATTTTAGCTCATTTTATATACAAAGATGATAAATTAAGTCTTAGAAAAATCTTAGGCCTAAGTCTAGGCTTTATAGGAATTATTTTAATCAATTTAAATAAAGAAACAAATAACTTTTTACAATTTAAATTACTAGGCGAAGGGTTCATGATTATATCTGGACTTGTAAGTGCCTGTACAATGTTCATCGCTAAAAGAATTGGTAAAGAATTACCTAGTATAGTTTATACTAGTTGGCAAATGATTATTGGCTCTATTGCTCTCTTCTTTATAGGCCATTTAATGGGTGGACGTATAGACAATCTAACTTTTACTCCACTTTCAATTTCATTGCTTTTATACCTTGCCTTATTATCTAGTGTTGCCTTTTGCCTTTGGTATTATATACTCCAACTGAGAAAAGTTGGTGAGCTGGCAATGTATAATTTGCCATTCCTATTTCAGGTACTATACTTACCGCATTATTTGTTCAAACTGAACATATTACACCTATTCATATCTTTGCACTTTTACTTGTATCTTTGGGTATTATTATCGTTAATAAATATTAATACTTATATATTTCAATTTAATAAATTATATATCCAACCTTACCCTATCTATACTTTTGTTGGATATATAATTTACTTTATATTAAACATTTGTCATTTTTTTATTTTCTTTAGCTATTTTTATCATTTTTACAAACTGCCGTCTATTTATATTCTTTAATGCATTCCGCTTACTATTTGCCTATCTACAAAATTCTGTTTACTACTAGACATCTCCTACATTTAATTTTATAATATTATTTAGTACAATTTTATTTATAAACACAATGAAAAGGAGAAGTACTTTATTTGATACGTCACAGCGAGTGAGGTTGGTGGAAGCTCACACGATAGAATATAGGAAAAATCACCTTGGAGTGGCAGACCGAACATAACTTTTGTTATGAGTAGACTCTGACGGTTTCCTACCGTTACCGTAAGGAAAGGTATAACGAGCGGTCTTCTTTTAAAGAAGGCAAATCAGGTGGTACCGCGGAAGATTACGTATATAACGCTCTTTCGTCCTGTTTATGGATGAAGGAGTTTTTTATTGCTATAATTTATGGCATCAAAGTCCTGAATCCAATATTATTCATATGTCTAAGATTAATATTTTAAGGATTTGGTTATAACTAAATAATAAGCTTTAAATTATTTTTCTTTTTACATATGTGATTTTTGTAACACTGTCACGATTCATTTTCACAATTTATATTAGGAGGAATAGTAACGTATGTACAAAAAAGTAGATACCAATCTAAACTTCGTTGATAGAGAACTTGAAGTTTTAGATTTCTGGAAAAAGAATAACGTATTTGAAGAATCAATTAAATCTAGAGAAGGCGGCCCTATCTTCACATTTTATGATGGACCTCCAACAGCAAATGGTAAACCACACATTGGTCATATCTTAACTCGTACAATGAAAGATATTATGCCACGTTACAAAACTATGAAAGGTTACAAAGTTCTTCGTAAAGCTGGCTGGGATACACACGGACTTCCAGTTGAACTTGAAGTTGAAAAACAGCTTGGCATTAGTGGTAAACCACAAATCGAAGATTATGGTGTAGAACCATTCATTCAAAAATGTAAAGAAAGCGTTTGGACATACAAAGGTCTTTGGGAAAAAATGTCTGACCGTGTTGGTTATTGGGTAGATATGGATAACCCATACATCACTTATGATAACAACTACATTGAATCAGTATGGTGGTCACTCCGTCAAATTTGGGATAAAGACCTTATTTACAAAGGACACAAAATCGTGCCTTACTGCCCACGTTGTGGAACATCTCTTTCTTCACACGAAGTAGCTCAAGGTTACAAAGATATCAAAGATCAAACAGCTACATGTAAATTCAAAGTTAAAGGCACTGAAAACACATACCTTTTAGCTTGGACAACTACTCCATGGACACTTCCATCAAACGTTGGTCTTTGTGTTAACCCAGAACACACATACGTTAAAGCTACATTAGATGGTGCAACATACATCTTAGCTGAAGCTTTAGTAGAATCTGTTCTTGGCACAGAATGCGTAGAAATCGTAGAAAAATTTGCTGGTAAAGAATTATGTGGCACAGAATACGAACCACTCTTTACATGCGCCAAAGTAGATAAAAAAGCATTCTTCGTAGTAGCTGATGACTACGTAACACTTACAGATGGTACAGGTATCGTACACATCGCTCCTGCATTCGGTGAAGATGATGCTAGAGTTGGTCGTTCAAATAACCTTCCATTCGTACAACTCGTTAACGAACAAGGTTACTTCACAGAAGAGTTCACAAACGAATTCCCAGATCTTAAAGATGTATTCGTTAAAAATGCTGACCCACAAATTCTTAAATATTTAGAATCACAAGGTACATTATTTAAAGCTATTCCACATACACATAGCTACCCACACTGCTGGAGATGTGATACTCCACTTCTTTACTATGCACGTGACACATGGTTCATCGAAATGACTAAAGTTCGTGATAGATTAGTAGCTAACAACAAAACTGTTAACTGGATGCCTGAATCAATCGGTGAAGGTCGTTTTGGTAACTTCCTTGAAGGTGTAATTGACTGGGGTCTTTCACGTTCAAGATACTGGGGTACTCCACTTCCAATTTGGGAATGTAAATGTGGACACAAACACCTCATCGGTAGCATCGAAGAACTTAAATCAATGAGTTCTGACTGCCCAGAAAACATCGAACTTCACAAACCGTACATTGACAACGTACACCTTAACTGTCCTCACTGTGGTGAAAAAATGACACGTGTATCTGACGTTATTGACTGTTGGTATGATAGTGGATCAATGCCATTCGCACAACTTCATTATCCATTCGAAAACAAAGAAGTATTCGAACAAAACTATCCAGCTGACTTTATCTCAGAAGCTGTTGACCAAACTCGTGGTTGGTTCTACACATTAATGGCTATCTCTACATTAATCTTTGATAAAGCACCATACAAAAACGTAATCGTTCTTGGTCACGTTGGTGATAAAGATGGTATTAAAATGAGTAAGAGCAAAGGAAACGTAGTTGACCCATGGTCAGTACTTGATGTACAAGGTGCTGATGCTGTTCGTTGGTACTTCTACTCAGCTTCTGCTCCATGGCTTCCATCTAGATTTTCTGCTGATAACGTAAGTGAATCTCAACGCAAATTCATGGGTACATTATGGAATACTTACGCATTCTATGTACTTTATGCAAACATTGATGAGTTCGATCCAACTAAATACGAACTTAAATATGATACATTAAACATGATGGATAAATGGGTTCTTTCAAGACTTCACACACTTATTAAAGGTGTAGATGAACATCTTGCTAACTACAGAATCTTCGAAGCATCTCGTGATTTACAAGCATTCGTAGACGATTTATCTAACTGGTATGTTCGTCGTAGCCGTGAAAGATTCTGGCAAAGCGATATGCCACAAGACAAAATCAATGCTTACAAAACGCTTCACACAGTGCTCGTAACACTTGCTGAACTTTCTGCACCATTCATTCCATTTATGGCAGAACAAATTTACCAAACCTTGTTAAATCAGTAGATGAATCTGCTCCAACAAGTGTTCACTTATGTGACTTTCCAGTTTGCGATGAATCTATGATTAACGCTGAACTTGAAAAATACATGAATGAAGTTCTTAACATTGTAGTTCTTGGACGTAGCTGCCGTAACGAAAGTAACATCAAGAACCGTCAACCAATTGGTAACCTTTATGTTGGTGCTACTGAAGTTCTTCCACAAGACTTCATCGATATCGTAGCAGAAGAATTAAATGTTAAACATGTAGAATTCACTACAGAAGCTGCTGATTTCATTTCTTACACATTTAAACCTCAAATGCGTACATTAGGACCAAAATACGGTAAAATGCTTAATGCAATCAGAACTGCTTTAACAGAACTTGATGGCGTAACTGCTATGGCTGAACTTAACGCAAATGGCGTTCTTAAATTAGCTATTGAAGGGCAAGAAATTGAACTTACAAGAGATGATTTATTAATTAGTACAGCTCAAAAAGAAGGTTATGTAGCTGCTGCAGATAACGGATATACTGTAGTAATCGATACACATCTTACAGAAGAACTTCTCGAAGAAGGTCTTGTTCGTGAAGTAATTTCTAAAATCCAAACAATGAGAAAAGAAGCTGACTTCGAAGTACAAGATCACATTGAAGTTGCTTACACAGGCAATGAAAAAATCGGTGCAATCATGGCTAAAAATGCTGAATATATTGCATCAGAAGTATTAGCTAACAGTGTTACAGAAGGAACAGTTGATGGCTATACAAAAGAATGGAAAATTAACGGCGAAGCTGTTACATTCTCAGTAAAAAAAGCTTAATTCAAAAAAGAAGTGATATAAAACTATTTCTAGTCTTATATCACTTCTTTTTATAAGATTATCCCTTATTTATCTTGAAGTGCATCATAACCTTCTTCACCTGTACGTACCTTGATAACATTTTCTACATTGTAAACGAAGATTTTACCATCTCCAATATGTCCTGTATAAAGTACACGTTTTGCTTCTTTAATAACTGTTTCTACTGGTACTTTACATACCACAATATCCACTTGAACTTTTGGAAGTAAGTTGATTTCTAAAGGTGTACCACGATAAAGTTCTGTAGAACCTTTTTGCATACCACATCCTAATACGTGATTAACTGTCATACCTGTAATACCTATACGATTCATAGCCTCTTTTAATACTTCAAAGTGATTTTCTTTTGTAATAATTCTAATTTGTGTCATCTTAGTAGCTCCACCTGCTGATGATACATCTTCTACTCTTGTTACCGGAATAGCTACTTCAGGACTCACCACTTGATCAGAATCTACTGTTACTGCCACTTCATTGCTACTAATCATTCTGCTTCCTGTTGTATAGAAGTCTGCATAAGCACTTACTAAACCATGTTCAGGTAAATCAAGACCACTAATTTCTTCTGTTGCTGAAACTCTTAAGCCAATTGTATGATTAATAACTTGGAATATAATTGTCATCATAACAGCAACCCAAACAATAACGCAAACTACACCAAGTATCTGAATTCCTAAAAATCTAACACCATGGCCATAAAAAAGACCTTCTGTTGTTGAAAATAAACCAGTTAAAACAGTCCCTATTGCACCGCACATACCGTGTACTCCGACCGCTCCGACAGGGTCATCTACTTTTAATACTTTTTCTACAAATTCAATACCAAATACGACTACGAATGATGCTACAAGTCCGATGCAAAATGCTCCAAATGGATCAACCACATCACATCCTGCTGTAATAGCTACTAACCCAGCTAATGAACCATTTAATGTCATAGACACATCTGGTTTACCATATCTTAACCATGTAATAATCATTGTTGAAAGTGTTGCAATTGCTGCTGCTAAGTTAGTTGTTGTAAAAATTGTACCCATTGCAATAAGTGCTTCATCACCATCTGCACTTACTGTAGAACAACCATTGAATCCAAACCAACAGAACCATAAAATAAATACACCCAATGCACCAAGTGTAAGACTATGACCAGGAATAGCTTTAGGTTTACCATCTTTTGAGAATTTACCAATCTAGGTCCTAAGATAGTTGCCCCAACGAAAGCTGCTACACCACCTACCATATGAACTGCAGTTGAACCCGCAAAATCATGGAATCCTAATTGTGCAAGCCAACCACCGCCCCAAATCCAGTGACCAGAAATAGGATAAACTATAGCACTAATAAGTGCACTATATATACAATAAGAAATAAACTTTGTTCTCTCTGCCATAGCTCCTGAAACAATTGTTGCTGCTGTTGCACAAAAAACTGTTTGGAAAATGAAGAATGCATATTTAGGTACACCAGCTGGTAATGCATCTGTATACTGTCCCATACTAAACAAATCAAGTCCACCTATAAAAGCACTACTTCCACCAAACATTAAACCAAAACCTGTTAACCAAAAAAGTGGTGTCCCAATGGAAAAGTCCATAAGGTTTTTCATAATAATATTTCCGGCATTTTTAGATCTTGTAAAGCCTGTTTCTACCATTGCAAAACCGGCCTGCATAAAGAATACTAAAGCCGCTCCTAATAACACCCATATTGTACTTGCTGCTGAATACATACATATTCCCCCTTAATTTCTACTTTAAGTTGTATCACATAGATAAACTCTGTAAAACAACAAAAAGGCGCTATAGATTAATTTTTTAATCTATAGCGCCTTTGCTATCCGTTGTTTTATTTATATGTATTATAACATATACTTTGAGCAATTTCCAGTATTTTTTAAATTTTTATCACATTAACTTCAACTTATTGTGGAATCATACCGCTTATAAGCTCTCCATCATAAAATACTGCAACTTTATCTGCACCTTCATAAGAGAAGTCATTTGATTGATCAAATGCAGACCAATTATTATTTGCTATACGTATACCCATTACTAATGTGCTTGCACTAGTAAGTTTATCATCTATATCAAATGTAAATTCAATGTATTGACTTGCTGTAGGTGTAGCTGTTTCCATGTTCTTAACCGTACCTATTATGTTTTCTCCTATACTTACATACCATGGTGCTGTTGAATATTGTATCGCTGCTGCATCAACCCAACAAGTTGTACCTACTTTTGGTTGTTCATTTGTGAAGTAGTAACGAATTGTAAGTTAGATAAATCATATTCTTTACCTTCTTTAGCTTTTATTGTAAATTTAGGAGCTATTGCACTTGCAGTTGGATCTGTTGTATTTTCTACTTGAATATCAATATTACCTGCTACTGCGTCTATTTCTGTTGTATCATCTACAACTACTTTTACAATTTGATCTGAACCTACATTGAATGTAAATGTGAAGTTATACGTACCTTTTTCTAATGTAGCAAGATAGCTTGCTGGAAGTACAACTTTATCTTCTTTTACTTCATAATCTTTTCCTGCTATAAGTGCTTTGTTATTAAGTTTTACTGCTTCTAATATATTACCATTAAGCTCTACATTTACTACAACATCTTTTTGAACTTCTACATTTTTATCAAAGCTTGCTTCTTTAGGTGTTACTACAGAATCTTTTTCTAATGTATTTACAACATTAATTACAAAACTTGCATCTTTACCTTCACTAAATGTGAATGTGAATTCATTTGCACCTCTATTAAGCGTATCAAGATAAGACTTAGCAAATACTACTTGATCATCTTCTACTGTATAATCTTTTCCAGCAACTAATACTTTACCATCTTTAGCAATACTTACAAGTGTATTACCTTTTAACACCATACCTACTGTAACATCATCTTTATTTGCTAAGTCAAATGTATCTGTTGTTGTTGTAAGTACAGAATCAATCACTGTTCTAGTAATATCTACTGTAAAAACTGGATCTGTACCTTTATTAAAGTCAAATGTTAAATCTACTTTACCTTCTTCAAATTGGTCAAGATATGATTTAAGAATTGTTACTTTATTATCTTCTACTATATAATCTATACCTTCTACTAAAATTGTATCTTCATTTTTAATAGCTTCTAATGTAGCACCATCTGCATCAAATTCTACTGCTACATCTTCTTGCAATTCTGCTTTTTTATCAAAACTTGCAGCTAAACTACTTAAAGCTACACTTGTTCCTGTTTCTTTAATAGTAATTGTAAGCACTGGATCTTTACCATCACTATAGTCAAATGTTACTTTTACTTTATCTTCTTCTTGAGCTGCTAAGAATGATTTAAGGATTGTTACCTTATCCCCATCTACTATATAATCTTTGCCTTCTACTAATACTTTATCCCCAACTTTAACAGCTTTAAGTGTATTACCATTAGGTTTAACTGCAATTGTAATATCTTTTTGTAAACTTTCTTTTTTATCAAATGTAGCTCCTGTTTTTTCAAGTGTTGCACTTGGTGCTGTTACTTGTCCACTACCTGTATCAGCATAAACAATACCACGTCCATTTGTTCCGATATATACTCTACCATATACATCAAAGTCACCTGTAATATCACAGCAAGGATCTACTAAACCATATTGGTGATTATTATCGTTGATACGTGTCCATGTTTCACCTTTATCATCAGATCTAAAGAAACCATTTTGTCCTTCCATTTTACCTGCAATATAAATTGCTGGATATCCACCTTCTTCTTTAGCTTTACCAAAACCAAATGTAAGCGCTTCATCTACACCTTCAATTTTTGTAAATGTTTGACCTTGATCAGCTGAGTACCATAGTCCTTTTTCTCCTTCACCTTTAGCTGTACCAAGCCATACATCTCCTTCATGACCTCTTACTGCCTTAATAGTTGTATTATCTGTGCTTGCACCAATACCTGGTTTACCTTCAAGTGCTACTTCTGTAAAGCTTTCAGCTGAATCTGTACTTACATAGAATTTACCTTGGCTATAACCATAGAATACTTTCGGGTTTACACGATCAGAGCATACATTTGCCCCTGTTGGGATACCTTCAGAAGCTGTCCAGTTATATCCACCTTTTGACCAACTTACTGGTTCATCTGGTGTAGCCCATACTACAATTTCTCCATCAGCAGCAAGTGCAACTTCACCTTTACCATTACTTTCTCCAATTCTGCTATGAATTACAGAGAATGTTTTACCACCATCTTTAGACCATGTCATACCACTTAAGTAGCTACCATAATCATCAATTTTTGTTCTTTCACCTACACGTACTACAATATTTGGTTTAAGTTCAGCATAATCTAAGTCTACAGAACTATTTAATGTACCGTATTTATCACCTGGTTTGATATTAGCCATGATTTCAGGTACTTTTGTAACATCTTCATGATAGAAACCATTGACATCATATAAACTACTTACTAAACCATCATCTTCTGAACCTGGAATTGTAATAAGGGCATTTGATACAACTTCTTCAATACCTCTTGCTCTAACTTTAATAGTAAAGTTTTCACCTTTATCCCAGTTTGTTAAATTGTCTGTACCATAAAGTGTAGCACCTGTACCATACATCATTCTATCTGAATTGAATGGGTCAATTGCAATAGCTCCTACTGTCCAACCAATTTTAGGTGATGCTGTCGCATTATCATCTGGTGCATGTGTGCTGCCCCAGTCAAGCCATGGTGCATCTGTAATATCCATGTCACATTTTACATTACGTTGTGGGTAACTAATCCAATCCCATACATTTTCCCATGTTTCTCCACCATCTTTACTTCTGTACATAAATAAATCTGGCCACCAAGATTGACAAACTACTAAAAGCGTATTTTCATCTTGAGCATCCACTGTAAGGCCTTGATATCCATAATATGGATCATCAGGTGCATTCTTACTAGATTTTGGACTGATAAGTTTCCATTCGCCTGTATTTGTATTGTATTTCCACATATCACCATAACCTGGTACATATGGTCCAGCTTCTGTTGTATATGTTACATAAAGTATACCATCTTTTGTAAGATATGTTTGATATGGTAAATATGTATCACCGTCTTGCATTTTCCATTCGCCAGTTGCTTCATTTACAATTTTTCCACGCGGTTCACCAGCTACTGGAGCCCATGTTTTACCACCATCTGTTGATTTATAAATAGAATGATCTCTATTACCAATACCCACATAAAGTGTTTGACAACCTTTTTCTGTTACATTAGAATTCTTATCACATACAATAAAAGTAATGCCTAAGTGACCACCATATGCATCACCTTTATTGTAATAGAAGTCACCTTCTATATCGAAACCTTCTACTTTATTCCATGTTTTTCCATAATCTTCACTTTTCCATAAACCATCATTTCTAGAACCTAAATAAAGTACAGCCGAATTTGTAGGATCTACAACAAGTTTTGCATTCATTAATCTACCTTGCATGTTTGAACCACAGAAGAAAGGAAGTTCAGAAATTGTCCATGTTTCTCCTCTATCTTCTGAGCAGAATACTGCACCTTTTACATCTGTCCAACCATTATCATATTCACCCATTAATGCATAAACACGATTCGCATCATTAGGATCTGTAGCTAAATCATCACATCCTAAGTTACTCCACATCTCTGGTCCTACCCAGTCAGTAAGAGGTTTCCAGCTTTCTGATTCTGGTTGCCAACGGTAAATACCACCCATATCTGTTCTTGCATAAATTAAGTCTTTTTCTGCTTCACTAAATTCGACACCAGTAATCATACCACCACCATAAATTTGTACGTTTTTCCACTCGTTGATTTCAGTGTCATAAGCATATACACAGTTTGGTGCAATACACATTACTGCTAAACTGACTGGCAGTACAAACTTACGTGCGTACTGACCAATAGTAGCTGTTAAGTTTTTTAATATTTTTTTACTCATAAATTACCTCCATTTGTTTAAGTTTTTTTTCTAAATCTTTAAATTTATTATATAATTAGCAGTTTTTTTTTAAAGATTAATGGAGTATAATGTGTAATTTTACTTATTATAATGTTGTTCTAATGAGGCTTATAATTCTCTTTCAATACCCTTTTTAAATTCCTGTAAAGTAAATTAATCATTATTTAGGGTTAATATCAATTTATAATTTAACTTAAAGTTCAAATATTACTTGAATATAATAAAAGCGTGTTACATCCCCTTAATGTAACACGCTTTTCAATTTATTTAAAATAGCTTTTTCTTAATCATAATAAATGCAATAATCGCAGTGATTACTACTGAAATAAGTATAATTCCACTAAAAGCATGCGGATTCTCACTTAAAGGAACTTTTACGTTCATTCCCCAGAAACTACCTATCATTGTTGGTATCGCCATAATAATTGTAATAGAAGTAAGGGTTTTCATTACAATATTAAGGTTATTAGAGATAATAGATGAAAATGCATTCATTGTTCCACCTAAAATGTTACTATAAATGTTAGCCATCTCAATGGCTTGCTTATTTTCAATGATAACGTCTTCTAGTAAATCTTCATCTTCTGGATAACGTTTAATATTTTCCATACGCATCATCTTTTCAAGAACAATTTCATTTGCTCTAAGTGATGTGGTGAAGTACACCAAACTCTTTTCTAAATCAAATAATTGAAGTAACTCTTTATTTCTCATAGATTTATGAAGTTCTGCTTCCATTTGATGACTTAAACGATCAATATGTCTTAGATATTGTAAGAAGTAGGACGCATTTTTGTAAAGTAGTTGAAGAATAAATCTAGTCTTCTTAAATGTAAAGAATCCCTTGATTTTACCTGACTTAAAGTCTTCTAATAACTGAATTCTTTGAAGACATGTTGTAATAATATATTTATCTCCAATAATAATTGTTAATGGAATTGTTTCATACCCATTATGCCCTTCTTCATCTTTAATAGGAACGTCAACAATAATAACTGTACAATTGTCATCTACTTCTATACGCGCACGTTCCTCTTCATCTAACGCAGATAAAATATGATTAGTTTCTATGTTAAACTCTGTTGCTACTTCATTAATTTCTTGTGGTGTAGGATTACATAAATTAATCCATGCGCCTTCTTCAAATGCGCTAAGCTGGACTAACCCTGTTTCATCAAATGTTTTATAGATTTCTTTCATGCTATCACGCCCTCATTTTTCACCTTAGCCTATTTTAAAATAACTTTCTAAACAGGCATAAGTACTTCCATGTAGGATGTGCTTAAATGATCTTACCACTTCATGTTCGCTTAAAGAGTTATTTTAACCATAAAATAAGGTGAGTATTTTTTATTCCTTTAGTCTGCTTCCACCTACAACTCGGTTCCGCTTCCATTCATACTCACTCTCCTTATTAGTATTTTGATTTTTTAGCTTTTAATTCATAAAGCTTCCTTATTAATAGTATTTTATTCTCTATGCCCTGTCAAGTAAAATGACTTGAAATAAGAGGAAATTATAAAGAAATCTGTATTTTAACTCAAAAAAGCTTTCACACGTATTTACATACACTTGTGAAAGCCTTTTTTCTATTATAGGGTTATTTATAGGGCCTATTTAATAAATTTTACCTACTTTTTTATTGCCACATTTTGCTTTACCTTGAATCTCGGTAACTGTTTGTTGTGGGTCTTTCGAACAACATAATTTATGATTACTTTCTGTGCCATGAAGTTCATGTTCATCTGGTCGTCTCATACCAGCTTTAGCCATATGCTCACCACCTTATATATCGACTTATCTTAAGTGGTATGAGGTGATAAGATAAGTTTTATTCATCACTTATGTAGCTTCTTAGATTTGTTCAAGAGCTTGTTCGAGGTCAGCAATTAAATCATCTGCATCTTCGATACCTACAGATACACGAATTAAGTCTTGACCAACACCTGCTGCTTCTAATTGTTCCTCATTGAGCTGTGCATGTGTTGTACTTGCTGGGTGGATGATAAGTGATTTAGCATCTGCTACGTTAGCAAGTAAAGAAAAGATTTTAAGTTTCTCAATAAATTTAATACAGTTTTCTTTACCACCTTTAATACCAAATGCAAAGATTGCTCCTGATCCTTTTGGTGCATATTTTTGAGCTAATTCATAGTATGGACTACTTGGAAGTGATGCATAGTTAACCCAAGCTACTTTAGGATGTTTTTCAAGATATGCTGTGATTTTCTTAGCATTTTCAACATGTCTTTGAACACGAAGTGAAAGTGTTTCTAATCCTTGTAATAATAAGAATGAGTTGAATGGGCTAATACACGCACCTGTATCTCTTAAAAGTTGTAATCTAATTTTTGCTACAAATCCACCTGGAACATCACCATATACAACACCATTATATCCTGGGTCTGGTGTTGTAAATCCCGGGAATTTACCATTTTTCCAGTTGAATTTACCACTATCTACGATAACACCACCAATACTTGAACCGTGTCCACCGATATATTTCGTTGCTGAATGTACAACGATATCTGCACCAAATTCAATAGGACGTACTAAGTAAGGTGTTCCAAATGTATTGTCTACAACAAGTGGAATATCGTGTTTATGTGCAATTGCAGCTACTTTTTCAAAATCAATAACATTAATACTTGGGTTACCAAATGTTTCTACATAAATGGCTTTTGTTCTATCATCAATAGCAGCTTCATATGCCTCGAAATCATCTGGATTTACAAATTTAGTTGTAATACCGTATTTAGGTAATGTATCTACAAATAAGTGATATGTTCCACCGTATAATGTACTTGCAGAAACGATATTATCTCCTGCTTCTGCAATATTCATAACTGCATATGTGATAGCTGCTGAACCTGAAGCAACTGCTAAACCTGCCACCCCGCCTTCAAGTAAAGCAACTCTTGTTTCAAATACATCTGATGTTGGATTCATGAGACGTGTATAAATATTTCCTGTCTCTTTTAATCCAAATAAATTAGCACCATGTTCACAATTATCAAACACATAAGATGTTGTTTGATAAATAGGTACCGCTCTTGATTTAGTTGTTGGATCTACTGATTGCCCTCCATGAACTTGTAATGTATCAAATTTCCAATCTGCCATTCTCTCCATCCTCCTTGATAGGTTTTTAATTAAATACATTCTAGAATTTTAATAATATTTCATATTATTTTATTTTTCAACAACATAATTCTTTATTTTTATATTTTACTTATTTTTTATATTTTATTATCCCCTTATATGTATGTCAATATGCATACTAAGTTTTAATTTTTACGAGTAATTTTAACACGGTCATGCCCATATTTTTTACCTTTTCATATAATAATTACTAGACATATCTTTTTTACTCGAGGAGGAAGCGTATGAAAAAAAATTATATTTATTGTATTCTCTCTCTTTTAATTGTTGTGCTTGGTTTTCTCTTTATTCTATTAGGTCTTTTGGTTCCTACACTCTCTCCTAATACACAGCGCGCAATTTTGTTATATGCTATCTGCTTTATATTCATTGGTATTGCGGCTTTTTCCGTTCATTATAAAAAATACAATTTGCTAAAAACGCTTACTGATAACGATCTACCTATATTAGCGCGTTGGTCGTTTGATCCTAATTCTTCTGAAATTTTAATAAGCACTCTTAAAGAATATAAACATAATGCAATGTGTACACTCTTTTTTACATTTATACTTGTCCTCATTTTTGCTTGTACTTTTTTTACTACTTATCTACACATGGCCTTATCTAGGTCCTATTATTAGCATTTTCTTTCTACTTATTGGTATACTAGTTACCAACTCTTACTTTAAAAAACTTTATTCTGATTCTATAGAAGTTATTTTTAGTGAAGATCTTATCTATTTTTTAGATGATATCTATACGCTTCAAAAATCTATTTATTTCTTAGATAACGTGTCAATTAATACTGAAGGTGAACCTGTATTACAATTTGTTTATGGCCAAATAGAATATGCTGATGAACCTTACTTCGTTCTCGAAATTCCAATTCCAGAAAATCAAACTAAAATGGCACATGCACTTCGTTCTCACTATCTAGAAGAAATTAAAAATATAAATTATTAAAATTAAAAACCTGCCAATGGAAAACTTCATTAGCAGGTTTTTAATTTATATTATGCTATTTTATTTCATAATTTTGAACATGTGTCTGAAATCTTTACCGAGTATACGAATAGAATTCATTACTGCAATAAGAGATACTCCTACATCTGCAAATATTGCAAGCCACATATTAGCTACGCCTAAAAGACCAAGAATTAATACAAGCACTTTAATTCCTAAAGCAAAGGCAATGTTTTCAGTTACGATAGTTCTTGTTCTCTTTGCGATTTTAAGCACATCACTAATTGATGAAAGTTTATCCGTCATAAGTACGATATCCGAAGCTTCGATAGCTGCATCTGATCCTACTCCACCCATAGCAATTCCTATATCCGCTCTTGCTAAAACTGGGGCATCATTAATGCCATCTCCTACAAATGCTACTCTATTTGTTTTAAGAATTTCTTCTACTTTTTCTACCTTATCACTTGGTAAAAGTTCTACATAAACTTCATCTATGCCAACTTTTTTAGCAATGCTTTCAGCAATTTCTTTTTTATCTCCTGTAAGCATTACTACTTTTTTGATACCTTGTGCTTTAAGTTTTCGAATAGCTTCTGCACTATCTTCTTTGATTTCGTCAGCTACAACAATGCATCCTAAATAACGATTGTCTTTTGCAATATAGATATGTGAACCTATTTCACTTACTGTTTTGTAATCTATATGATATTGCTTCATTAATTTATCATTACCTGCAAGTAATGTAGCACCTTCTACTTTGGCTACAAGTCCTGCACCACTTACTTCTTCAAAACTTTCAAATTTGACTTTTGTAATGTCACCTTTATATGCATTAACTACAGATTTTGCAATGGGATGATTTGAACCACTTTCAATAATTGCAGCCATTTCAAGTAATTGTTCTTTACCTACACCATTTGTAATAACCTTAGTTACCCCAAATTGACCTTTTGTAATTGTTCCTGTTTTATCTAAAACAATTGTATCAATGTTATTAAGCTCTTCTAAATAATTACTTCCTTTAACTAAGATTTGTGCTTTAGATGCTGCTCCAATTCCTGCAAAGAAGCCAAGTGGTACAGATACAACTAGGGCACATGGACAAGAAATGACTAAGAATACAATACTATTATAAATCCATTGTTGCCAGTTACCTGTTACAATTGAAGGCACAATAGCTGTAAATACTGCTAAGCCCACAACAACTGGTGTATACCATTTTGCAAACTTTGTAATGAATTGTTCTGATTTAGATTTTTTGCTACTTGCATTTTGAATAAGATCTAGGATTTTAGAAACTGTACTATCTTTAAATGCTTGTGTTACTCTAATTTTAATAATACTATCTTTATTAATGCTACCACTTAATACAGTGTCACCTTTTTCTACATATACTGGAAGAGATTCTCCTGTAAGCATAGATGTATCAAGTGTACCTTTACCTTCAATAATCTCACCATCTAAAGGTACTTTTTCTCCTGGTCTTACTTCTATAATTTCACCTACACATACTTCTTTAGGTGCTACAACTTGTGCACTGTTTCTTATAACTCTAGCAAAATCTGGACGAATATCCATAGCCTTTTCAATCTCTTTTGTAGAATAATCTACTGCTCGGCCTTGTAAATATTCACCGACTTTATAAAAGAGCATAACTGCCACTGCTTCTGGATATTGGCCAATGATAATAGCTGCTACTGTAGCAATTGTCATTAAGAAATTTTCATCTAATACCCTTCCTTTAAGTAAATTGCGTCCTGCTTGCATTAAAACATCATAACCTACTAATAAATAAGCTATCAAAAATAAAGGATTAAAATCTGTAATAGCTCCTGCTATAATTAATGCCACGCTGCTACCTAATAATGCAATTTCTTTTTTGCGCCCTCTATTTTCTTGAACTAGTACAGCTTTTTCTTCTATTTGTTCATCTACTGTAATATCAATAAACTTAACACCTTTTTCAATAGTATTTGCTATACCCTGAATATATTCTGCAACTTCTTTGCTGTTCATTGGTGTATCCATTTCAAATCTTAATTTCTTAAGCATAAAGTTAAGTTCTAAATTTCTTACATTAGATTCTTGTTTAAGTCTTTCTTCAATTTTGTTTGCACAGTGACCACAATTTAGATTCTCAATTTCAAACTCAAAAGATTTATATATTTCTTTTTCCACTTTAAAATTAACACCTTTTTCAATGCTATCTGCAATAACACGCATATATTCAGCTACTTCCGCTTCACTCATTTGTGTTTCCATATTAAACTTTAATCTCTTAAGTACAAAGTTGAGCTCTAAATCTTTTACATTTGGTTCTTTCTTAAGTCTTTCTTCAATTTTGCTGGCACAGTTTCCACAATTTAAGTTTTCAATTTCAAACTCAAATGATTTATATGTGCCTTTTTCTAATTTGAAATTAACACCTTTTTCAATGCCATCTGCAATAACACGTATATGTTCCACAACTTCCGCTTCACTCATTTGTGTTTCCATATTAAATCTTAATTTCTTAAGTAAAAAGTTAAGTTCTAAATCAGTCACATTTGGTTCTTGTTTAAGTCTTTCTTCAATTTTACCTGCACAGTGTGCACAGTTTAAGTTCTCAATATCCAGGCGATATGCAGCTTTCATACTCATCCTCCTTGTCAGCTTTTAGTTTATGTTTAAATCCTTTTAATATATGAATGATTGCTCATATGTTTTTCTATAATCATAATATGCCTATCTACTTCTTTTGTCAACATACTATTGCCACTTTACATTAATTTCATTCAACTTCTATTTCTTATTAAATCGCACATACTAGAATAAATCCTGCATATTTCATACCTCTTTTAATGCTATATTTTTTAATGTTATAATAAAATAAAATATTTGATTTAACTTAGGAGGTCTTTATGACAGCACAGCTTACAAAACAGCTTATGGATTTTATCGATGCAAGTCCAACTATGTTTCACACTGTTTCAACTTGTAAAAACATTTTAGAAGCTAATGGTTTCACTTACTTAGACGCAAAAACATCTTGGAACTTACAGCAAGGTGGTAAATACTATACAACAACTAATGATTCTGCAATTGCAGCCTTTTGCATTAATTCTTTAGATGTAGAAAAAGAAGGCTTTAAAATCGTAGGGACTCATGGCGATGTACCCGGTTTTAGAATCAAACCAAATCCTCAAATGCAAACTGAATCATATATTAAACTTAATACTGAAGTTTATGGCGGACCTATCCTTAGCACTTGGTTTGATAGACCGCTTTCAGTAGCTGGACGCGTAGCAGTTAAAAGCGACAATATCCTCTTCCCTGAAATGAAACTTATTGATATCAATAAACCTATTCTTATTATTCCTAATCTGGCTATTCATATGAATCGTGAAGTGAATACTGGAGTAAATATTAATAAACAAAAAGATACTTTACCTATTCTTACTTATTTAAATCAACCAGCTGATGAAAACTTCATGCTTGCATTAATAGCTGAAACTTTAGATATCTCAAAAGAAGATATTTTAGATGCAGATCTTTACCTTTATCCATTTGAAAACAGCATGCTTGTTGGTTTAAATGAAGAATTCATTTCTGCACCACTCTTGATGATTTATCAATGACTTATAGTGGTCTTTATGGAATCCTTAATAATACAAGCACAAAAGGTGTATCTATGTTTATCTGCTTTGATAATGAAGAAATCGGCAGTCACACAAAACAAGGGGCTGACTCACCTATTCTTAGCAATATCTTAGAACGCATCTTATTGGCACTCGGTAAAACTAGAGAAGATATTTTCACAACTTATGCAAATTCATTCATTGTTTCTGCGGATGTAGCCCACCTTGCACATCCAAATTATATGGAAAAAAGTGATCCTACTAATAAAGTTCTTCCTGGTAAGGGACCTGCTATTAAAGTAAATGCTAACTTCAGCTATACAACAGATAGTGACTCATATGGGGTATTTGCAGGACTTTGTAAAGCAAACAATATTCCATTCCAAGTGTTCGTAAATCGCTCAGATGAAAGAGGCGGTTCTACAATCGGACCTGTTACAGCTTCTCATCTCGGCATCCGCTCTGTGGATATTGGTACACCAATGCTTGCTATGCACTCTGCTCGTGAACTTATGGCTACTGCCGACTTCATTCATACATCAGAAGCTATCAAAGCATTCTTTAGTCTATAGAATTAACAATTGAAAAGGCTAATCACAAAATTTCTTTTTGTGATTAGCCTTTTTTTACATTTATTGTTCTCAAGTAGCAATATGTCTAATTTTATTTCCATTTATAGTTAAAAAATCTCATTTTTTACTTAGCTTATATTTACAATTTATTGTATAATAAAATTGACTATTTTAATTATTCAAAATTGACAATAACTATTATAGATAACCATAAAAACATAAGTTGTACTTATGATATTTTAAACGGTATTTTAATACACTATAATATGTATCCTATCCAAAGACATATCTATAACATACTCCAAGTTATCTATATCTACTTGCTTATAATAAATCTGTTTTTCAACATTTATTGTATTGGAGGTATCTACAATGGCTACTAAGTTTAATAAAGAAAAATTTAAAAAAGAAATTTTAGACCATGTAAGAAATTTTTCACGTAAAACATTAAGCGATGCAACACCACAAGAGCTTTATCAAGCTGTCGCTTTCGCAACACGTGATATCCTTACGGATGACTGGATTGAAACACAACATGTCTACAATGCAGAAGCACCTAAAACACTTTATTACTTATCAATGGAATTCCTTGTAGGGCGTGCATTAGGAAATAACCTTTTAAACCTTGGCATCATAGATCAAGTACAAGAAGTACTCAAAGAACTCAATATTAAAATTGACCTTTCTCTTATTGAAGATCAAGAACCTGATGCCGGGCTCGGTAATGGCGGACTTGGAAGACTTGCTGCATGTTTCTTAGATTCTCTTTCTACACTTTCTTATCCAGCTTATGGCTGTGGTATCCGCTACAACTACGGTATTTTCAAACAAGAAATCAAAGATGGTTATCAAATAGAACATCCTGATGATTGGCTTGCTAATGGTAATCCTTGGGAAGTTAAACGTAATGACAATGCCCAAGAAGTTAAATTCGGTGGAACAGTTTATAGTTACTGTGATGAAAATGGTAATGTTCACTATGAACAAAAAGATTTCCAATCTGTTTTAGCTATTCCTTATGATATGCCTATCTTAGGATACAAAAACGGTTTTGTAAATGGACTTAGACTTTGGGATGCTGAGGCACCAGAAAAATTCGTACTTCGTTTCTTCGACCAAGGTGCTTATGAAAAAGCTGTTCAACAACAAACTTTAGCAAAGACTTTAGTCGAAGTGCTTTATCCTAATGACAATCACTATCAAGGTAAAGCGCTTAGATTAAAACAACAATACTTCTTCGTTTCTGCTACTGTTCAATCAGCAATTGCTAAATTCAAAAAGTCTAATGCAAACATTTATGATTTACCACAAAAAGTTGTATTCCAAATGAACGATACTCATCCTGCTATTGCTGTAGCTGAACTTATACGTATCTTAATCGATGAAGAAAACTTAGGATGGGATGATGCATTCTATATCACAACACATACTTGCGCTTATACAAACCATACAATTATGATTGAAGCGCTTGAAACATGGCCTATTGAACTCTTCAAAACACTTCTTCCTCGTGTTTATCAAATCATTGAAGAAATCAACCGCCGTTTCTGCATCGAACTTCGTGAAGTGCATCATATGCCTGAAAACATCATTCACGATATGGCTATTGTTTGCGATGGACAAATCAAAATGGCTTACCTTGCTATCGTAGGTAGTTTCTCTGTAAATGGTGTTGCTGCAATTCATACTGAAATCTTAAAGAACGACTTACTTAAAAACTTCTATAATATTTATCCTGATAAATTTAATAATAAAACAAACGGTATTACACAACGTCGCTGGCTCGGACACTCTAACCCAGAGCTTGCAAACCTTATTACAGAAACAATCGGTGATGACTGGTACACTGATTTAACAGCACTTAAGAAACTTACTCCTTATGCTCAAGATTCAGCTTTTATTGATGCTTATAGTAAGATTAAACATAATAATAAACTTCGTCTTGCAAAATACATCAAAGAAAATAACAATATCATTGTAAATCCAGATTCTATCTTTGATGTACAAGTTAAACGTTTACATGAATATAAGAGACAATTAATGAATGTCCTTAATATTCTTATGCTTTATAATGAAATCAAGGCAAATCCAAATGGCAACTATGTGCCACGTACTTTCATCTTTGGTGCAAAAGCTGCCCCAGGTTATAGACGTGCTAAACTGATTATTAAACTCATTAATTCTGTAGCAAACTTAATTAATAATGACCCTGATGTAAAAGATTATATTACAGTTGTATTCATTGAAAACTACTGCGTTTCTAATGCTGAAATCATTATTCCAGCTGCTAATGTTAGTGAACAAATCTCTACAGCTAGTAAAGAAGCTTCAGGTACAAGTAATATGAAATTCATGTTAAATGGTGCCCTTACAATCGGTACATTAGATGGTGCCAATATTGAAATTTATGAAGAAGTTGGCGATGATAATATCTTCATCTTCGGTCTTACTTGTGAAGAAGTTCTTTCTCTTTATAAATCAGGTTCTTATAATCCTTGGGATATTTATAATCATGATGAGGATATTAATAAAGTACTTAAACAACTTATTAATGGTACAATTATTCACTCTGCATCTGATTTATTCATTGAGCTATATGAATCACTTCTTAATCGTGCAGGTGACAACTTAGCTGATCCTTATTTTATCCTTAAAGATTTACGTCCATATCATGAAGCACAAGCTAAAGTTGCTAAAGCATATCTTGATCAAAAGAATTGGAACAAGATGGCTATCATTAATACAGCATGTTCTGGTAAATTTAGTTCAGACCGTACAATCAAACAATACGCAGAGGATATTTGGCATATTAAACCTCTAATTCTTCCAAAAAAATAATCACCATTTTGAAGGGGATTCATATACTATAATTAGATGATATGAAACATCAAAGTTACTTTTTTAAACTGCTTAAAAATTATTATGAAATTGAATCAAACTTGTTTATGTACTGCAAGTAACTATATATGTCTTTTTAATGAATCATAGATCTGAATACTCCCCCTTCAAAATCAATTGTTTCATTGATAGTTAGACTACACAAATATGCAAATACCTCTCTCATTTTTCTTTTGTAATTAAGCAATTTAAACAAAAGCACCCCCTTAAATTCGTTTAAGCGGGTGCTTTTTTCATAATATTTTCACACTTTTTCCTTTACTTTGTGTTATACTATATGTATAAAGAAATAAGTATTGATTTGCTAAATTAAGGAGTGAGTGCCATGAATAAAAAAGTGCTTGTTTGTATTACCATACAAAAGAATAGCCATCGTTTAATCTCAGAAGGATTTAATATTGCCCGCGCTGTAAATGGCTCTCTTCATATTCTACATATTAGAAAAGGAGAGACTGTATTTGATCATGCCGATAGTAGTAATTTACTAGCAGAATTATTTACCTATGGTAGCGAACTTGGTGGCGAAATACATTTCTTATGTAGCGAAAACGTATCTGAAACTATTTCAAACTTTATCATAGAACAAAAAATTACAGAGGTCGTAATTGGTGAGACGCTAGATAATGTTCAAGAATCAGAATCAAACGTTTACGAAGACCTCTCAAATAAATTCGACTACATTCACCTCAATGTAGTACCAAGAGAAGAATTCAGGCAGTTAGACGCTTAAAAAAGAACGCTAAGTTATTGCTTATACAATATCTGGCGTTCTTTTGATTTATATTTCATTTAAGCTCTTTTTAATATATACTCACTAATTTTCTTCCTCTTTATTAAGATAAGATAATTTATTCTTATTTCACTTTCTTCATATCCGGCTTGCTTTTTATAATCTGCAATGCAATCTTGCCAAATAGCTTCATGATTCCCCCTACACCTCAAGCGCACCTCTCCACGCAATCCCCCTTATTTTGTAAATTTTAGTATTTCCCTTATCTTTACTATCATTTTGTGTTATACTATAAGGTAGTAATTTAATTATCTTGCATAAGCAAATAGGAGTTTTTATTATGAAAACTATCATTATTAAAGACTTAGAGCAATTTGATCAAGCAACTCGCATTATTAGGGAAGGCGGTCTTGTAGCAGCGCCTACTGAAACTGTTTACGGATTATGTGCAAATGCTTTAAATGAGACAGCTGTTGGCAATATCTTTAAAGCAAAAGGTCGTCCTAATGACAATCCTCTCATTGTACATATTGCTGATTTAGATATGCTCTATAAACTTGTAACAGAGGTTTCACCTATTGCTCAAAAACTTATTGAACGTTTTTGGCCAGGCCCTCTTACACTTATCTTTAAGGCTAAATCTATTGTTCCTAGAGCCGTTACAGCAGGACTTGATACGGTTGCAGTTAGATTTCCTTCACATCCTTTAATGCAAAAGCTTATTAAGGATTCTGGTCTTCCTATTGCTGCACCTAGTGCCAATACTTCCGGTAAACCGAGTCCTACTAATATGCAACGTGTATTTGAAGATATGGATGGCAAAATTGATTGTATTATTGATGGAGATTCTTCAGAAATAGGCGTTGAATCTACGATTGTAGATACAACTGGTGACATTGCCACTGTACTTCGTCCAGGTGGCATTACTTATGAAATGCTAGAAGAAGTCCTAGGCAAAATCGCAATTGACCCAGCTATTACAAATACACTCAAAGAAGGTCAAAAGCCTAAAGCACCAGGTATGAAATATACACATTATTCACCTAATGCTGATGTGTTTATTATTAAAAATTCATCTGCATATTTTGATGTTGCGCATCATAATATGTTTGGGGATTTAGACAATCTCAGAGAGCACCTTACTACTTTAGTAAATGAAGCTCATGAGCATAACAAAAAAGTTGGTATACTAGCTACTGATGAAACTAAACATTTATTTGATGCTGACCTCGTACTTAGTGCTGGGACAGAAAGTGACTTACAAACTATTTCTGCACACTTATTTGAAGTACTTAGAAGCTTTGATGACAATGGGATTGACATAGTTTATTCTCTCGCCTTTCCTAAAAAAGGACTTGGTGTAGCCATTATGAATAGACTTGAAAAATCAGCTGGATATCACTTCATCACTATTTAGGCCTCTAGCTTCTATAAAACAATAAGTTTAATAAAGCTTTACAAATTTCTAAAATAGATTATAGTAGTTATGATGTCTAAATAATTAAGTAACATTTAAATCAAATTTAAAACTAAATAATCGGAGGAACTATTATGATAGCAATTGCATGCGACCACGGTGGTTTTGCACTTAAACAAGAAATTATCGCTCATTTTAAAGAGAATGGAACACCATTTAAAGATTATGGATGTATGACAACAGATGCTGTTGACTATCCAGATTATGCAAAACTTGTAGCTGAAGCTGTATTAAGTGGCGAAGCTGAAAAAGGTGTATTAATCTGCGGTACAGGTATTGGTATTTCTATTGCAGCAAACAAAATTCCTGGTATTAGATGTGCCCTTTGTCATGACGTATTTTCTGCTGAAGCAACTCGTCTTCACAATGATACAAATATTATTGCCTTAGGTGGCCGCGTTATTGGTCCTTCTCATGCAATTAAGGTAGTTGACACATTCTTATCAACACCTTTCTCTAATGAAGAACGTCATATTAAACGTATCGCTAAAATAGAAGAATTATAAAATTAAAAAAATTTACTTATAACAATTGCTAGGAGGAATACTATAATATGGGAAAATTATTTATCATGGATCATCCACTTATCCAACATAAAGTAAGCCGCTTAAGAGACAAAAATACAGGTTCTAAAGAATTCCCGTGAACTTGTTCGCGAAATTTCAGGTCTTATGTGTTATGAAGCAACTCGTAACCTTCCACTTGAAGACTTTGAAGTTGAAACACCTATTACAACAACTACTGGTAAACGTATTGCTGGTAAGAACTTAAGTATTGTACCTATCTTACGTGCTGGACTTGGAATGGTTGATGGTATGTTAGATTTACTTCCAACAGCTAAAGTTGGTCATATCGGTCTTTATAGAGATCCAGAAACATTACAACCAGTAGAATATTACTGTAAACTACCTAAAGATGTTGAAGAAAGAGATTTCTTTGTACTTGATCCAATGCTTGCAACTGGTGGTTCAGCTATCGCTGCTATTCAGTTTATCAAAGATCGTGGTGCAACAAGCATCAACTTCTTATGCTTACTTGCAGCTCCAGAAGGTCTTAAAGCTCTCCAAGAAGCACATCCAGATGTAAATATTTACTGTGCTGCTTTAGATGAAAAATTAAATGACCACGCATATATTATTCCAGGTCTCGGTGATGCTGGTGACAGATTATTTGGTACTAAATAATAATTTTTAAATCTTAGCTCACATTTTATAAGATTGCTATATCTATAAAATGTGAGCTCGATTTATCAGGAACGTGTTTTATGTAATATTTAACACCTCCTAAAGTCTGAATAGAATAGCACTAATAAACTAAACCTATTAGTACTAAATTTTTTACATATTTAAGGAGATGAACTTTATGGGCAATATAGGCTACATTTCGTTATCTTTTATAGCTTTTATATTGGCATTTTTTATATCTTTTTTCATGACTCCTGTAGCAAAAAAAATTGCCTTTAAAGTAGGGGCAATTGCTAAACCTAGAAAGCGTGATATGCATAGTAAGCCTATTCCACGAATGGGTGGTATTGCGATTTTTACTGGCTTCATGATTTCATTTTTACTTGTTACATGGAAAATGCCTTTAACGAATATTAAACAAATTGTAGGGATTGTTCTTGGATGCAGCATTATCTTCATCCTTGGATTCTTTGACGACATTTATGAATTAAATGCAAAAATTAAATTTATCATTCAATTAATAGCTGCTACTATTGTAGCATTATGTGGAATTAGAATAGACTTCTTTTCTATTCCTTTTATCGGTGATAATCCAGTTTATACAAACCTTTTATCAATTCCAGCTACTATCATTTGGCTTGTATCCATTACAAATGCAGTTAACTTAATTGATGGTTTAGATGGACTTGCAGCAGGTGTTTCTTCTATTGCTTCACTTTGCCTCATGGTTCTTTCTATTAAGGCAGGTTTCCCACCAGCTACACTTTTAACAGCAACTCTTGCAGGTTCTTGTATGGGATTCTTACCTTATAACTTTAATCCAGCTTCTATTTTTATGGGAGATACAGGTTCTACATTCCTTGGATTTACACTTGGAATCACATCAGTACTTGGCTTATTAAAAGGTTATACTATCGCAACTATTTTTGTTGCAGTACTTGTACTTGGACTTCCTATCTTCGATACAGCTTTTGCGATTATCAGAAGATTTTTAGCTGGTAAACCTATTATGTCTGCTGACCGTGGTCACTTACATCATCGCCTCGTGGATAATGGCTATACACATAAACAAGCTGTTGTTACACTTTATGGCGTAAGTAGCGTACTTGGACTTACTGCGATTGCATTCTTTAGCCGTGATTTAAAATTCGCTGTTTTAGTATTTATCGCTATGGCAATCTTATTGTATTTCACAGTTCGTAAAATGACTTCTTTTAACAAAGGTAAAGAGGATTAATTGTATCCAAAAACTCCTGTTCATGGGAGTTTTTTTATTAATTTCTCACCCTATCGTATAAAATCATTAAATGCTATACTTATTATATTGAAGTAGAAAAAGGAGTTTTTTACATGCCAGATATCATCACTCATTACATTTTCGGACTAGATACTGCACATAATATCAAACAATCTCCTTTATATAAAATTATAAAGGAAAATCTCGACGTATTCTTAATCGGTCTTCAAGGTCCAGACCCTATTTATTATCATCACTTAGGCTTAACAGGCAATAAGGCATCTGTTGCAAGTCGTATGCATACTGAAAAAACTGGGGACTTTTTAGTATCTTCATTATGTCATATTCGAAAATATGACACAGATTCTAAGGAATTTAAAGAAACTTTAAGTTACTTAAGCGGTTTCTTATGCCATTACATTTTAGATGGACTTGCTCACCCCTATATCTTTTATTTAGGGGGACGTTATATAGAAGGACAGCCTGAAACTTATAAATACAAAGGTCTTCATAAGAAAATAGAAATTGCTATTGATAGTATTCTCTGTGAAGAAAAATTTGGTATCAAAGCTTCTAGGTTCAGAATTCATAAACACATATTAAAAAATATATCTATTCCTTCTAGTATCGTGAATTTATATGATGAAATGCTCTTTCTACTCTACGGCATTAACGGTGGTGGTAAGCTTTTTAGTACTTCTTACGAAGATACACGTACTTATTTTAAACTAACTTATGATCAGCTCGGGGCAAAAAAGGTTTTTGCAAACTTTGCTTCACCACTTTTACCAAAACAAATTAGTACTTATGCAACAACCTTTTCATACTTCCACTGTATTAACCCCGATGTAGATTACTTAAATAAATCAAGACATGTTTGGCTACATCCAGTAACCGGTAACGTCTATACATTTAGTTTTTATGACTTACTTAGAAATGCTACTAAAAAAAGCACTTTGCTCCTTTTAGCAACATATGATTTTGCAACATCTAATCTATCCAGTGAAGATTTTAGATACCATGTACCAAATCATTCTTACTTAACTGGTTTGCCTATCAATGATGTACGACCAATGAAATATTTTAGTCCTGATATAAATATATTTTCCTAAAATAAATAGAGCCGTAATATACTTAGAATGTTTCTAAATATATTATGGCTCTTTATGATTTACTATATCAGTCTAAATTCTCTGCAATACTCAATATTCTTATCAATATACTCCTGTGTAACCTCACTACACACTATTTTTGAGGAATTAATAAATCCCTAGTTTCTTCGTCATCAAATTCATGAGAGGCTCTAACATATTCATAAAAATATTTTAATGTATTACATATATATTGAATAAGCGTTCTGATTTTAACATTTTCATGTTTATTTCTATAAAATTTTATTTTTAAATGTTAGATTACCTCGTTTACACCCTTCTATTATGTTCATAAGATGGTCTGAGATTCTCTCAATATCTGTTAAAAGTTCACTGTAGATTACACAGGCTTCTACTGTACAAGCCTTTTCATTCATACGGTCGATTTGGTTTTGTCTAAACTCAAGACACATTTCATCAATCGCTTCTTCTGACTGTGTAATCTTTTCTAAAACCTGTGTTAAGTTAGTAGAGTCTACAATTGTAACGGCCTTTAAACTTTCAAGTATATTATTACGCAGTCTTAAAAGTTCCCTTTTTGCATCACTCGTTAACTTAATGTCCTTTTCATTAATTATAATTATGTACTCTGCAATATTTAATGCATGATCCCCAATACGCTCAATATCTCCTGTAATTTTAAAGAGTGTATTAATCTTCTTTGCATCTGTTGCTGGCACTTCATAAGCAGAAATCTTCGAAATATATCTTGTAATCTCTGTATTTAAGTAATCTAAGTACTCTTCTTTTTCATTAATTGTTTTTAAATCTTTATCATTATCTTGAATAATTGTTTCAAAAGCATCTTTCACATTTTCCATCGCAATAATGAGCATATGCCCTACTTCATGATAAATTTCTGAGATAGCAATTGCTGTACCACCAATATTGTGTTCATTTACATATTTAAGTGTCATCTTAGTTTCTTTTTCATTTTCACCTGGCAAAATCTTAATTGCTAATTGAGTGAGATAAACACCAAAAGGTGCTAAGAGTAATGTAGTTGCTATATTAAATACCGTATGCATATTAGCAATTTGTCCTGCTATATTATTAGGTGTCCAACTTGCTACAATATCTGCAATCGGTAAAAACATACATAATGGTACAAAGATCAATGTACCAATTGTATTAAATAATAAATGAATAACTGTAGTACGTTTAGCATTTCTATTAGCACCAATACTTGCAAATATAGCAGTAATACAAGTTCCAATATTTTGTCCAAATAGCACATAGACTGCACCATCAAATCCTATGAGTCCTGATACTGCCAATGTTTGTAGAATACCAATAGAAGCTGATGAACTTTGAATAATTGCTGTGAAAATCATACCTGCTATAATACCATAAAGAGGATTTGAGAAACTTGTCATAATGCTAATAAACTTTTGTGATGCTCTTAGTGGTGCCATAGCATCACCCATGTATTTCATACCTATAAATAATACACCTAACCCTGTTACAATTTCACCAATACATGACATGCGTTGTTCCTTAGCCGTCATAATAATAATTACACCAATAAAGGCTATAAGCGGTGCTATCGTCCCTATATCTAATGCAACCAATTGGCCTGTAATTGTAGTACCTATATTGGCTCCCATAATTACCCATACAGCTTGCTCTAATTTCATGAGTCCTGAATTAACGAATCCTACTGTCATAACAGTAGTTGCTGATGAACTTTGAATAATCGCTGTAATAATGGCACCAACTATAATACCCATAAAACGATTGCTTGTTAATCGCTCCAATATTTTCTTGAGCTTATTTCCAGCGGCTTCTTCTAATCCCTCACTCATCTTCTTCATACCATACAAGAATAGCGCTAAGCCTCCTAGTAATTTTAAACCATCACTAATCTCCATTATAAGCCTCCATTTTTATATGTCTTCCCTTAAGATTCTACTAAACTCTCTTTAAACTCAGGCTATATTTATATTAAATCTATGTTAAATCTCTAATTTCTAGATATATTTTTCATGACTTACTTTATATTATGCTTGTCCCATTACCATTATACCCATTAACTAAAGAATCCTACCTTCACAAAAGTTATGACCCAAGCAATCAAGATTATAAGAGATAGACCAAATAGTACTTCCCAGACTTTATAGAATTTCCCTGCTTCTTTATTAACTTTACGTAAAAGTGCAAAAATAAGAATTGCTACTAATGCTAAAAATGGAATACTTAAATACAGCATAAAACCAATCATCCTATTACCCCCAATTACTCTATTCATCTTTAATGCATTTAAAAGGAGTACACTAGAATCTAATCTAGTCAGTACTCCTTTAAAACATTTTTATTAATCTACATTTTTATTAATCTCTATAATAGTTAATTAAGCAACCTGCTAAAATAATAGCTCTTTCATCATCTGTCAAATCACTTAATGTAAGGTTAAATGTTTTAGTTGTTTCCCTGATTACATAAGCTTTAATACTTGCTACTTTGTTTGCTACAGCTTCTCTAATACCTGGAACAAAGATGTAATCACCATTTGTGAATACTTGCTCTTCATCTAATGTAAATGGTAACATACCCCAGTTAATAAGATTTGAACGATAACGTTTTGTAGCATATTCTCTTGCAATGTTAGCCCATCCACCTAATACTTTTTGACAAGATGCAGCTTGTTCACGAGCTGAGCCATCTCCTGGTTTGTTAGCATAAATTGTGCTACCAATACCTGTTGCTTTAGGGTCAATATTTTCAAATCCCGCTACAGCTTTAATTTTTTCAAATACAGTTTCTAATTCTGGAAGTGCTTCAACTGGATTATTACCAGCGAGCCTTGCTGCTTCAGCTTTTTGTACTTCTTTTGCACGTCCTACATATTCTGGTACACGACGAGAAAGTGTAAACTCTGCTAAACGAAGTGGATTTGAACGATAACTTGATGTTTCTCCTGATGGAATAAGTTCATCAGTAGTTGTAACGGCATCATCGATTTCTGCTACAACTTTAAGCACTAAGTTATCTGTAAGGTTAGACATTTCTGGCCAGTCTGTAATGTTTGGCCCAAATTTAAGTTCTGCTTCCTTGTCAGCTTTACCTACACCATTATAACAACGTGTTTCATAAATAGATTTATCAAAGAAGTATTTAGGTTTTGTAAAGTTTACATCGATATCTGTAGCTGCTGTAAGTTTACCACCATTAAGTGAAGTTGCTGCAATACTTCTAGCATCCATAAGTGCAACTCCTGAAAGTTGACCATCGCTTGGTTTAGAACCTTCACGATTAGGGAAGTTACGTGTAGAGTGACGAATACTAAGACCATTATTAGGAGGTACATCTCCAGCACCGAAACATGGACCACAGAATGCTGTCCTAATTGTTGCACCAGCCGCCATAAGATCAGCAATTGAACCATTTTTAAGAAGGCTCATAAATGTTGGTTGACTTGATGGATATACGCTAAGTGCATATTCACCACTACCAATTGTACTACCTCTTAAGATATCTGCTGCATCACAGATGTTGTCATATGTACCACCAGCGCATCCAGCAATAACACCTTGTTGGACTTGTAATCTACCATTAATAATTTTATCTCTTAATGTAAAGTGTGCCTTAGAGCTTGCGAATTTTTCAGCAGCTTCTTTTTCTACTTTAGCTAAAATTTCATCTAAGTTTGCATTAAGGTCTTCAATTGTATATGTATTACTTGGGTGGAATGGTAAAGCAATCATAGGTTTAACTTTTGATAAATCTACAATGATTGCACCATCATAGTAAGCTACATTACCTGGTTTAAGTTCTTTGTAAGCTTCTTTTCTACCATGTATATCAAAGTATTCTTCTACTGCATGATCTGTTTCCCAAATAGAAGAAAGACATGTTGTTTCTGTAGTCATAACATCAATACCATTTCTGTATTCTACGCTAAGATTTTCGATACCGTCCCCAACGAATTCCATTACTTTATTTTTAACATAACCATTTTTGAATACTGCACCAATGATTGCAAGTGCCACGTCTTGAGGTCCTACGCCTTTAGTTGGAGCACCTGTTAAATAGACTGCTACAACGCCTGGACGATTTACATCATATGTCTTGCGGAGAAGTTGTTTTGCAAGTTCCCCACCACCTTCACCGATTGCCATTGTTCCAAGGGCACCATAGCGTGTGTGGCTATCTGAACCTAAAATCATTCTGCCACAACCACTCATCATTCACGCATGAATTGGTGAATAACAGCTTGATGGGCTGGTACATAAATACCACCATATTTTTTAGCTGCTGAAAGTCCAAACATGTGGTCATCTTCATTAATTGTTCCACCTACAGCACAAAGACTGTTATGGCAGTTTGTTAAAACATATGGTAATGGAAACTCTGTAAGTCCACTAGCTCTAGCTGTTTGAATGATTCCTACATAAGTAATATCATGAGAAGCCATTGCATCAAATCTGATTTTTAATTTATCCATATTCTCAGAAGTATTATGTGCTTTTAAAATACCATAAGCCATTGTATTTTCACTTGCTGCTTCTTTTGATTCTAGTGTAACACCATATTTATGCAGTAACTCTTGTTTAGCATCTTGGCTATCTGCTACAATTTCTCTACCATTTACAAGGTAAACTCCGCTATCAAATAACTTTACCATCTTGCTGCCTCCCCAATCTAAATTATTTAAAATTATTTATAAAATTGTACTTTTGTACTAAATTATAACACAATATTACATTTTATCAAAGACCAAGTGTACTTAAAAATGTTTTGCTATCTATTTTACCTTGAAAAAGCCCCATAATTTGTTCTTTGTATATCTCATTTAACCTTTCCTTAGTTATACTCTCTATTAAATACTTCCACATTCCTTCTTTGCTACTTTCTTTCATTATTTCACTACAGCTGTTTAACAATGTAAAACGTGTTTTCTCCATTTTTTGGTTTTTATAAACAGGTAATCCTTTTCCTCTAAAAACTGTCATCTCCCATGAAAAATCTCTAGAAAATTTTTCATAAAAGTCCCTTACTTCCTCTCTATTAAAAGAACTACCCGATTTAAGTACAAAGCCATAAGTATAGTTACCAAAGTTAATACTTTTATCGCCAATAGGACACGCAGTTACTTTAAAATTTTTCTTTCTTGCTCTGTTCCCCTCTAGTAAACTTGCCTGTGTACTTGTTCCTATAAACATTGCACTTTCTCCTCGTATGAAAGTACTCAGTGCATCTCCCTCTTCTATACCTTCATATTTTCTTTCAAAAGGTTCTAACTTAATCAGTTCTTCTAATGCACTTGCCGCCTCTTCTATATTCCCATAATTCTCTACTAGCATTTGAAAATAACATTTTACACTTTCATAGGATGCACCTCCCACTGATAAAGGTATTACACGAATCTGTTTAAATTGGTTGATTACTTCTATAAACTCCTTATAAGTCTTGGGATATGTCATGTTACAAGCTTCAAATATATCTTCATTATAATATAGTACATTTTCCTCACCCATAATTGGCAATCCATAGATTCTTCTATTAATCATAAAATCTTCTAATGTACCTTTCATAAAGTTTCTATCAAGCCTCTTAGTAGCAACATATTCACTTAAATCCATTATGCCGCCTATTTCTACTAATTGTTCTAAACATTGCTTATTTTTTATATAAAACATATCCGGTAATTTATTAGTAATACCTGCATTGATTAATGTATCTTCATAAATCTCTTCACTAAACATTGTAATTTTAAAATTTACACCCATCTTTTCTTCATCGTAACTTGTATAAATACTTTTAATCATCTTTTCGTCTAAATTACTTGGTATCCATATATTGTACTCATTTTGAGATGATACTAATGACTCATTAGCCATATTCTTTTCATCCTGCATGTTATGTAATATACTGATAAACAATTCCCCTGAAATCAATGCAAAGACTACAATTATTGCAGCAACAACATGATTTAGCATCTTATTATGATGCACTCTCTCCACCCCTTATATGCTATATTTTATATACTCAAAAATTTACTGTACGATTATATCATAGCCATTTTCGAGGTAAAATAGCCTTTATTGTTGTATATTATTGTCATGTTCTACCAGTCAATTGAGGACATATTTTCAAACTCACTTTTGTAAACTTTCCACGGTATATACAATTTTATTTTGGTATAATGTCCTATAATTGTTTCAATCCGAATGATTTCCTCTATATTTTGCATATTATATATTATCTGTATTCTCTTAATGATAGAACGTAGACCAAAGCCAGATTCACTGTGAATCTTTTCATCCTTTATGATATGTTCTACTGTTTCTTCATCTATTCCCTTACCATTATCTCTTACTTCTACAATAAATCTTTCTTGTGCTATATCATTCTTTACCCCTACATAGATTTGAAGTGGTTCATTAATTGTACGTATTGCATATTTCACTGCATTTTCTACAAGAATTTGAATCGTCATACGTGGCATCATATATTCATTAACTCCTTCCTCAACTTCATACATCACTTCAAATAGATTAGGATTCTTTAATAACGCTATATTTAAATACTCTTTTGCGATTTCTATTTCTTGTGCCACAGTATTTAATTCTTTTTCTTTATTAAGGCATGCTCTATAATATCTGGCTAAACTTTTAATTAACTCTACTGCATGTTCCTTATCTTCTATGGCAACTAATACACTTACACTATTTAATGTATTATATAAGAAGTGTGGATTAACCTGATAATTAATCATTGAAAGCTCTAAGGCTTTTAACATACGTTCTTTTTCCTTAGCTTGCCTTACCAAAAGCTGAATTCTATGTAGCATTTCATTTAATGCATGACATATACTACTTATTTCTTTATAATTTCCATCATCTTCGAATCCACCTATATTCTTACTATCTGTAGCAATTTCATCTGCACACATTGCAATTTTTTCTAAAGGATAAATAACTTGTTTACCAATAAAGAAAATAGCTAAAATAAAAAATACCATATTTATAAAATGAACACCTAATAAAATTATTTCCAATGTATTATCTTTTCTTTGTCCTATATATTTTCCTATAATCCTAATATTTGACTCACTATCTTCTAGTTCTATATGATGATATTTACTTTCCCACTCCTTCTTAACCTTAGCTTTCGCAGTATTTCCTATAATCTGCTTATATACTCTATCAAGCCTATTTCCTTTCGGTAAACTAATTACAGTGCCACTCTTATCTGCTATCAACATTTCAAAATCAATTTTCTCTAAAATTCCTGATAGCTTTTCCCTTAAATAGTCTGTATCTATAAAAAGAAACAGGTAGCCTAATATGTCTCCTGTTTCTCTTGATCTTATACTTCTTGCAATATAAATAGTTGGGATATCATTAGGATATGTGGCAAGAGCAATATAACAGTCACCTTCCTTTTGACGAATAGACATAAAATCAAACTTCTTAAGAAAATCCCTTTCATTATTTTCCACACTTACATTGCTCGTACACATTACATTGTTATAAGAGTCTATTATATATATAGCTGATAAATCATTATCTTTTATCATATACTTATGCAAAATAGATTTTACGATATTTTGTCTTGCCTTTAATGTGTCATTTAATACAGATTGAATCTCTTCATCTACAACTATTTCTATGGATTGTCCTTTAACTTCCTCAATTAATAAATCCAAAATAACCGTTGTACGTTTAAGTGTCTGTGTATCCTCCAAATATTCCCTGCACTGTACACGTTGTTTATTAATTGTACCAATTATTATAGAACCTATTGCTAATGAAATCGCCATTATAATAAGGTAGTTTCTTATAAGTATCCACCTAATACTCTTTTCTCCCATCTTTACTTCGCCCCTCAAACCTATTTATATAAGTCTATGTTTACGTACTGATTTCTCCTCTATATCTTGTCTAATTTGCATCAAGAGCTGCATAACTGCTTTTTCCTCTATAGGCTTAAGAATATATTGTGTAATGCCACATCTAATAGCTGTCTTAGCATATTCAAAATCTTCATAAGCAGTTAATATAACAATTTCTATATTTTTATCCTTTTCTCTTACTTCTTTAATAAAATCAAGTCCATTCATAATAGGCATCTCGATATCAGTAATAATAAGATCTACTCTTTCTGTTTCTAACTGTTCTAAAGCTTGTTTACCATTTTGAGCTATACATGTAATCTCAAATCCCATTTCTTCCCAATCAATCAACCTTTGTAAACCTAATCTAATAATTGGTTCATCATCTACAATTTGTACATTTAACATATTATCCCCCCATAATTTGTTATAATTTATAAATATACTTGAGCATCCCCCTTGGTACTTCCACGTTTGATTTTGTTATTCTGATACGTTCTAGTAATGCTAAAGCCTTATCAGATTCAATATCTATATTAAAGAGCATAAGTAAACGAATTTCTAGTAACTCCATATAAATATCGTATTCCTCTACCCATTGCTCATAAGTCAATATATTTTTATAAATCGCATCAACTATGTTATTGATATTTTTCATAATCTGTTCAACTACAGTATCATACAATAAATCTACCGAATTAATTTTAATAAAGGTCTTCGTAAACTGTAACATAATCATATTAATAATACTTTCTGTTTCTTTAGCAGAAAAATTATTGCTGAGTTTACTTGCTGCAATCTTTTTATAGATTGTATCTGTATAGTAATGAATAAATGTTTCAAAGTCCCCAATATTATCATCCATCTCTATCTGAAACAGTATTCTAAAGAAGAGGTTCCATTGAAATTCTTCATTCATATAATGTATAATATGCTGTCCCAAAATAGCCGTATGTTCATTTCTAAATACAGGTTCACGCTCAAACTCAAGACGATTTCTAAAATCAATATTACTTCTATCTATCTGCCTAATCTTCTCAAGCCCAATAAGTAAATTATTATTATAGCGCTCAAGATCACTATCTAATGCATCTCTAAAAACATAACGTACAATGGCTTCACAAGATGATCTAAAATCTACAAGTACACCTAAACTTTCTCTCATACGCTCTGCAAAAATATCATAAATAATCTTAGAAATAAGCTTTTCTAACTGTTCTTCTCTTGTTGCATATTTCCTATTTCCTTCTTGATTAAATTGATTTGATATTAACAGAAGCTGTTGATCAATAGTTGTTAAACTATTTTTTATAGATTTCATAATATCCTTATAGAACTTATCTTCTATAATATAGTTGTAATTTTTATAAATAATCTTATGTTCGATTTCACTCCAAAATATATTAACTAATGCCTTAATTTGCATCTCAAAATTAATCGTACCCTCTCCTGTAATATATTTTCCATCAATACGATAAATTTTCATACCATTTTTCTGTTCCTGAGGTTGTTTCCCTCTAAAATCTAAAACAACACAAGGATTTTTCAAACTATAATAAAATCCTTCTTCTTCACACTTCTCAGTAAAATACTTCTTAAGCCCTTTATAAATATCCGCTTCATCTTCTATAAACTTACATCCTAAACGAATCCCTATAATATCAGGTACATTTTCAAATAATGCTTCCTTATTTTCATACTTCTGATAGTAATGGTTACGAATAATTTTTTCCTTTAAACTCTTAGCAGATTTTACACGTGATTCAATGCTAATGTAACCCCTCTTTGTTTCCTCTAGAAACTCCTCAAAAAATTCTTCAATTTCTTCACTAGCATTTTCTAAATGTGGCTTCATTTTCTCCAGATGCGTAAGTACATCCTCTATAAAATCAAATAGCTTTAATTCCATGTCCTTAGCTCCTTTAAACCCTTCTCCTTTTTCTACTCTCTAATTATTCCCATAAGTACTAATCTACTATTAATATTATACTAAACTATAATATTAATAGTAGTAAGAGTCATAAATAACAAGAAAAGACCTTAAAAAAGGTCTTTTCTTTGTATAATTAGTTACTTTTTAATTATTTTAACTCTAACCCTGCTAATCTAGCTAATTCAATAATAGTAGCTTTAGCAACTTTTTTACCTTTGTAATCAATAAGGTCTTCCATACTTCCATTGAAAATGTCAGCTGGTTCGTATTTTTTAAGTACAATTTTGTCATCATCTACGAAGATTTCTAATGCATCTTTTTCATTGATATCTAAATTTCTTCTTAATTCGATTGGTAATACTACTCTCCCTAATTCGTCTACCTTTCTTACAATACCTGTTGATTTCACTAACATCCTCTCCCTTTAAAAAAATGTAATTTTTTCTCTCATAATATTCACAATATTTTCCATGTGTTAATTATAAAGTACCATAATTAGCAATTAAAGTCAAATATTTTTTTGTATTTTTTTATACTTTTGTAAATTTTTTTCCTACCTTAATATATAATATTTGTCGAATAATTATATGGTGCATATATTTTAATATTTTATTGTAGAATGTACTCCACTCAAAATGTCTAATCTAGGCTTTTTTTGCCTATTTTTATAAAAACAACTTTTTACACTGCAAAAACGTTCCACATCCTCATACATCTTTTCTTTTCTCTTTTATTTACATATTTAATTTTCTTTTTAAATATGTACATGTTCTTTTATATAGCGCATATATTTAGTAAAGACAAGCGTTATTCATTCTTAAGAAAGGAACATGACTATGCTAAATTATCTTTGGAGTTTCATGATTATATTTGCAGTCATTATTGCTGGTTTTAGAGGTGGTATGAGTACCATTACAACTGCAGCACTTAATGCTTCTGAAGATGCTGTAACAATTTGCATTAAAACTTGTGGCATTCTCTGTATGTGGATGGGCATTATGCGTATTGCTGAAAAAGCTGGACTCATTGATGCACTTGCAAAAAAATGACCCCTATCTTAGACTTTTTATTTCCTAACGTTCCACGTAATCATCCAGCACGTAAATACATAGCCACTAATTTCGTTGCCAATTTTCTAGGTCTTGGCTGGGCTGCTACCCCACCTGGCCTTAAAGCTATGATAGAATTACAAAAGCTTAATAAAGATTCACATACAGCAACTAATGCTATGTGTATGTTTTTAATCGTCAATATGTCCTCGATCCAGCTGATTCCTATTACCATTATTTCTTATAGGGCAAGCTATGGCAGCATCAATCCTACAGATATTATTGGACCATGTATTTTAGCTACTTATGCCTCTACCTTTATAGCTATTGTATTTACAAAATTTATGGAAAGGAGGCATAGAAAATGAGTATCTTAGTTACAATTTCAGATTGGATTATTCCTATTATTATTGCTTTTATTATTATCTATGGCCTTCTAAAAGGGATTAATGTTTATGAAACTTTTATAGAGGGAGCTGCTGCTGGTATTAAAGTCGTATTAGATATTCTGCCTACTCTAGTAGGCCTTTTAGTTGCAGTTGGTATGCTTCGTGCTTCTGGTGCTTTAGATGGTTTATGTCTGCTCATTAGCCCGCTTTTCAAGTGGTCTAAGTTTCCTGTCGAAGCTGTTCCCATTGCTTTAATGCGTACCTTTTCTTCTTCTGCAACTACTGGACTTATACTGGATGTATTCAAAACTTACGGTCCAGATTCTTTTATGGGACGTTTAGTTGCCATCATGTTTAGCTGTACTGAAACGGTATTCTATACTATGTCACTCTACTATATGACAATTAAAGTCACTAAAAGCCGGTATACTTTACTTGGTGCACTTTTAGCGACACTTGTTGGTTTTATATTTGCATACTATCTCACATTATTTACTTTTGGAATATAATTTTTATCATAGCATATATTGTTTTTCCTCTAAAAATGTTATAATAATGATATATTATGTGCCTTTTACTAATGAAGCTTGTAAGGAGAATTTATTATGTTAGATAAAATAAAATCTTTAATATTTGGTTCCTCAGATGTTTATGAAAATGAGACATGGTACCACAAAAATGGAAAAGTAATGTATGAAGGTAGTATTAAAGGCTCAAATTTCCACGGATTAGGTAAATACTACAATGAAGATGGTAAGCTTTGCTACGAAGGACACTTTTCAAACGGATTTCCTGAAGGTGAAGGTAAGGCCTATTTAGAGGATGATAGCACATATGAAGGTGCTTTTCATAAAGGTGAACGTACTGGTATGGGGGTTCAACGCTTCACAGATGGTAGTTATTATGAAGGTCGTTTTGTAAACGGTATTTATGAAGGACGCGGTAAATTACATGAAGCAGACGGCACACTGTTTGAAGGTAATTTTACAAAAGGCCAACTTCAAGGGTATGGTACAGCAATTTATGCTAATGGGGATCGTTACGAGGGTGATTTCAAAGATGGTATGGAAACAGGTGTGGGGAAACTTTCTGTATCTGATGGGGTTTATGAAGGTGATTTACTCGAATCTTTACCTCATGGCAAAGGCTGCTTTACTTGGAATAATGGCACTGTATATCGTGGTGACTTTTTAGAAGGTCAAATGACTGGTAAAGGTATGATTACATACGCTAATGGTGACAAATATATCGGTGACTTTAAAAATGGCTTTAAACATGGTAACGGAACTTATCAAGAAGCTTCAGGTATGCAATATGAATGTATCTTTGATGAAGACATTTTAATCTCAGTACCTGAGTATGGTAAACCTAACACAAATTAATATACATTATTATAGTACAAACTCTAAAGGAGCTGCTACGAACTTCATTTCGCAGCAGCTCCTTTTTTGTCCCCTCATTTAAATCCCTCGTCTTTCTTCCAACCACCCTTTTACATAACTTAATACATATTCTAGCTATTTGAAACACATACTAATTTCAAAATTAAATTTTATTTATTTTGGAAAGGTGATTCTATGAAAAGATTATATAAACTCTTTGCATTTTGTCTTATTATTGGCGCCTGTCTATTTTGCTTTTGTGCTTGTACAAATGGTGATAGTACCACACTAAAAAAAGGTGTCACTTTATCAGATATTGTAGATGAAATTCAAGTACAAATTTCACTTCAAATGCCTGAACCTGTTAATGATGCCACTCTTGTTGATCTTTATTATATGGATATGAATAATGTAGAAACTTATGCTGGTGTAGCTGCTATGACTATTACCTCTTGTGATACCGTTGTTGCTGTTAAAGCTGTACCAGGTAAAATTGATACAGTTGTCTCTGCTCTTAAACAACGTCAGCAAGATTTAATTGATTCATTTGCACAATATTTACCTGAGCAATATCAAAAAGCTCAAGCTGGTAGCGTTATTGTTCGCGGTGATTATGCCTTTCTTATTATTTTAGGTGAAGCAGAAGATACAATTAATGAAGATATGCAAAAAGCTGAAGATATTATAAATAGTTACTTCCAATAAAATAAGGAGTTCTTATTATAATGGTATTTAGTAGCCTTTTTTTATATTTATATTTCTACCTTTTACATTAATTATTTACTTTCTTGTGCCTCATAAGCTAAAAAATATTACACTACTTCTTTTAAGTCTATTATTTTATTCTTGAGGTGAGCCTAAGTACCTATTACTTATGCTCGCTTCTATTTTTGTTGATTACTCTGTGGGATTGATGATTACAAACTTTAGAGTAAAATCAATTATTAGTTTCTTTTTTTAACTTATAAAAATAGATAATGCAATATAGTAGAAAAACAAGACTTAAGATACCATACATTGGATATAAAATTTCTACGAGCTTAGCAAATCCTATACCAGAAAAAGGTAATGCAATTAATACAACAATAAAAATGCCCCTATTATAAGCTATATTAAATTTGTTTCTTAAAAAATAAGATAAACTATAAACATTAGAAACCTGAGAAGAAAACATTTCAAGCCACATTACACCTAGCATTGCTATCTTAAGCCATCGGCTCATTTTCATAGCTATAGCTAGTAGTGGCATTTCATACATTTTAGGGTAGAACGGATTAACTAACATTAAAAATATAATATACATGCTAATAATCGTTAATACACTACTTCCCACAATAATTCCTATTTCAATCTCCTTGGGTTTCTTTATATCTGTTGTTAAAGGTACGATAACACCTATAATAGTTAATATATTAAAACTTACATATACTAATGTCGAAATTAATAAATGTTCTTTCTGTGGTGGAATAAAACGCATATATTCAAAATCTAAAGTAAATGGATTATGATATACATAGTCTATAAAAATTGCCGTCATAATCGTCACCAATGTTGGAACCACGACAGAGTTTACCTCAAATAATCCTTCTGTATTACGCATTAAAAAAATACTGCTACAGCCTACCATAATCAATATCCCCACCCATTTAGGAATTTGAAAATATTGATTTAATAAAGCTCCACTCCCTGCCAATATGATTGATGTACTACTTAATAAAAATAATGTGAGTACAACATTAATGAATTTAGCTACCCATTTAGGACATACCAAATCTACAAATTCATTATATGATGATACATTTTCCTTCATGCTAATATCTACTATTATCTTACTAAACACGATATATAATAAGCCACATAATATGATTCCTATAAAACCTGCAATACCATAAGTTGCAAAGAATTGATTCAGTTCTCTTCCAGAACATACCCCAGCACCCACTATACTTCCTATAAAAATCATAGCAATTTGGATGATTAAAATAATCCGTTTCATAGTATCCCCTCACTTATATCTCCTTTATTTAGAGTTTATCCTAAGATTATGTATATTCTTCCAATTTTAATATATGTTAAAAAACTATTAAATTATTAGCATTTTTTGGTAGTTTGCATATTATAGAAGTGAGTGAGATTACTCAAATCAAACTATGGAAGGGGCTTATTAATGGGTACTAAATCTAATAACTCACATAAACCAAGTTGTAAAGCAGCATTAGATTTCATTGATGTAATTGATGAAACGCTTGATAACTTTTATGATAAAATTGATAATAACCATGGCAACTGTAGTCCTGATAATAAAAATATTTATAAAGCTGCATTTGAATTCGTAGACTGTGTAAAAGATGCTCTCGACGATTTCTATTTCGATTTTAGCGACTATAGTAGTTGTCCTCAAAACTCTGACTCTTATAGCTACTCTAACGATGACTTCTCTGATGAATTCCCTCATGCATACAGTTCTGATACCTCTTCTTACAATAAATCTTATAATAATTCTTCTAGAAGCTACTCATATGGTGATTCTTCTGCTCGCTATTCTTCTGACAGTTATTCTAGCGA
>NZ_BBCG01000007.1 GCF_001311925.1 Cellulosilyticum ruminicola JCM 14822
TTATATTAAGCTTACCAATAAAAGAGCTGGTGTAGAAGGCATTCCATCAGCAATTCGAAAAAAATATCAAGTAGATGCCATACCAGTTCGTGGCCTTTTGCGCTCAAAAATAGTGTTTGGCTTTAAAATTGGAGCATATAACTTCAATAAACTGCTAAGATACCTTAAAAAAAGATATCTTAACTTCGGATACAATTTTAAGTATAGCGATATATACATTTATTGTTAAAAAATTAAGTGCAATAGAGGATGTAAATAAATGTAACTATAATAAGATTTCAAAAACGTTAGTTTTTGGGATCTTATCATAGTTTAAATCTTAAATAAAAGAATCCTGCTATCTAATAAATTAGATAACAGGATTCTTTTATTATTTTCTTTTAGCTGCTCTTACACGTTCAGATTCATTTAAGATTTTTTTACGAAGTCTGATACCATCTGGTGTTACTTCTACTAATTCATCATCTTCAATAAACTCTAACGCTTCTTCAAGTGTGAAAGTTTTTGGAGGTGATAATCTAATGGCCTCATCAGCACCTGATGAACGTGTATTTGTCATTTTTTTGTTTTTACATGGGTTAACAGTCATATCTTCTTTACGAGAATTTTGACCGATAATCATACCTTCGTATACATCTACACCTGGTTTAACGAATAAGATACCACGATCTTCAAGTGAGTTAAGAGCGTATCCCATAGTTGTTCCTTGTTCTTGAGCAATAAGAGCACCATTACCTCTTCTTGGAAGTTCTCCAACGTATTCTGTATATCCTTCGATTCTTCTAACCATTGTAGCTTCCCCTCTTGAATCAGTGATTAACTCACTTCTGAATCCAAGAAGGCCACGTGTTGTACAAAGGTATTCAATACGAATATGACCATTTTCTGGTTCCATACTTTGCATCATACCTTTACGAAGGTTAAGTTTACTAATTACTGAACCTGAATATTCTTCTGGTACAGAGATTACAACGCGTTCTACTGGCTCTACAAGTTTGCCTTCTTCATCGCGGTGCATGATAACTTCCGGTTTAGATACACCAAGTTCGTAACCTTCACGTCTCATGTTTTCAATAAGAACTGATAAGTGAAGTTCCCCACGACCTGATACTCTATATCCATCTGTTGTATCCATTGGCTCAACTTTAAGACCTACGTTGATTTCTGTTTCTTTTTCAAGACGATCTTTGATATGTCTTGTTGTTACGAATTTACCACTTTGACCAGCAAATGGTGAATTGTTAACTAAGAAGTTCATTGCAAGTGTTGGTTCTTCGATGTGGATTGGTGTCATAGGATCAACTTTACCGATTTCCCCTACTGTTTCCCCGATAGAGATGTCTGGTACACCAGCGATAACTACGATATCTCCACTTGTAGCTTCCTTAACTGCTACTTGTTTAAGACCTTCGTATACCATTACTTTAGAAATTTTAGCTGTTCTGATTTTACCATCGTTATCAGCAATTTCTACTGTTTGTCCTTCTTTTACTCTACCTTTATAAATACGTCCAATACCAAGACGTCCTACGAAGTTATCGTATGAAAGGGCACTAATTTGAAGTTGAAGTGGTTCTTCATCTTGTTTTGGATATTCCCCTACACGTTCAATAATTGTTTCAAGAAGTGGTTTGATATCTGATCCTTCATCATCAAGTTCATATTTCATGATACCTTGTTTACCAATTCCATAAAGGATTGGGAAATCAAGTTGTTCATCATTTGCTTGAAGATCTACGAATAAGTCAAATGTCATATCCACTACTTCTTCAGCTCTATGATTTGGTTTATCAATTTTGTTAATAACAAGAATTGGTTTAAGTCCTAATTCAAGAGATTTTTGAAGAACGAAACGAGTTTGTGGCATTGGTCCTTCAATTGAATCTACTAAAAGGATTACTGTATCTACTGTACGAATAACACGTTCTACCTCTGAAGAGAAGTCACTGTGTCCTGGAGTATCTACGATATTGATTTTGTAATCTCCATATTTGATTGAACAGTTTTTAGAGTAAATTGTGATTCCTCTTTCTCTCTCTAAATCGTTACTATCCATAATACAATCAACGTGTTCTTCGTTTGCTCTGAAGACACCACTTTGATTTAAGAATGCATCTACAAGCGTTGATTTACCTGCATCTACGTGGGCGATTACTGCTATATTTATAATTTTCATGTCGCTCATGGGCATTGAACCTTCTTTCCGTAATTTATCACAATTACTTATTTTAGCACAGTTTATTACATTACTCAACATTTATATTCATCAAATACATTTATATTCATCAAATGCATATATGCTTAAATAGTGTTCTTTAGTATTTAGTAAGCCACATTTATATCTTATTTATACTGTAAAATATGACTAATCACTCTGCCTAGCATAACATACTTTTATATTTCACTCTATGCTAATTTTTAACTTTTCTTTAAGTAATAATCTCAGTTCTATTGTTAAATTTTATAAACCATTTTTACTTATTCAAATTTTAAAAATAAAGAAGTTACCCAAAATATTATTTCAGATAACTCCTTCTATTTAAAATATCTGTGATTATTTTACTTATTACTTAATAGTAACATTTGTAATTGTTACATTTGAATCCCCTTTACCAAATGAGCAGCCTGTTGTAAAATTCTCTTCTGCTTTCCACTCACTTTGCCATGTTGGATTATTGATTGTATAAGTATTGCCACTATGACTTATAAGTTCTGCATTCCAAAAATTTGTAATTTCTCTGCTTGAGGTAAATGTACAAGTCCAACCATTTAATGTTTTGCCTGTTGTATTTGTAAATGTGATTTCACCTGTTGCACCATCTGTCCAATCTGATGTTATCTTTACATTAGCCTTATCTGGTGTATTCGTTGATGTCTGTGATGCCTGGTTTGATGTCTGTTCTATTGATTTTGCTCCATCACAGGCCTCAAATACCCAGATTTGATTTGTTGCCGCTCTATAAGTGTATTCTAATACATTGGCACCATCTACTGTAGACTTACCTGCTACATCTAAGCCTTTTGTATCTTCTGTACATCTAGCTACAATACCATATGTATCATTTTGTGATGTACGGATTAACTTAAATTCTTGTGCTGTCAAACCGTTTGCTGTGTATGTTTGGATATTTGTACTGTCTTCATTTTTGCCATAGTCTACATCTAACATATAGCCTTGGCCATTTTTAAGTGTGACATAACCATTACTTGTATTTGTTAAATACCATTTTTGACCTGATACACCTGTACCTGTACCAATTTCTACATTTTGTCCATTTGCACCTTTATTATCTTTTACTTGAAGATATTTTTGTGCATTTACATTTTTAATGTAATACCAACCATTATTTAAAGTTGCATAATCTTTTCTAATAGTATCTGTAGTTACACCAGTATTTTCACCACTTGTAGAAGTATTAGTTACTGCTTCTTCTACATAATTACCTGGTGTATATAAATTAGCCGCCGGCTGACTTGTATGTTTTGGTCCAATATAAAAACTTGTATGTGGCGGCTGATTATACGCTACATTTTGCCATGCAATACCTAGGCGATATACTGGATCATGCATAAATGTATAGAATCTGTAATTCGTTACATCTGTTGTCATAAAAATCCTAAGGGCACTACTATCTGTAAGCGGTAACATAACTTCTTCACGCCAATCACCAAATAAATCTGCTTGAAGCGAAGGTGTTGCCTTAGTTGTATTACATGAAGTAACTCCATTGAATGTTACATATGTATCCGTTCCATGAGTTGTACTATTGTATTTATCAATACGGGTTCCATCAAGTTGTTCTCGATATAAATCACCGTCCCACCAAGTAGCAAAGTTAACTGATGTAACTTTTGCCGAAATGGCTGTTCCATTTTTGTCATAGCAGCCAGTAGTTGATCTAGCAATATACGGGAAGAAATCTGCCCCAAAGTTCCCAATAATACCTCGGCCTACATCTCTTCCTCCATCTACTTTCCAAAGCACTTTTCCTGTAGCTGCATCATGAACTTCTGTACATTTTTCATCTTCATGTACCTGAAATACTTCAAGCCCTGGTCTATCCGGATCTAAATCACTTACATGCATAGCATCCCCATGGCCTAAGTCTGTAGAATAAAGTAGCTTACCATTATGATCAATTGCTGCACTACCATAAATAATTTCATCACAGCCATCTCTATCTACATCTGCTACTGATAAATTATGATTTCCTTGCCCCGCTGCTGCTGCGTTACCTGAAGCATTTGAATCAAATATCCATTGTCTCTTAAGACTAGCACCATCAAATTTATAAGCTACTAGTACAGCTCTTGTATAATAGCCACGGCACATTACTAGACTAGGCGTTTTACCATCTAAATAAGCGATACACGCTAAAAAACGGTCTACACGATTACCATATTTATCTCCCCAACTAGAAACATTCCCACGAGCCGGTGTATAGTCAATAGTTGTTATCTCTTTCCCTGTCTGACCATTAAATACTGTTAAGTATTCATTGCCGGTTAGAATATATCCAGATGAATTACGATAATCTGCATTGGCATTCCCGATTACTTTGCCTGCGCCATCTACTGTGCCATCAGAAGTTTTACACGCTACTTCTGCTTTTCCATCTCCGTCTAAATCATAGACCATAAATTGTGTATAGTGTGCACCTGCTCTAATATTTTTACCAAGGTCAATACGCCAAAGTTGTGTGCCATCCATTTCATAGGCATCTAAATATACATTTCCTGTATAACCACTTTGGGAATTGTCTTTTGAATTTGATGGATCCCATTTCAATATAATTTCATATTCTCCATCCCCATCTACATCCCCTATAGAAGCATCATTAGCACTATAGGTGCAAGTTGAACCATCTTTCATTTTCATTGGAGTAGGTTTATTAATGCGTACATCTAAGTAATTTTGACTAAATGCCTTTATAACTTTACTTTTTGTTTTTTCTACACCATTAATAACTGTAGTGACATAATATGTATCATTTATACTTCCTGATGAATCCACATAATTTGTACTCGTTGTAAGTGGTGTGTTATTTAAACGTTTACCATTCTTGTAAACATAAAAACCTATATTACTAGTATCTGTACCTAACAATCTCCAAGATAAATAGACACCATTATTTATCTTATTCGCGATAAGCCCCCTATCTAATGCTTCCATTTGTCTTGCCTGTGCTGCATATGTTGCTACACTTGGCATACTTACAAATGTTGCTCCAAACATAGAAGCTACTGCTAGATACGATGCAGTTTTTCTCACTACTTGTTTTAACTTCTTGTTCATCCCAATCTCTCCCCCTATATCTTATTTTTTCTACCTTACTTCTTATTGACTTTTAGATGGCATAATATTTTTCAGATAATATACAACCCTCCTCTCCTTTTTAGTAAACTTTATGCTTCATTATAGATAGTGTATGTATAATTTTTCAATATTTTTAGTTTAATGTGTATTATAAATAATATTATTATACATTTGTTTTATTTATATTCCACAGCACTATAAGGTGTTTTAATAAAATAACTATGATATTTTAGACAACAAAAAAGATGACCTAAAACAGGTCATCTTTCTATGTAAAAGTTTGAATTAAATTATTCTGCTAAAGCTGGTGCACCTACTGGACAAACACTTGCACATGCACCACATTCGATACAATCTGCTGCAGCGATTTCATATTTTCCATCACCTTCAGAAATACATCCGATTGGACATTCTGCTTCACATGCTCCACAGCTGATGCAATCTTCACTAATTTGGTATGCCATAATAACACCTCCGTATATGTTTATTTCAAATTTATGATATCTCATAGGCCTTCCTATGTCAAGAAAATTTAAACTTCAATTATATATAATACAAAAAGTTATTACAATTATGCAATAACCTTTTTGTATTTCTAATTAATGAATTCTTGTTCCCAATTGAAATATCCTGTTTGTTCATTTCTAACGTATTTTAAATAAGCAGCATAAGTACTTCCATTGCGGCTTTTCAAATTACGGAAGCCTACTTTACCATTTTTAAGAAGTAATTCTACCATAGGACGTGTTACCGTTTTTCCTAGCATAGCAATATATTTATCATTTTTCCAAATAGTATATTTGCATCCACCTTTCCAATTGACACAGCCAAAGGCCTTATCACTTTCTACAATAGCATTACCACAGATTGGGCAAACACCTACCGGTTCCATATTTTTAGGCACTTCTACTTTTGTCCCACTAAGCACCTTTGTATCATTCTTAATAGCATCTACAGCCTCTGCCGTAAATTCTTTAATCATATTTAAGAAATCATCCTTTTGGAATTTCCCTTTTTCAATATCTGATAGAGTCTTTTCAAGACGTCCTGTATATTCAAGGTCAAGAAGCTGTTTAGCTGGAAATGCCTCTACTAAGGCCTTTCCTAAATCTGTACATACAAGGCTTTTCCCTTTAGGTTTAATATACTCTGCATCCTTAAGCTTTTTAATAGTTTCCGCACGAGTAGCTGGAGTTCCGATACTAAAACCACTTAAGATACTTGCCATCATTTTAAGTGTATCTTCTTCATTTTCTTCCTTATTATCGTCTTTTCCATCGCCTTTAAAGCTTTTACCACAAGTTTCCATAACACGTAAAAGTGTTTTTTCTGTATGCGCTTTAGGAGGCTTTCTTGTCACTTCACCTACAGTAGCTCTTCTTACTTCTACAATTTCATCTTTAGCTACTTGCGGCAAAATCACATCTTTTTCTTTACTATCCTTTGTAGTTTTAGTCCCTTTAACTTCTAGCTTTTCAACAACGCGCCAGCCTTCTACTAATTGTACTTTTCCCTTTGTAATGAATACGCCTTTTACTTTACCCTCTGGTACTTCTTGCACCTTGGTCACAAGTTTAGTCTCCTCATATTCTGCTACAGGTAAGAACTGCATTAAGAAACGGTTTTTAACAGCATTATAAACAATCTGTTCATCTGCTGTTAAGCCTTTTGGAATCATATAAGTTGGTACAATAGCACTATGGCTTTCTACTTTACTATTATCGAAGATTCTCTTGTTATCTACGAAGTGAATTTGCTCTTCATAAGTAAGTCCCACTTTAAGTATATCTAATACTTTCTTTGTTCTGCCTTTTAAACTCTCCTCAAGGGCTAAACTCCCTGTTCTAGGGTAAGTAATATATTTCTTCTCATATAATGACTGTGCTACCTTCAATACTTTATCTGAAGTCCATCCTTTATATTTACTTGTAATATATCCTTGTAAATTTGAAAGGTTGAATAAGAATGGGGCATATTCCTTTTTCTTCTCAACTTGCTTATCAATAATCTGTGCTGGCTTATTTTGAATAAGCTCTGCCATCTCTTCTAAAAGCTTTTTATCCTCAAACTTTTCATTCTCTTTACCTTCTTTATCTTTCTCATAATAAGTAGCTTCAAAAGATTCATTTTGCTTTGTTTTAAAATTAGCTAATAACTTATAGTATGTGGAAACTTGAAACTGTTCAATTTCTTTGTCTCTATCGTAAATAATCTTTAATGTCGGTAAAAGTACACGGCCAATATTAAGAATTTTTTTACTTCCAGGATTATATTTCACTGTAGCAACTGAAGTTAGGTTAATGCCTATCATCCAGTCCGCCCATTGTCTACCAATCCCTGCATCTTGAAGGGATTTCATCTCTTCATTTGGTCTTAAATTGGCAAGCCCCTTTTGAACCTCTTCAGGTGTCCATTCATTTAAAAGCATACGATAAACAGGTTTTTGTTCATTAAAATATAAGAAGATTTCATCGCCAATAACTTGTCCTTCACGATCAAAGTCAGTAGCAGAAATAACACCATCTACATCTTCACGATTTATAAGGCTTCTAATAATCTCTAATTGTTTTTGTGCACCTGCATCTACTTCTGCTTTATTTTTGCTATCACATTTAATCTTATATTTAAACTCTTCTGGTATAAACGGAAATTTTTCAAGGCGCCAGCTTTTCATTTGTTCATCATAATCTTTTGCATCATATAACTGTAATAAATGTCCAAACGCCCATGTAATTAAATATTCGTTTCCTTCAAAATAACCATCACATCTTTTTCTAATCTGAAGTGCATCTGCTATATTTTTTGCAACAGAAGGTTTCTCCGCTATAATTACACGCATCTTTTCAACTCCTCTATCTTCCTATTGTTACATCTTGCTCAAAACTATAAATTTTTATAACAATAGCATCTGTTTTGCAAAAACAAACATAAGGAACTGTTACATTATTCAAATACTAATGCAACAGTTCCTTATGTCTTTTGGCAATTCTTTCTTTTATTATAACATAACTTTACTAGAATGCACAACCCAATTCCAAACATATGTTCGTATCTATTTTTACAAAATATATAGCTTCATACCCTTGAGATTATTTACTAAGTTATTTTTTAATTTGATAGGTTTCTAATATGATAACATAAACGCTTACCGCTATGTATACTTTTAAATTATTCATTTTTCTTAAATACTGCATTGATACTATCTTGAGCAAGTTGTTTATTAGCTTCTACGGCTTGTGCAACGGTTTGACCACCTTCTAACAAGTTACCGACAACTGTATTAATTGGGTAATCTGTCACACCATCTGAGAGATCTTGTACTTCTCCCTCGCTGAAAGCAATAGCATTTTCCATATCTTTTTCTGTTTTAAATAATCTAGATAACCATTCACGGCTAGCATCTGCTTTGATTTCATAATCGCCGCCATACCAGTCTTGAACTTCTTCAAAAATCATTAAAACATCTTCTGGATTTTCAACACCTTTAGGAATAGTAACACCAGCAGTAGCTGTCATATATGTTGTCCCTGTTGTATTACTTGAATCTATTTGGAATGGTACTACAGAATAATTGAAGCTGCCATTGTCTCCTTCTCCAAGTACCCAGCTTTGTAAGTAGTACATTGGTGATTTACCTTCTCTATAAGCTTGTAAGTTACCATTCCATTCCCATACATTGTTATCTGCAAGGTATGCAACTTTGTCTGTAGTATAAAGTTTATTAAAGAACTCTAAAGCTTCCATTGTTTTAATGTCTGATAAACCTTCTTTAAAGCTGCTATCAATCAAATAACCATCATTGGCTACAATGAATTGCTCAGCCATTAAAAATGGTATACCCGAAATACCAAATTGATCCACAACATTATCCCCATTTGTATCTTTTGTTGCGCTTTAGCAATTTCTAAGAATTTATCCCATGTCCATTGGCCTTTTTCATAAAGTTCAACTGGATCTTCAATTCCAAGTCCACTAATAATATCTTCATTAACGCCTAAGAAACATGCGTTAACTTGTTCATTACGTTCTGCCATGGCATAATGTTTACCATTAATCTATGTTACAGGAATTGACACATCATGTGCATTAAAGATATCAGCTTCTGATAAGTTAATATCTTCAAGTGCCATAATTTGCCCACTAACAGCTAAAGGAATAGCTTTTGCTGCTTCTAAGTTTACAGCATCTGCATATGGATCTCCAGCCATAGCACTTGTTGTAAGTTTTGTATCAAGTTCCTCATAAGGTACATTGATAAATTCAATTTTACAATTATATTTTTCTTCTACACGTTTAAGATTTTCCCATTTATAAATATCTTCAACTGTTGCTGTAGCTGAATCTGGTTCTTCTTTTAGTATTGGAGCCCAGTTATATGCAAATGTAAATGTACGGCCATTCATATCCTTGGCTGGATATTTGTCATATGGTGCCGCTACTGATTCCTGAGTTTCTGCTTCTTCTACGGCTGGTGATTCGGTTGGTGCATCACTGCTCGTATTTGCCGCATTATTTCCACAACCTACAGGTACAATACTCATTGCACCAATTAAACCTAATGCTAAAGCTTGTTTGAATTTAGTACAACGTCTAAAAGGCTATTTCCTATAGATTCTTCTAAGGTTCTATTGAAACTTACATGTTGCATAAAGGCATATTTATAATTTTGAAGCCCTATGTAGCTCAGTGAAAACCCACCATTTTCATTAATAGATACTTTACTGACACTATAAATAATTGCCTCTACTAAGTTTGATGCAAAGAAAATCAAGAAGCCAATAACCCAAGGTGCAATAAATACGTAGCCAAATAACATTTGTCTTTGTCTTAATGTAAGTTCCTTCTCCTATCCTAAATCTACTTACAAAATCATATTCTCTTGTAAGCGTATAATCTGTATAGTATTTAACCCAATCTTTAAAAGCACTAACACCTATATCACTATCTAAATCCGAAGCCTTAGCATCATCTGTATAAAATTGTCCACCCTTTTGATATAAAAAGTTACCATAGATCATATCCGCATTTAAAACATTAATAACAGGTAAACCGACTTCCATATTATTTTTACTAAGAACAGATAGACAAGTTTTGACTTCATCCCATGTCTGAGGCACTTCAAGCCCCAACTCTTTTAAAATATCTTTTCTATAAAAAAGCATAAAGAATGTTTCTGTTTCTGGAAGTACATAAGAAGCACCATTAAAATCATATGGTACTCTAGCACTATCATAGAAACGACTTGCCACTTCTTCATAATTAGAAAATTGTCTAAGATTGGTAGCTGCACCACACATTACAAAGTTAAGTGGTACATCATTTGTAACCTGCATTGCTACATCCGGTCCTTCTCCTGAAAGAATCGCTCTTAAAAGTACGTCCGGCTGTACAAGCATTAAGTTAACATTTATTCCTGTTTGTGGTGTAAATGTTTCATCAATTAGCGCTTTAATTGTATTGGCCTGATCACGTCCTGTAGGTACCCATACTGTAATCGTTCTTGCCTTTTTATCATTACTTACATTTCCGATAGCATTGTAATCAATGATAAATGAGTAATAAAGCTTTTGCACATTATGCCACAAACGCCTTGTCCAAGAATTATTCGTTATTGGCATACTTTCCCTTGGTGCTACTATATATAAGGCGTCTAACTGTAATGGTTCTTTTTGCATATCTGTAAGGCATGTACCTAATGTACCAATATTAAGTTTAAAATCTCCAAGTCTAGAAATAATCTTATCAATATCTTTATTGAACATATCTGTCTGCTTAACAATAGTTAATGAGATAGCATCTTTATCACTAGACTTTCCTACTAAACTTTGAAGTTCACTAGCTGCTTTATTTAGGCGGTCACGTTCTACACCAAAAGCATCTATTACCTCTGGCAATACTTTACCTAATTGATAATCACAATATTTATCCGGCTCTACCCCTGTTACCATGATAACCTTTCTATAAAGTTCATTTAAATTCTTTACACTTAACTCTACTTCACGAATAAGTGGTGCCAAATCCCCTAATGTTGCTTCTAGCCTTAAAGTATGCTTTCCTTCTTCTAAGTAAAATAAATAAGGATTTTCCCCATCTCCTATAAACTCTGTACGCCATTTACTATTGTATTTATAAATTAACTTTTTAGCTTCTTCAAAAGGAATCTCTCCATCAATTGTAAGCATTCTTGTAACCGGTATGCCCCTTATGAAATTTTGCTTTAAGTTCATACCTATTTCATATAAACCACTTTGAGATACATCTACTTGCCATTCAATCCATTGTCCTGATTCGTTCCACTTCTCACCACCAATAGTATTCATCTTGATTGCTGATGGACTATAAGGCGAAAGTGCTGGACTTGAATGATCTGTTAATGGATAAAGCATAGGTGAAGATTTTAGACTTGCTTTCTCTGCTTCTATGGTAATCGTTTCTCCTTTTGCCTCATACTATGCAAGTTTCTGTTTATAACTTACAGTTTCTTCTTTAGGCTTTAAGACTAATTTTCTAATAACCATTGGCTCTCTTTATGAAACAAAAGTTATCGTATGCTTCCCTTTAGAAAAATAAAATTCAAAAGGTTCATCATAATAACTATTTGAATCCCTTACTAACATTTCACTCCACCTTGGTGCCTCCACTTAACTTGGTCTCAAATCATTTCCCTGATTATCCACTTCTATCTCTGCTTTGGCATTATCCCAAAAACAGTTAAAACCAATCATATTGGCTTCTTGAAAAGATAACTTACCATCAATAAAAATACCTCTTTGAATATCAGAACTCTTTCCTTCTATAGAAGAATACACTACATCTAAGTTATAATATCCTTCCTCTTTTACGTTGACTTCCCATTCCACAAGTCCTTCTTCATTTGTTAAAATACTATTTCCTAACTCACCTTCATAATTTGATAAAACAGATACATCCATTCCCTCACTATGCACATAGCTATCAGCTTCAATATTAATTACTTGATGCGCTAGCTTACTGTTTTGCTGCAAATACTCCGCATACCTTTGAATTTCAGTATATGAAGATAAGTCTTCCATATATGCTTCTAAACTCCAGCATTCTTGGCAAAGGTAATTTGTTGTGGAAAAGCCAACATACAACATTGCAAGACATTTTCTCCTACCTGTCTTCTTCAAGCTCTATCCCCCCATACTATACTTTTCTCATTTTGCACGATGAGACTAACTCTTTTTTAAGTAATCTAGTATATATTTAAGTTAAATAATGTTTAGTTTATAATGTGCGAAATTTTCTTAAAAATACCGAATTATTTATTTATGCTAGTCAATATTTTCATGAAATATACTCAAAAAACTTTATACATAGTTTTATATTATTCTTTTTTAATTAATAGCTTTATACATTTTCCTTAAACCTATTACTGTTTACTTTATGTGAAAGCAAAAAAGGTATCTATTACTATTTTTAAGTAATAGATACCTTTTTAAGAGCCGTTTTTTATTCTTCTATTTGTTCTGTTTCTTCTGATTCTATATCTTTTTTATCTACATCTTCTTTTTTTTCATCTTCATGATCATAATTCATGTAATCTTTAATTTTAACGTATTCTACGCCACCTTGAATACCTTCCCCGTCACCATAAAGATCTTCATCAAGCTCATCAAATGACTCGTCATCTTCAAATTCATCATCAAAGTACTCATAATGCTCTTCTAAGTCTTTGCTCTTACTATGTGCAACCCATAAAACAATTGCAACTAATGCAAGAATAACGCCAAACACAATGCCACAAAGCATACCTCTTTTAGATTTCTCACTTCTCATAAACTCCCTTACCTCCTCCATTGTTAATGGGCTTCCACTTATTTTGCATCTTCTACAACTCATTCAATCAGCTCCTCATTTATTCCATATAATGCTATTATAACAAGCACACTAAAACATAACAAGTATACTCCTATTTACTTATTTCATCTCTTATAAGTAAGTTTATCTTATTTTAATTAAATTATACAACCTGACTATATATCTAGATTACAACTATTCAATGAAGATACTATAAACTATTATAACTTATGCTCCCCTTATAGCATAAATTCATGGAGAACCCATATTTCATCCAAAAATAGTATGCCCTATCTTTCTCTTTAAATTAGTTCAGCTGTCTTTAAAACAAACAGCCACATAGTTAATGTAAAGGCACTTAATAATGTAGTCAGCATCACTGTACTTGAAGTAAGTATCCCTTCATGATCTAAATTACGTGCCATTACAAAACAAGAAACCGTTGTAGCTGCACCTAACATAACTAAAATTGCCACTAACTTCTCCTTCCTAAATCCCATCCATACAGCTATTGGTAAAAATACAGCAGCAAATCCAATGAGTTTAAGAAAAACACAGCCAAAAGCTAAATGTATGTTTTTGCCTGCTTTGTGTATATTAAAACTAGCTCCTAATGCCATAAGTCCCATTGGCGTTGCCAGTGTTGCCACGCAGCTTACTGTCTTTTGTAAAATAACGGTCTGTGGAATCTTAAGCAGTGACCAAATAAGTCCAACAATAATCCCGATAATAATTGGATTAGTTATTACACCTTTTAACGTTTTCTTAATAGTTTCCTGATTTATATATCCTCTATTGGGCTTTAATAAATTCAAAATAACGACAGCCGCAATATTGTATAAAGGAACTGCCCCAATAATCATTAGAGCTGATGGTCCTGCCTGCCCATAAATATTTTGAATAAAAGCACATCCTAAAAGAGCTGAACTACTTCGATACGCCGCCTGTGCAAATTCCCCTTGTACCGAACGTTCTTTAATAAGCATCGCAATACCCACTGCTATTAAAATGCTAATAAGTGAAGCTACAAAGCAAAATAGCACAAACTTCGTATCCCAGCTCTCACTAAAATCAGCTATTGAAAGTTCCTGAAAAAGCATTACAGGTAATGCAATTTTAAAGACAAACTTATTCATCCTAGCTGCAAAAACTTCATCAAAAATTCCCACTTGATTAAAGATATACCCCAATACCATCAATAAGAAAATAGGCATTGTAGCATTTAAACTAAATATTAAATTTTCCATAATGACTCCCTCATTTATATATCTTTTTCTATCCTTAATTATTATATCTATAATCCATTTTATTTGCATGAATATATTTATATATTTTTCAAAACAAATCTATATTACCTCTTTACTTTAGCGAATATATAAAAAAGATTCAACCTGTGGTTCTTCTTTTAAAATACCCTTTAGATATGTATAGAAAAAGGTATTTTGTCCATACTTTTCCCATAACTGCCATCTACTATCTTTTAACATTCTCTTTTTTTCTTCTATTATTCTTCCTGCGAAATAAGCCTCATTTACCCACGTTGCAAATCCTATCATGTCTTCAGTTTCTTTCTGTGATAATGATAAATCTGCTAATGCTTTCTTAATCTTTGGTTTGCCAGCTGCATTAAAATACATTCTAGACATCTGCGCAAAATCAAGCAGCACTAAATCTGTACTACCATGTTTCTTAGCATAAGCCGAAATATCTGCTACTTTCACTTCATATGTCATTTTTCTTTCTTGATCTATTTCCACTACGCCATATTGATTAGGTGATATGCTCAGTGCACTCGTAACAATCTCATAGAAATTGTTTTGCTTTGCAATATGTTGAATATGTATATGTCCACTCAAATTAAACATAACATCATATTTTTGCACTAGCGCCAATAGCTTATCCGCATTTTTTAAGATAAAGCCAGATGTTATCTCCTCATGATGAGATAATATATTTTCATGAGTTACCATCATCACTTTAATATTATTTTGTTGAGCTTTTTGAAGTTGTTTTTGTGCCCATGATAAAGTTTTATCTAAAATCATCTCTTCATATCCTTTGGCATGGGAATCAATGCACATTACCCAAAAATCTTCTGCTAATTCATAAACATAACTAAATGATGCTTTATCTTTTGCTATGGCTTGATTATAACCAAAATCTTTATAAAGAGCTTTAAATATTTTAGGAGATATTCCCTCCATTCTTATGGCATTTTTCCCTTCATATTTATACACATATGGATAATCAATATCATGATTTCCTGGTAAAACAAGTACATTAATGCCTGCTTCCTGTAATGCTGATAACTTTTGGACCATATCTTTATGACTATTTTCGTCACTATTAAAGGTTAAATCGCCACTTAATATTAAAGCATTCGGCTTTGCTTCCCTCACCTCTTCGAAAAAAGCATCTGTTATTTCTTCACAATAAGCTGTAAATTTTCCATCTCCACCAGCCATGGCTTCGGTAAAAATTTTCCCATGATCTGTCATACTAGGTGATAAATAATGAATATCAGTTCCTACAATAATAGATAATGGACTTTGTTGTAACACAGTTTTTTCTGTAGTAGTTCCACATCCTGCCAACGCCATAATGACTATTATCCCTATTATTATATATATAATCCATGACTTCATCTGTGATTTTTTTTGTATCATATTTTCTCCTTTTATTCTTTTAATTCTAGTAATATTATAAATGGTATAAAGTGCAAAAAACAGAGTACCCAATTACAAATTAGTTACTCTGCTCCATATGTGAAAACTTTCATATTCTGAACTTATTCTAAATTAAATGGCGTTACTTGATATACATAGTAATTTAACCAGTTTGAGAAAATTACATTAGCATGTGAACGCCAACAAACATTGATTCCATCTTCTCTACAATCATTTCTAAAATAATTTACTGGCATTTTAATTGGTAAACCTTTTTGCAAATCTCGTAAATATTCTTCTTCTAAAGTTCTAGCTTCATATTCTGCATGCCCTGTTATAAAGATATGCTTACCATCTCTAGAACACATTAATGTTGGCCCTGCTTCCTCAGACGTCAATAAGATTTTTAACTCATCACACTTTTCAATATCATTTAATCTTACTTCGCTATGTCTTGAATGTGGTATGTAAACGATATCATCTAAACCTTGAAGTAATTTTTCAATATTTACAGCATGATGCTCATAAATACCAAATCTTTTTTCTGATAAACTATACTTAGGAATATTGTAGTGATAATAAAGCCCTGCCTGTGCGCCCCAACAAATATGAAAAGTTGATGTCACATTGGTGTTGGTCCACTCCATAATTTCTTTTAATTCATCCCAATAATTCACTTCTTCGAAGGGCATTTGTTCTACAGGTGCCCCTGTTATAATCATGCCATCATATCTCTTATGCTTAATCTGCTCAAAAGTTGTATAAAAAGTTTCTAGATATTCCCTAGAAGTATTTTTACTTTCATGCGATTTAGGACTTAATAACGTAAGTTCGATTTGAAGCGGTGTATTGCTTAGCAGCCTAATAAGCTGTACTTCTGTTTCTTTCTTTTTAGGCATTAAATTCATAATAACAATTTTAAGCTCACGAATATCTTGGGTAATCGCTCTTGCTTCGTCCATTACAAATATATTTTCTTTTTGCAATATTTCTATTGCTGGTAATGTATTTGGTACTCTAATTGGCAACTTTACTCTCTCCTCTTAAATAGTTTAGTAACTGCCTTTCCCCTCTAGAATAATAACCTTATTTCTTTATACAGTATGCTCTAAACTTTCACTAAATTCTTTAAGCTTATGCATATCTCCTTCTTCCCATAATGTCCAAAACATTTCATAAAGCTCATTCATATCCTTTTTATTTTTCTTTTTATTTAAAAACTGAATACTACTAAATATATCTCCAATTAAGTTAGATTCCTGTTGGAAGGATTCTTGACATTTTAAAACTTCCTCACGAATCTCAGCCATTTCTTGATCTAATAAAAACGCTGCTTCAGCGGCTTTGTTTAATCGTTCTTGAATTTCTTTAGGCATATTTTGTTTATATTTATATCTTAAAGAATGCTCAATAGTTGCCCAGAAGTTCATGGCAAGTGTACGAATTTGAATTTCAGCAAAAATCCATTTTTCACCATGTCCTGTTTGCACAGGATATTTAATAATAATATGGTAGCTACGATAACCACTGCTCTTAGTATTTGTAATGTAGTCTCTTTCCTCTACAATAACTAAGTCTTTGTGATCTCTTGCTCTTATAATATCAATTACTTTATAGATATCTTCTACGAACTGACACATAATACGAATCCCAGCAATATCTTCAATCTTTTCTTCGATTTCATCTTCTGGAATTTGTTTCTTTTTTGCCTTCTCCAATATACTAGATATTTTCTTTACTCTACCTGTTACGAACTCTATAGGTGAATATTCATCTAAACTTATAAATTCACTTCTAATACTTTTAAATTTCACCTTGAGTTCTTCTACTGCTTGTGTATATGGTAATAAGATTTGTTTCCAATTCATTACTTCCACGATGACTTCACCTCCACTTAAAATCCCCTATTGCTTATTATATCCAATTCTCTATTTATTCTCAACTATAACCCATCCTTGTCTTAATTTTTTATGGATAAGCTTCATATTTTTATTTATTTTTTCATAGATTGTACTAGTGTTATTTTATTAGCCAAAGAAAGGAGATTATAATGAGTAAAAAATCATTAATAAAAGGAACCCTTATTTTAACTATTGCCAGCCTCATTACACGTTTACTCGGCTTTGGATTTAGAATTTATCAATCCAATGTTATGGGGGCTGAAGGTATGGGACTTTATCAACTTCTCTTCCCTATTTATATGCTCCTTTGGGCGGCCTCCTCTGCAGGAATCGCTTTAGCAATCGCCAAGATGGTTGCAGGAGAAATAGCAAAAGGTGAGCAAGGTAATGCCATACATATATTAAAAACCTCTCTACTTATTTCACTTCCCATTAGTTTAATACTTTCATCTTCACTCTACGTATTTGCCCCATTTATTGCGACTTACTACATTCACGAACCCGTTACAACACTCTCACTTAAAATACTTGCTACTTGCATTCCTTTTATGAGTACTGCCTGCTGTATACGTGGCTATTTTCAAGGTCTACAAGAAATGTCCATTACAGCCCTTGCACAGATTGTAGAGCAATGCGGTCGTATGCTTGCCATTTACTTTTGTGCCAGTTTTTTCATTTCTAAAGGCATTGAATTCATATGTGCTTTAGGTGTAATTGGTATGTGTGCTGGAGAAGTTTGTTCACTTATTTTATCTTATAGTGCCTTCTACCTTAAGAAGCGTAAAATCAAACAAACGCCTATTACGCTCCATACACATGCTACCTTTAATACACTTTTAGCTTTATCTATCCCCATTACAGCAAATCGTTTTCTCACTTCAGCCTTGCAGTCACTTGAAAATATATTAATTCCTATTGGCCTTCAAAAATTCGGACTTTCTTCAAGCAGTGCATTAAGCTTATATGGTGAATTTAGTGGCATGGCTTTACCTCTTTTATTCTTCCCATCTATGGTAACTGCTTCTTTATCCACAGCTTTAGTTCCTGCTATCTCTGAAGCTGTTGCTATGAACAACAAACCACGTTTACAACGTACACTGTCTATGTCTATTCAGTTTTCTTCATTAATCGGTATAGGGGCAACTGCTTTGTTCTTAGCTTTTCCAAGAGAAATTGGGTTAGCCTGTTATAAACTCGAGGAAGTTGGTTCACTCCTTAAATTACTTGCTATTATCTGTCCATTTCTCTATTTACAAAGTATCTTAACAGGTGCTATGAACGGCTTAGGCCTTCAAAAGAAAACCTTCCAAACAAATATTGTAGGCTCCCTACTTTGTATATTAACTATTCAAATGCTAGTTCCTCAAAAAGGTATCATTGGCTTTGTAATCGCCATGCTCGTTCAATCTGGTGTCATTAGTTGTTTATTACTCTGGCAAGTACTTAAAAACATTTCTCTTTCTATTAATCTCATGGGCTGGATTATTCAACCATCCATAGCTAGTATAGCCAGTGCTTTAGGTGCTACTTTTATTTATCGTACTTATATTGCAACTTGCTTTTCATTAATATCTGGTACACTTTTAGGAATCCTATTACTTGCTATTTTTTATATTGCCCTACTATTTGCTTTAAAATGCATTACAATTAAAGACGTAAAAAGCTTTATAGGTGCTTAACTCAAAAAAGAAGGAGCTGCCGTAAAGTTAATAATCATTTCGCGGCATCCCTTTCTTTTTATTTGTGTCCTTTTCTCTCTTCCAGCTTCTCTTGCATTTCTTTCTCATAACCTTCATCAGTTAAGATATAATATTTTTTATCCACTAATGGGTCTGGTAAATACTGCTGCTCTACATAATGATGTGGATAATTATGAGCATATAAATATTCCCCACTACGTTCTAATGTTTGTAAATTACTATAATGATGATTTCTAAGATGATTTGGGACACTACCAATATCACAAGATTCAATATCACTTAACGCACTATTAATGGCATTATAAGCCGCATTACTTTTAGGAGCTGCTGCCACATATAGTGCCGCTTGACTAAGTATAATGCGTCCTTCTGGCATGCCTACCTGCTCTACAGCAAGCATAGCATTAGTCGCTACTACAAGGGCCATAGGATCAGCATTTCCTACATCTTCACTAGCACAAATAACAATACGTCTTGCAATAAACTTAGGATCTTCACCGGCTGCTATCATACGAGCTAAATAATGGGCTACAGCATCCGGATTACTGCCTCGCATACTCTTGATAAACGCAGAAATTACATCATAATGATTGTCACCTTTTTTATCATAATGCAAGGCTTTCTTTTGCATGCATTCTTCTAATACAGCTACTGTAATATGAATAATTCCATCTTCACTGCGCTTAGTTGTCATGACTGCAAGTTCTATAGCATTTAATGCACTTCTCGCATCTCCTGCTGTACGCTGAGCAATATATTCTAAAGCATCTTCTGTAATATCTGCCTTATAAGCTCCTAGCCCTCTTTCTTTGCTACTAATAGCTTCTCTAATAATCTCCTTGATATCCTCAGCTGTAAGTGGTAAAAGTTCAAAAACTAAAGAACGTGAAATAAGGGCACGATTCACTTCAAAATATGGATTTTCAGTTGTTGCCCCAATTAATATAAGCGTGCCATCTTCCGTATATGGCAAGAGTGCGTCTTGTTGTGCTTTATTGAAACGATGAATCTCATCTACAAATATAATGGTTTTCTTACCTCTCATACCTCTTGTTATTTTTGCATCTTCTACTGCTTTTACAATCTCACTCTTTCCAGCTGTTGTAGCATTCAATACAATGAAATTTGCCTTTGTTGTATTGGCGATTACTTTTGCGATTGTTGTTTTTCCTGTACCTGGTGGTCCATATAAAATAAGTGATTGGAGCTTATCAGCTAAAATGGCGCGATACAATAACTTATCTTTTTCTAAAATATGTTTTTGCCCCACAATTTCACTTAATTTAGTAGGTCGCATACGAGATGCTAAAGGTGATTCTTCCTGTCCTTTTTTTTCATTCATATATTCAAATATATCCATATTCTACCCTCTCTAAAATCCAAAATATACTTTCTTTATTATAAGAGATACACTATTTAAATACAAATTACAATGTTTCTTCTTGTTTTAGTTTCTCAAGACAACTTCTCAATTTTTGTTGTTTTTTAAGAAACTTTTGTCATATAATGTACTATAACATTATATTATTTATATTTTCTATATTTTATTGACATTGGACACTATTTATTTTATAGTAGTACTAAACAAAACTACTATTGGAGAATTGCAATGCATTTTAATGATACACTTTACAAATTAGGTTTTTCACCTATTGAAGCTACAGTCTTTATGACACTCTGTAAACATGGCAGTTTAACAGGTTATGAGGCCAGTAAATTAACTGGAATTTCTCGTTCAAATGTTTATGCTGCTTTGTATAGCTTACAAGACAAAGGAAAATGTTTTGCCTCGGAGGGGGAGCCTACAAAATATATTCCTATTTCAAAAGAAGAATTACTTCTTACAACTAGACGAGAAATGGAACAAACACTTTCAGAAATTGAAGCACACTTTCCAAGACCCGTAATTACCAATGAACCTTATTTAACAATCCGTGGTTATGAACATGTGATTCACAAAATTAAAAACCATATTTTACTCTGTGAATCTCATCTTTATATTATGAGTACATTAAGTGATATCACTTCACTCCAAGACGAGTTAATTCAAATCAGTAATAACCATAAGGTAATTGTTATGTGTGATGCGCCACTGGATTTAGGCCAACATATAAAATCCTATGTGCATACCCGTCCAATTGAAGGATTTTATATGATTATCGACACTAAATCAGTCATCACTGGAGATTTAAATGGAGAAGATGCCCAGTGCCTTTATTCTACAAATGAATCACTTGTACACCTTATGCGTTCATCTTTTAAGACTGCACTGGATATGATTAATTTACAAGCTTAAGACTATTTTGAGGAGGATAATTATGCATACTTTACATGGTATTTTTACACAAGAAACAAACTTTTACAAAGGTCATGATGTTTATCAATTAATTGAACAATTCGGAAGTCCACTTTATGTGTACAATGAAGATATTTTAAGAGCACGTTGTCGAGATATGAAACACTTAGTAAATTATAAAAATTTTATCCCTCACTATTCTATTAAAGCAAATACGAACATTCATTTATTGCGTATTGTACATGAAGAAGGTTTACACGCAGATGTTATGAGTCCTGGTGAAATCTATTTGGCTCTTCAAAGCGGTTTCAAACCAGAAGAACTCTTCTTCATTCCAAACAACGTTACAGCTAGCGATATGCAATTTGCTATAGATCACGGCGTAATGACAAGTGTTGACTCATTAGATCAACTCAAACTTTACGGTGAACTTAATCCAGGCGGAAAAGTTGCTATCCGCTTTAATCCTGGTGTAGGTGCTGGACACCATGAAAAAGTTGTAACAGGTGGTAAAAAAACAAAATTCGGTGTAAACCCAGAATATATTCCAGAAGTTAAACGCATTCTTGAAACTTACAATCTTACTTTAGCAGGTATTAACCAACATATCGGTTCACTCTTTATGGATTATGCACCATATATTGCAAGTCTTGATTCTATCTTAAACATTGCCAGACAATTCGAAGACTTAGAATTCATCGACCTTGGTGGTGGATTTGGTATTCCTTATCATAAACAAGATGGCGAAGCTCGCCTCGATATTAAAGCTTTAGGTGAAAAACTTGATCCAGTACTCAAAGCATTCTCAGACGAATATGGTAAAGAAATTCAATTTCAAATCGAGCCTGGCCGTTATATTCCATGTGAATCAGGTTTACTTTTAGGAGAAGTTACTGCAACTAAAACAAATGCTGAGCATAAATATTTAGGAACAAACATTGGATTTAATACACTTCAAAGACCTATCATGTATGATTCTCACCATGATATTGAACTTTATTCAAAAGAAGTAAAAAATCCACCAGTTTCACCACTTACAGTAGTAGGTAATATTTGTGAAAGTGGCGATATCTTAGCTAAAGATCGTATACTTCCAGAAGCTTGCCGCGGCGATCTCATCGCTATGATGGATGCAGGTGCTTATGGTTACTGTATGGCATCATGCTATAATCAACGTTTCAGACCAGCTGAAATTCTTATTGAATCAAATGGTAGCATAAGACAAATCAGAAAGAGAGATACTTTTGAAGATTTAATTCACAATATGCAATAAAAAGAAGAGGATATATCCTTATGGCTAGAGGGAGATGTGAAAGGCGATGAGCTATTAGGATTGAAGATCTAGTAAATTATTAAGATAGAAAATCTGATAAACTATTACTGCGTGATTATGCGAAAAATCTTCTACATTAGATAAATAGGAAAAGCCATGATAAAAAACTAAATATTTTTATCATGGCTTTTTATTTTGGGACAAAAAAAGAAGGCCATTGGGGTCTGACCTTCTTACCGTTCCGTTCATATTTTATAAACAGGAAAATAGATATATTATGGGGAGATTTTATAAGCAAGATTGCTCTTGCTTGATATATATACTACACTATTTTTTTTAATAAAGTATTAACTCATATTTAATATTATATAGATATTTGTTCCTTGTTTGTAAATAAATGTGTTATAGTTTATTTTTCTTTAACTTACCTTAATTTTATACTGTATTTATGTATAAATTATTCTACTTAGTGTAATAAAAAGCTGCTATGATCAAACCAATCATAACAGCTTTTTTACATCTTACTATTTTTTAATTTCGTTTCCGTTTTCATCAACTTCAACTTCTACATATTCGTATTCTACCTCTTCAGCTTTTTTACCTACTGTAAGATTTGGTTCTTGAACTGCTGCTATAGCAATTTTTTTAACTGGAATACGTACACCTTTATTAAGTCCAAATTCAATAATGAATACATCATTAACGATATCTACAACTTTACCATACATTCCTGAGTTTAAAAGTACGTGTTGACCTACTTTAATACTATCTTGCATTGTTGCAACTTCTTTTTCTCTTTTTCTTTGTGGTCTAATAATTAAGAACCACATTACTCCGAAGAATACCGCCATATAAGCTACTGTTACACCAATACTCATGATACCGCCACCGGCAGTTGTTAATAAAACTGTGTTCATTTCTGATTCCTCCATTTATTATTTATTTTGTTTGTAACCTTCTAAACGCATTTTTTTGTATTTAGCGAATTCACCTTTGTCTAATGCTTCTCTGATTTCAGTCATAAGATTGTTGAAGTAATATAAGTTATGCATTACACATAAACGCATACCTAACATTTCTTTTGCTTTTAATAAATGTCTAATATAAGCTTTGCTGTATTTTTGACATGTTGGACATTTACAATCTTCTGCAATTGGTGTCATATCATTTTCATGTTTTTGATTAAATAAATTAATTTTACCTTGATTTGTATAAACATGTCCATGACGTCCATTTCTAGCTGGTAATACACAGTCGAAGAAGTCAATTCCACGGTCTACAGCTTCTAAAATATTTTCTGGTGTTCCTACACCCATAAGATAAGTTGGTTTATTTTGTGGGAGATATGGTACAACATGTTCAAGAACATTATACATTTCTGCATGAGATTCACCTACTGCAAGTCCTCCTACTGCATATCCTGGAAGATCGAATTCGCGAATTACTTTAGCATGTTCGATACGAATGTCAGGGTGAACCCCACCTTGGTTAATACCGAATAACATTTGCTCTTTATTTACTGTATCTTCAAGACTGTTTAAACGATTCATTTCTGCCATACAACGTTTAAGCCATCTTGTTGTACGTTCTACAGATGGGATAATGTAATCACGTTCTGCTAATGCTGGTGGACATTCATCGAATGCCATAGCAATGGTTGAACCAATGTTAGATTGTATTTGCATACTTTCTTCTGGCCCCATGAAAATCTTTCTACCATCTATATGTGAAGAGAAGTATACCCCTTCTTCTTTGATTTTACGCATTGCTGCAAGTGAAAACACTTGGAATCCGCCTGAATCTGTAAGGATTGGACGATCACAAACCATAAATTTATGAAGTCCGCCTAATTCTTTAATAAGCTTATCCCCTGGTCTTAAATGAAGGTGATAAGTATTTGATAAAACAACTTGTGTGCCAATTCTTTCTAAATCTTCTGTAGAAAGTGCCCCTTTGATTGCTGCTACTGTGGCAACATTCATAAAAACAGGTGTTTCAATTACCCCATGTGGTGTATGAAAGCGTCCTCTTTTTGCACGGCCTTCTACTTTTAGTAATTCATACATCTAGTATCTCCAATCTTTTTATACTCTAATCTAGTGTACAAGAAATCACTTACTTTTTCAACAATAGCCCCTTTATTTTTAATACTTTTTATTTATGCTACTAACATTCATATTTATTATGAACATTAATCATTATTATAAACACTTCTCATTGAAGAATTATAGGGGTTTATGTTAAAATTATCTTTATTTACTACTATTTTAAGAAAGGAGCATAATATATGTCTGGTTCAATTTTTGGTAAAATGTTTCGCGTTTCTACCTTCGGTGAGTCTCACGGCCCCGCCTTAGGTGTTACTATTGATGGTTGTCCTTCTAATATACAAATCACTTTAGAAGATATTATGAAGAATATGGATCGCAGAAAACCTGGTAATGGACAAATTGGTACAACTCGCAAGGAGGATGACCTTGTAGAAATACTATCAGGTACTTTTGAAGGTGCGACAACTGGTACACCTATTGCACTACTTATCCGCAATAACAATCAAAAATCTCATGATTATAGTAATATAAAAGATGTTTTCCGTCCTTCTCATGCTGATTATACCTTTGATCAAAAATATGGTATTCGTGATTATCGTGGTGGTGGCCGATCTTCTGGCCGTGAAACTGCAGCTCGCGTTGCAGCTGGAGCCATTGCTAAACGTTTCTTAGAGGAGCTTGGCATTACAGTTACAGCTTATACACGTTCTATAGGGCCTATAGAAGTTAACGATGCTGAATTCAATTTAAATGAAGCACGTGAAAATCCAGTTAATATGCCAAGTAATAAAACAGCACAGCTTGCACTTGATTATATTGCTAAAATGCGTACAGAAAAAGATTCTGTAGGTGGTAGTGTAGAATGTATTATTAGCGGTGTGCCTGCTGGAATTGGTGAAACTGTATTTGATAAACTCGATGCTACTTTAGCTTATGCCATTATGGGCATTGGTGGTGTGAAAGCCTTTGAAGTAGGTAGTGGCATAGAAGCTTCTAAGCTTCAAGGTTCTGAGTATAATGATGCCTTCTGTATTCAAGATGGCAAAGTGGCTAAGAAAACTAATCATTCAGGCGGTATTTTAGGGGGTATGTCTGATGGCACCGATATTTTCTTTAAAGCACACTTTAAACCAACACCATCTATTGCACAAATGCAACATACTATTAATAAGAACTTAGAAGAAACAACCATTGAAATCGTAGGGCGTCATGACCCAGTTATCGTACCACGTGCTGTGGTTGTAGTAGAATCTATGGCTGCCATTGCCCTTGCAGATCTCATTCTCTGTAACTTAGGTTCTAATATAAATACGATTCTTAAATTATCTAAATAAGATAATTATCCCGTTAATGCTTATAGCCTATAAAAGGATTACTAACTATAGTAAATACTTTTATAGGCTTTTTTATTTTCCTGCTATATATTTAAACTTATAATTATCTTATAATTTTAAGTTTTCTGATTTCAATCGAGCCATTTTCTTAGAATCAGTATATAGGAAATATAAATGTACATTTAAATACTTTGTCTAAAGATAGTCTCTTAAATGGAGCTTATCCTACTTTATTCATAAGCCAGATCTTTTAGGAATGAGATTTTAGCAGTACCATTTTAAAACAAGAATCCAAGGTACTCTATGAAGAAAACATCACTTAATATTTACCGTGCTGCTTTATTTCTTACTAAATCTAAAGATATAACTTTAACACCTAGCGGCTTTACTTGGACGAAAGCTTATCTCCTCCACTTTGGAGATGTAACAGCTAGTAAGTATGCTATTAAAACAATCGACAGAGAAAATTATATATTCCTAGAATGGAAAAGTGGTGATTATATCACTGGTAGATTAAATAAACCTTATTATTATGTTTTAAAGAAAACAGGAACTAACTAATCACATCATTTCTAAAAATATGCAAAAGGATATCAGCTTACCTAATAATCAGCTATCCTTTTGTAATGTTATTATCTTTTTACTCTAATGATTTTAAAGCGATTATTTTCTTCTACGATTTTAATACGGAATGCCTTACGAATACCTTCCATACTTCTTACTTGATTAATAAGTCTTACATTTTGTGTATCTACGATGCGTTCAATCATTGGATAAATATCTTTTCTCTCACCTTCTGTAAGTCTTGATTTAAAGCAGTAAGTATTAATTGTTTTTAATGTATCTAAGATTTGTTGTTCTTTGATTTTAGTTATATCTGCAAGTACCCATGTATACTCTTTAGTTTTTACAACACTATCATAAGTTTGTTTAAAGAAATTCACGAATGCATTATCTTTTGTTGCAGTTGCTTTTGCAAATTTACCAAGTTTTAATTTAAGTTCGTTTTTAAGATAAACAATTGTATTAGCTTTTACAACTTCACCCATTGCCATTATATTTTTTTCAATAAACTCATAAGATTCTTGTGCTTGCTTTTCATCTAAGCTGCCAATTTTACAAAGTTCACGCATTTTGTCCATGTAATCTAAAAGATTCTTTTTTGTATTAAGTACTTTTCCTTCGCCTACTTGTTCAAAGATTGCCTCAGCTGTTAAGCCTTGTAATTGTTGTTCCATATTAACTCCTTTTAGCTATAGGTTAAAACCTATTTCTTTTGTAATTTAAGTAATTTATACATATAGATTTCATTATGATCAAATACCTTTGAGAATGCTTGAATGAAGCTTACAACAGTTTCAGGTTGTAAGACTTCATTACTATTACCTATGCCTATTAAATGTGCGCAAATAAGATTTTTGTAAATCTCAATCTTTACGAGACTTTCTAATATAGTCTCTCCATCTAATGGTACTAAACGTTCAAAGATATAGTTTGAAAAATAGTTTTCTAATATATATCCATATTTTACCATAAATTCATCTAAATACTGTGCTTTACTCTTTTGCATATTAGTACTTGCAAGTTTTAAATCATCTGATTCTTCAAGTCCTAATCCTTTTAATAAATCATTATAATATGCCTCATAAAAAGTAGAAGGCCATTTCTTCTCTGCACGTAAGGCTTTAAGATTTAATACTAGCTCTAATGCTTTATCTTGCCATTTCTCTTTAAATGGATGTTTTAAAGCTGCTGGTAATTTATTTGTCTCTTCATAAGCCTTTATAAGTGCTTGGATCTCTTTTAAACTTTGTTTACGTGCTAATAGGTCTAACTTTAATAAAAAGTCTTCTACATCACTAAAGCGTGTCTCAAAACTTTTATTTTTATTTTGAAGCAGTCCAATTAATACATTTCTAATAGCTACTAAATAGTCTTGCCACTTTTGTGGTTTCTTTTCATTTAAATTAATCTTCGCACTTATTTTATACTGATTAGGCGCATTTTCTAATGTATTTAACTTAAAGCCTGCTTCATTGAGCAAAATCATATGTGCAGCTTCTGGACATGAAAGTGCAATAGAATACTCCATATGTTCCCCGATTTCATTAAAAGTACGAGGAAAAAGTGTACATGTTTCACTTAAGTAATTTTCACCTAAGTTTGTATAAATATCACACCAGCCTTCTTTAGATAAAAAGGCACAACGATTGTTTTTAAGTTTAATCTTGGCTGCATGTTCTTCTGATGCGTTTTTAGTCACCAATTCTTTATCTAATCGTTTCTTCATAGCTGGATTTTTTACTTTTTTATACTTTTTTAAAGTCGCTTCATCAATACCAATGTACCAACCCGCACAACATGTATCTTCACATTTGGCACCAATACATTTAAAGTCTTCTACCTGACTTGGCCCTATCACTTTACCTTTCATCCTAAAGTCTCCTCCCCTTAAGAAAGGGCTGCCCCTAGAGCAAGGTCTTAAGCCTTACTTTAAAAGCATCCCCTTAAGTCATTTTTATAAACTTTGATAAGCTTCTTTAATTTGTTCAAGTTCTTCGTAATCGAATTTTTTCGCAATATAACTTGCTTGATCCACACGTCTTAAAGATTTGCTAAGTTGTTCTTCAAATCTTTCAATATCTCTTGTTTCGTCTTTTGGAATACAGCTTAATCTTCTACGAATACTAATAATCTCTTTAATTAAGGCTTCTTTACTGCTCATAACTTACTCCTTTAAATCTTATAAATTTATACATGTATTATTTACATATTCATCTATTAATTTGCTTAAAATAACGCATTTTTATGCGTCTGGAGGTCTTACTTTGTCACATAAAAAATTTATTGCAGTTTGTTCTATCTTTCTTATCATAGGTTATTTCTATGTTACTGTAAAAGCTGCCTACTTTATGCCTAATCATAAAACAGTCGATTTAACACCGATTTTAATAAAGGCACAGCTTACAGACGGGGATTATCAGCTCATTTATGAACAAACCGCTATTGCCAAACCCCTTTATGAAGAATTAAAGACCCTGCCTAATTTTACAGAAAAAATGCAAACATTTCAAGCTGACTACTTGAAAAAGAAAAATGTGAAATGGATTTATATGTGCGCCTATTACCTTTGAAAAACATCTTACAAATCCATTTGATGACTATATACAAGGCTTTGAACTTGCCCCTTATCATAATGGTTATATTATTCTCTTTACAAAAGCCGCCCATTCTTTTGGATGGCATCACGGCCATGCTGGCATTATCGTTGATGAAAAATATGGTAGGACCTTAGAAGCTATTAGCCTAGGCAAAGGCTGTAAAGAACAAAACATTGAAAAATGGCAGTATTCCCCCACCTTTAAAATGATGCAGCTTAAAGATACTTTCTTACAGACACATGCACAGATTGCTTCTTATGCCAAGGACACGCTTAAAAATACGACTTATCATTTACTAAGCTATCCCTATAAAGATATGAACTTTGTCCCTACAAAAACCCAATGTGCCTTACTCATTTGGCAGGTCTTCTATCACTTTGGCTATGATTAAATACCTATAATCATCTTTTTATCACACCCAAAGATTTAGCCAGTATCCCTCTTTTAGAAGTTCTTTAAATTTATGGCTTTAATCCAAAAAAGACATGGTGATTCAATATAAAAGAAAATCTTCTTTCTATTCAAGCCTTACTTGTCGATCATTTATTAACTATACTTATCTTTAATCCTGACCATCCAATATGCAAAAATTATATTTTAGTCTATAATCTTGATTCACAAAAATTGATTTATTGCTATAGTTTATCTCCTGCTCCTCCTTATAACTTCTAGCTATAAATAAGCTCTAAAATATAAAAAAGAAAGGACGCCTTTTACATCATCTGTAATACGTCCTTTCTCTCTATTCTCACTCTCTAAATGTCATATGTGCCGTAAAATAATTTATCTTATTATCTAGGCTTACACCAGCTACTCTATATCCTGCTTCTTTTACAGTCCCTAAAATAACTTTTATTTTATCTTGATACATAACAGGCTTATTATAGTTAATTTGCAGACTTTCTACTTCTCGTTCTCTATAAAAATCTAAAGGTAACATATCCAAAATCCACTTCACATACTGTACATTATTCATATGACCATTTACATCAAGATCTGAATAACGTGCTTTACGAATTTCTTCTGCAACAATGTTAGTTGGTATTCCCAACTTTGGAAGGATTTCACCCTCATACTCTCTAACCATTGTACCATTTCCTATATTGTCCGTAATACGTAATGGACGCCCTTTATCTGCATCTAACAACATATAGTTCATTATAATTTGCCCTATTATTTCATTTGATTCTCTCATGATGTCAGTTTTCCTTATAACAAAGAACTTCTGACTACCAGCTAGCCATGTATTTAGACTAACTTTTTCCTTCCACTGAATAGTCTTATTTAAGATATACTTAACTCTGGATACTACCCAATAATAAGTAGGCTTCAATTCATCTTTATAAAATCCTACTCCTATTAAATCTGCATGATGTATCGCAATGTTTTGCATATTTTTTGCAAGCCCTAGAAAATTAATGTTTCCCAAAAAATCTACATCTTCAAATTCTACCACATAATCTTCTTTTAACTCTATATCCATTTTTCTCTCCCTAGTATATTAAAGTCATAGCTAAAAAAGCTATGCTAATGATTTATAAACAAGATATCTTTTATGAAAGTATTCTCCTCTAGATATCATAAAAACATCTGACACATTTTGAATAAATTCCATTCTAAATGTATAGATATTCATCTCGACTTATTCTAAAACATACAGTATGATAACCATTGGATAAAAAGAAAAACGTTCTCCCCCTAAGAAACCTTTTCTATGAGGTCATACCTGTATTCTTAGACAGTCAATCCATTCAATGAAAACTTATGTTTTAGCTGGTTGGAAGCCTATAAGCTATACCCGTGTCACATGCCAGGTTGTGTATTCATTGTCATCATCGACCCTATCTCGAAAGGAGCTTATTCTATATCCAAAAATAATTATACTTTTATTCAACAAATTCATCTTTTAGACTCCATTAATGGTGTAGGCTTTTTATCTGCTGTTACTATCATGTGCGAAATAGGTGCTTTCAGCATATTCAAGAGCCCTAAACAACTTTTTGATTATGGTATGGATCCTAAAGTCAATGAATCTAGTAAGTTTAAGGGTACAGAGTGCCCTATGTCCAAACGTGAATCACGTATTGCTGTACGAGTAATCTTTGCTGTTGCTCTTGGTGCTGTATTGCCTAAAGTTTGAATATCATTTTTGCAGTACTTAGGGATGGTAAATCATTCGAACTTTATTCTCCTAAAGAACATCGTCAAAACTATAAACCACAACTCACACTTATTGCATAAACATGCATAAGCAATAGTGAATATAATAATTTTCCAACTCTTATCAATTGATTTGAGTTTATTAAGGTTACCCTTTTTTAAAAAGTAACCTTTCCAATATTCAAAAAGATTTTTTAGCAATTACCATTGACACTAACTAGCTGGTCTAAGCTTAGGTTATTTGATGAACATAGCATCCCCAAAGCTAAAGAAACGATACCCTTCCTTCACAGCTTCATTATAAGCTGCTAATACATGTTCCTTCCCTGCTAATGCACTTACTAACATAATAAGTGTAGATTCTGGTAAGTGGAAGTTTGTAATAAGTGCATCAATACATTTAAATGTATATCCTGGATAAATAAAGATATTTGTCCAACCACTACCTGGTTTAATCATTCCATTTTCATCTGCATTAGATTCTAATGTACGTGTACTTGTTGTCCCAACTGGAATAATTCTGCCGCCTGCAAGTTTAGTTTCATTGATGATCTTGGCATCTTCTTCTTCAATAATATAAAACTCTGAATGCATTTCATGTTCTAATACGTCTTCAACTTTAACTGGTCTAAATGTACCAAGGCCTACGTGAAGTGTTACATAAGCAATTTTTACTCCCTTTGCCTCAATCTTAGCAAGTAATTCCTTTGTAAAGTGAAGTCCTGCTGTTGGTGCTGCTGCACTTCCTTCATTTTTAGAATATACTGTTTGATAACGTTCTTTATCCTCTAATTTCTCGTGAATATATGGTGGTAATGGCATCTCTCCTAGCTGATCTAATACTTCTTCAAAGATACCTTCATATTCAAAACTTACAATACGTTTACCATCTTCAATAATTTCTTCTACTGTCGCTTTTAAAAGTCCTTCACCAAATATAATTTGATCGCCAACTTTTGCTTTTTTCCCTGGTTTTACAAGTACTTCCCAACGTTTTTCATCTTTACGAGTAAGTAATAAAAATTCTACTTTACCGCCTGATGGACGTGCACCAAATAAACGAGCTGGAATAACTCTTGTGTTATTAAGTACTAAACAGTCACCATCTTGTAAATAATCTATAATATCATAAAAATGTTGATGCTTTGTTTCACCGCTTACTTTATCTAATACCATAAGTCTGGAAGTTGTGCGATCCTTAAGCGGTACTTGTGCAATTTGTGCTTCCGGTAAATCAAAGTAAAAATCTGATGTCTTCATAATCTTCTCCTAAGTCCTTTATCTATTTCATGTAATTTTATCTATTGTTTTGTATTTAACGCATCTTTGCGTCTAGAAAATAATAACACTTAGACCAATACTTATCAAGCACCCCTATTTTTCATCTACAATCTAACAGCTTCTTTAGCCATAAAAGAAAAACGTTTAATATAATTAATATTTCCTCTGTAGATTACTTCTCTATATAAAAGTGCTTCCTCATATTCATACTCTTCGCCTAACAAAAACTTATATAGCCCCTTTTCATTCTTAAACATCACCTTAAAATCAGGTTCCAATCTAAGCTTTTTGTCTGATACAGTCAATTTGCCATCATTAAATTTTAAAGGTATCTACCACCTCGTGAATTACTATATCCTCTTAAAGCAGTCTGTAAGAAATTTTGAATCCAAGTCGTATATTCTAATATAATTTTCTCACTTATGTTATCAAAGTCTATCTGTATATATGCCTTTTCATCTTTTAAAGTTTCCAGATTCTTTTCAAAGCTACTTCCAGATTCACTAAAAATCTTTTGTTCTACATAAGCTAATAATTTTGCTGTTTCTCCTATACCATACTTTCTAATTCTAACATCAGCATAAATACTTCCACCATTTATCAAGTCCGACCCACGTTCCAAACATCCCTTACTTAATATTGCTGCAAATGGCCATTGTACTTTGGCTTTAATTACTTCTTCTTTCGCCTCTAATGAAGCAATACTTTGTTTGATAAACCATTCTCCTTGTTTTTGAAAAGCTTTTAAAAATTCTTCAAAACTATCTATATTTTCTGCTTCACCAGTTAAAGGACCCCATTGTTTTCTCCCCGTTTCTTGCCTTCTACCATTTCTTAATGTCAGTTTAAATATATCTCTCACATCTATGCATAATTTTTGACTACCTTCATAACTAAGTCCTGTTCTAGCCAATATGCCATCAGCTAATACTGCATAATTACGACTACTTTCAAGTCCTACGCCTTTTCTAATAAGTTTTTTAATACTTTCACTATCTTCCTGTATAATAATTGGAGCTTCATTACTTATAGTTTCAGCATATTTTATGTACTCATCTACATTTTTATCCTTATGTATTCTTACATTTACAACTGGAATTTCTTCTTTTAAACTTTTTAAAGCCCTTAAGAACAAATAAGTTACTGCATTTACACCATCTTCTCCTTTTTCATTTATGCCACCTAATGTTATTCCTAAAGTACTTTCCTCTTTGAGATTTTTACATTCATATAACTTAGTACATAATTCTTTTATTAAATAAAAAGCCTCTTCTCTTGTGACTTTGCCCATTAATAAATCTTTTTCATAATATGGATATAGTATTTGATCTAACCTTCCCAAACTCATGCCATCTAAACTATACTCTGCTCCCATAGTGATGATGCAAAACCATATGCACTGAATCGCTTCATAAAAACTATCAGCTGCTTGAGCTGGGATTTTGCTGCATGTTCTTGCCATTTTAAAATAAATTTGTTTTTGCAATTGATTTTCTGTTTCTTCACTTAATAGCTTTGCTTTTTCTCCAAGATTTACTACATATTTTAAAAGCCCATCTCCTATTTCTTTAATACTTTCATAAAATAAAAGTTTCTCTTCTGTTGACTTATTGCCATTAATGTTTAAACTACGTGCTTTAATATCTTTTGATTTATCATCCACTTCCTTTAATATTTTTTCTAGACCTTGTTCCAAAATCATTCTAAAATCAGGTATAAAACCTCTATATTCTTCTATCTTACAAAATCCTTGATTCATAAATTCTACAAGCTGTTGGGTATTTTCATTATTCGTAATTAGATAAGTTGCTAAATCCCTTTTCATCCAATAAGGAAAAATATCTTCATTAAGTTTTCTAACTTCCGTTTCTTTAAGCCCTTTCATTCTTAAACTCCGCCAAATAGCTAAATCACCAATTTCAGGATACAAATGAATGCCTTTTAATTTCGAAGTTAAAGTCCCCATAATAAGATTACATTCTCTAATAATAGGCTTTTTATGACTCAAATAATAATTTATAGCTTTTGCAAATTGTAATTTTTCATTTTCAATCTGCCCTTCATTATTCCTTAAATATACTGTAATATAATCTGCACGTTCAATACATAGTTCACATGACGCCATAATTAGTTCTCCTCCTCTTTGCTCTAAGCTTTATCTCACTCTTCCTTTCCTTAATCTAATTATTATATTATAATTTTTAGAATTTTTCATCTTTTTATAAGTAAAAAATAGAAAGATTAGCCCACAAAAAGGCTAGTTTTTAAAACTACTTTACATCATTATGGTATAATTAAGAAAAAAACAAGGGGAAATTTTTATGTTTCGTAAAAATACAGTTCAACAACTTAATATTCAAGATCCAACAATTAATCTACCTAAATATCTGCGCAAAAAGTATGAAAAGAAAACAGGTAGAGACTTGATAAAATAAGAAATAGAAGCTCTTGCTGCGCTTATTGAAACAGAGATGAACCTTGATGGCAAAATGCTTCGTATGGATTCTATTATAACTAAGTTAGAATAGCTGTTAGGACATTCCATCATTTTAAATCTAATTACTACTATAAAATAGGGGAGTATCTCTATCACTTTATAAGATACTCCTCTATTTTTACTTATTTATTCTGCACTTAATTACCACTAAACAATGACTATTTTTTATTAATTAACACTTACACCTGTATAATAATATTCTAATATATCTTTATATGAGAAACCTGCTTGTGCCATTCCTTTTGCACCACTTTGAGACATCCCTACCCCATGTCCAAATCCTTGTCCATAAACCGTAATATCTCCCCAAACTGTTTCTGTATTATTATTGGCTGTCTCTATTACAGTTTGTGTTGTAAGACTTCTCATTTGAGTTGCCGATTGTACTGCAAATTTATCAGCTAGAGTTCCCATATTAGTAGCTGTCATAACCATTAAATTTTTACTAGGAAGGGTCGATTTCCCATTTGCAGAAATAACAGTTACTTCATTATTACTTGTTTGAGCAGCAGCTACTGTATTTGTATTTATATTTCCTAAGAAACTAAATAACCTGCTCTTTAAAGAACCACCTTGACTACTGCTAAAAAAACTACGTATTTTTTCATCGTTTACAGTATAAGTTCCATTTGTTCCTAATATGTTCAGCTCTTGCACGCGTCCCGAACTTGTACGACTTACAATTTGTACACCTTTTGCGCTACCAATATTTACGCCATTATTTGTAAGGCATTTATTAATTTCACTTAAAGTAATTGTACGTGTCCAAGGTTTTTGTGAGGGCTCTGTTTCATAAGTATCTTTAACCGATTTTAAATAAGGCACTTCACTTCCCCACACATTTTGGGCATCCTCTGTTGTGCCACCACTTGTTGAAAAGTATACAGCTTCTGCTACATTGCCGTTATAACGAATCACTTGTCCATTTGTAGCATTAACTGCTTTATTAGTAGCAGCTGTTTCTGCTAAATAACCGCCATATACCTGTGTTGTTGTTGTATCGATTACATTATAACCACTTTTAGCAAAACGGTTATATTGAAAGATTGCTATAGATCTTGCTGCTACAGCTTGGGCTTTTAATGCCTCTTGAGGCCATGATGATGGCATTTCTTTCGGCACTACTCCAAATAAATATTCTTCAATATCTACAATATTATACGGTGTAAGGCCCGATGTTCCACCCATTCCAATAGCACCACGATATTTCTTATTGTCCTTCACTGTTGTAAGTGATAAATTACTTGCTTTATCATAACCTCTCATTACAAGAGGCTTCTCATCTTCATTACTAATCAAAAGTAATGTACCAGAATTACTATAAATAGCAATGCTTCTTGTAAAGTTTTGCCCTCTATTTAAATCATCTTCATTATTCGTTGTATAAACACTATAAACAGATGGTCTAATATAAACTGGTACAGTGCTATTTCCATGATTTATAGCATATTCTTTTGCATCATTAAAATTATTAAATGTTACACCTAAATCATATAAACTTTCTTTATTTAAACGCACTGTTATTTGATTTGCATTTAAAACACCTTCTACTTGAAATCCTCTTTCATCATAATATCCAATCTGTATATTAGAATCACTAGATAAGTTAACACTTGCTACGTTTTTATAAACTGATTCTAAGCCTACCTTAATTATTTCTGGTGTCTTAGAATAAGCCAATGTATAAAAACAGCAAACTACCATAAAACCTATAATGCTTATTAGGCTTTTCTTTCGTGCTGCTCGCATTGTCTCGTACTCTCCTCCTCTTGTATAATAAAGCCAATTGCTGATTTTATTATATAGAAATGTTTACTAAAAATCTACAACTTATGCTAATCTACTTTTTATAAAGTTCTCTTAAATTCTACACGTTTGTTATTATGTCTTTTTTTAATTAAAATATCCCTCTATCATAAATACTTAACGACTTATCTATAAGTTTAATAATTAAAAAGCCAGATATAATAGTATGCTTAATGTATTTTTAAATACACTTTTCCATACCATCAATATCTGGCAACTATTTTAATAGTTTATACTATAATTATTCTACTTCTTGTTCTGATAAAAATTTAATAAGTGCTTCTGTAGCTTCTTTCTCATCTTCACCTTCAGCTCTGATTTCGATTTCTTGACCTTTGATTGCACCAAGTGACATCATACCCATAATACTTTTTGCGTTAACTTGTTTTTCATTAACGATTACTGCAATATGACTTTCATATTTACTTGCAATTTGAACAAATAATGCGGCAGGTCTAGCTTCTAACCCATTTTTTAATTCTAATTTAAGTACTTCTTTAATCATTTTACATTTCCTCCTCTGGTTTCCCTTAATTGTTCCGCGATTTCGCTTATTTTTTTGAGTCTATGATTAACGCCTGACTTTCCTACAGGTGGATTAAGTAATTCACCTAATTCCTTTAATGTACTACTTGGATACTCCAGTCTATAAGTAGCTACTTGCTGTAAGTTCTCAGGTAATGCCGAAATGCCGATGGTGTTTTGCACATATTCTATATCTTGCATCTGCCTCACAGCTGCTGATACAGTTTTTTTGAGATTGGCTGTCTCGCAATTCACTATGCGATTTACATTATTTCTTACTTCTTTTACAATGCGCACATTTTCAAGCTCCATAAGAGCAATATGTGCACCCATGATGTTTAATAAATCTACAATTTGTGTACCTTCTTTTAAATATAACACATAATTATTTTTACGTGGTACAACTTTAGGCTCCATTTCTAAAGTAGTCATTACCTCTTGTAGAAATTCTGCATGCTTTATTGATGGATTTACAAATTCCAAGTGATATCCTTTTTCCGGATCACTTACTGAACCCGCACCTAAAAAGGCTCCCCTCAAGTATGCTCTTTTACAACACGTACTTTGAATAACAGTTAAATCAACATAATCCCTTAATATCATTTTCCCCTGTTCTTCTTTTAGCAATGTTGTTGCACGCAATATTTTTTCTGCAGCTTGTGAATCATTAAGCTTTAGTACATATATTTGCTTTTTATGAAACTTTTTATTTTCCTTAAGAACTACCTCTGTATTAATATTAAAAGTTTTTTTACCATTGTAAAGTATTTTCTTGCAATGGCTGCATTTTCAGTTTGAAATTTTATTGAAAATTGCTGACTTTCGTATTTTATTTCTCCCGCCATAATGAGCATCGCTGCAATTTCTGCAATCATACAATGTCTAGCACCTAATGGTACACATGTAAGCTCTTTTTTTACATTGGAGGAAAAAGACATATTATTCACCTCATCTTATGTAATTTTAGTGAGTGCTGATTCAAATATACATTGGGCTAACTTCATTGAGTCATGTCTAACAAGCCCTTTCTTTTCATTAATAGATACAAGTGGTGCATCTATTCTTTGAATACGTGTCCAGACTTCATGCTCTTCGTCTACTTTTAAAACCTTGGCTCCATCGTCATTATACTGTTTCAAATATTTTTCAGGTATAGAGGCATTATTGGCAATTACTACATTAATAGTACTCTTTCCTACATAATTTTCTAAAACAGTTACATGATCTTCTAAACTTAAATGAGTTGTTTCACCTGGTTGTGTCATTACATTTGCTACATAAATCTTATCAGCTTTAGACTTTGCAATTTGCTCAGTGACCTTCTCTACTAATAAATTAGAAATAATACTTGTATAAAGACTTCCCGGCCCAAATATAATAAGGTCAGCTTCTTCAATTGCTGTCATTACCTCTTCTGCAGGCTTTGGATTTCTTGGTTCAAGCCAAATCTCATTTATATCTAAAAGTTTATCTTTGCCATAGTCTACTATTTGTGTTTCTCCTATAACCTTTTCTCCATCTTCAAAAATAGCTTCTAAATGAACATCTTCATAGGTTACCGGTAGTACTTTACCTGTAATGGCTAAAACATTACTTGTCACCTTTACAGCTTCTTCAAAACTACCTGTAATTTCTGTAAGAGCTGCTAAAAACAAGTTTCCAAAACTTTGTCCACATAAGCCACCCTCTTTGAAGCGGTGTTGTAATAATCTTTCCATAATAGGTTCTGTATTCGCCAGTGCTACGAGACAATTGCGAATATCTCCCGGAGGAATCATACCCATCTCTTGTCTGAGTTTTCCTGATCCACCACCATTATCAGATACAGTAACAACCGCTGTGATATGAGAAGTATATTTTTTAATTCCCTTAAGCATGGTTGATAATCCTGTACCCCCACCTATTACAACAACCTTTAAATCTTGCTGCCTTATTTTCATGGTTTATTTTCCTCTTTTACTATCCTTTTCTATATCTCTATGTTGTCTAAGTACAGTATGCCCCCGTTTTTGTAAAAATTCATAAAGGGCATTTGCAATTGTTACAGAACGATGTTTTCCACCTGTACAACCGATTGCAATAACCACTTGATTTTTACCTTCTTGCTTATAATTTGGAATTAAGAAGTCAATCATATCTTCTAATTTTGTTAAAAACTTTTGTGTTACATCAAAACTCAATACATAATCTCTAACAATAGCCTCATTTCCTGTATAAGGGCGCATTTCCGGATTATAGTATGGATTTGGTGCAAAACGTACATCGAATACTAAATCTGCATCAATTGGTATACCATATTTAAATCCAAAGGATACAATTGTTACCATAAGACTATTAAAGTCCTTTTTCTCGTTATAAATTTTAAAGAGTACTTCTTTTGTATCTTTAGGTAACATATATGATGTATCAATAATATGATTTGCTTTTTCTTTTATCTCACTTAAAATTTTTCTTTCTTTTTCAATGCCTTCTTCTATTCTTTCACTTCTAGCAAGTGGATGCAGTCTTCTCGTTTCTTTAAAACGTTTAATAAGTTCTGCATCACTACAATCAAAGAATAAAATTTCATAAGTGTGTCCCATTTCTACGAGCTCATTCAAACTACTGAATAAATCCGCAAATAAACTTCCACCACGTATATCAATTCCTAACACAACTTTATCTAATTTGCCTTGTTGGGCTGCAATAAGTTGTGCAAAGTTTTTAATAAGTGTCGGTGGAAGATTATCCACACAATAATAACCCATATCTTCGAAAAAGTTAATGGCGCTACTTTTGCCAGCACCTGACATTCCAGTTACAATAATAAAGTTCATAGTAGCCTCCTTAGTACTTATCTATTTAGTTCTTAATAACTTTTACTTCTGTCTCTAAGTATACACCAAATTTACTTTGTACTGTATCTTGTACGTGTTTAATCAACTTCGTAAGTTCTTCAAATGTTGCACCGCCTTCATTCACCACGAATCCACAGTGTTTATCAGATACAGCTGCGCCACCTATTCGAAATCCTCTAAGTCCACTATCTTCAATAAGTTTACCTGCATAAAGCTGCATTTCACCTTCTTTAGGTACTGGTCTTTTAAAAGTGCTTCCTGCACTTGGTTTATCTAATGGTTGTTTATCTCTTCTACGCCCATTAAAATCTTTAATAGTAGCTAAAATTTCTTCCTTTTTACCTTTCGCTAAGTCTAATGTTACTTCTAATACAATAAGTCCTTCTTTTTCAATGATACTTTTACGGTAGCCAAGTTCTAATGATTCTTTACTTAATTCATAGACCTTACCATCTTGATTCATAACTTTAGCACTTACAATTACATCTTTAATTTCCCCGCCATATGCACCTGCATTCATTGTTACAGCGCCTCCTAGTGTCCCAGGAATACCATGGGCAAATTCAAATCCTGTAAGTGATTCATCTGCTGCTTTTGTAGCAATTTTTGAAAGGAGTGCACCAGCTTGTGCTCTTACTGTAGTTCCTTCAATTACTACATCTGATAAATTTTTATATACCTGAATAATCACCCCACGAAATCCTAGATCATCTACAAGCAAGTTGCTGCCATTACCAATAATATAGTACGGTACATTATTTTCTTTGCATGCTACTACAATATATTGAATCTCTTCAATTGCACTAGGCTTCACAATAATATCTGCTGGTCCACCTACTCTAAATGTTGTATATTTCTTCATCGGTTCATTTATTAGTATATTTTCTTTTAATATCTTTCGAGATAAAATTTCTGTTATTAAATTTATGTCCATTTTTTCAACTCCTTGCGTAAAGTTTTAGTTATTACGCCTTATTCTATTTAATAATATACAATATTTTCATTTATAATGATAGTATTTTTAACTGCTATTATTGTACCCAAAACCTTCCATCTCACTTGCGGTCAATAGCTTTTATTAGACTCTAAAAACTGCTTTGCTGCCTGTAGATCCCGTTGTCACTTCAAGTCCAACAGGTATTTGCTCTCTAAGTTCACGTACATGAGAAATAATGCCAATAAGCCTTCCTGTGTCTTGAATATTTAGAAGTACTTTAATGGCCATCTCTAATGCCTCTTCATCTAGACTTCCAAAGCCTTCATCAATAAATAAAGTATCTAATGGAGTAGCTCCTGCAAGTCTTTGAATAACTTCTGACAGTCCTAATGCTAAAGCAAGTGCTGCCATAAAGCTCTCGCCTCCTGAAAGTGTATTTACAGGCCTTGTTTCATTGCTATAATAATCTCTAATTCCTATATCTAACCCTACCTGTGCATTAGCTCTAGATAAATCATCGCTGCGATAAAGCTCATAACGATTTAGTGTCATTGGTTTAAGCTTCTTATTAGCACTTGCTAATACTTCTTCAAAAATACTACTTTGAATATAACGTTCAAAAGAAAGCCCTTTAGAATTTTTACCTTTTGCCACTGTACTAATTTTGTCTAAAATACGTTGACGTTTTAAAAGAGCCGTTGTTGCACCATAAATTTCTTTTAAACTTTTTATGATTTTTTCATGGGCTTGTAGATACTGTTCTAACTTCGTCTTTTCTACATTAAGTCTAGTATTTTCAGCAAGTACCTTTTCGCTATTTTCTTTAGCACTTTCTAAATCTTCTTGCTTAAAGTCTTTTTGTTTTCTTTTGAAGCACTTTGTATTTTTCTTCAGAAACAACTTGATCATGCGTATAAATTTCTACTTTCCTTTTACCATTCTCAATCGCTAGATCACTTAACTTACTCGCCTTATAGGCTTCTTTATTTTCAAATCCAGCAGATAAGATTGCACTCTTTAAAGTTTCTTTTTGCTCAACTCCTTGCTTTTTAAGTTCTCCTAAATGTTTCTTAGTTTCTTCTAATCTTGTTGTGTACTGAGCTTGCTTTTTACGTAAAGTCTCTACCTTTTCTCCTAATTCTTTATAGACTTTTTCTTTTAATTCATACTCTCTTTTTAAGCCTTCTATTTTCTTTTCTAAAGCTTCTTGATTACGTAATTCTTCTGGAACGTCTTTTTCAATAGATTTTATAGCAGCTCTTTGTTCATTTAAATCTAATTTTGCTTTTTCAATAAAATTCTTTCCATTTTCTTTACGCTCTTCAGATTCTTTAAGCTTCTTATTATCTTCGTCTAAACTTTTCTCTAACTCTTCTAATCTACTAATCTTACTTTTTAAAATTTCAATATCGTTATCTAACTTTTCTTTTGATTCCTCTGTAATATTACCTTTTGCTTTTATTTTTTCATTATAGTCATCTATTTGATTTTTTACTGCTGTACATTTTGCTTCTTGTGCAGCACTTTCTTGCTTTAACTTAGCCAGTCTCGTTTCAGCTTGTTTTTTAGCTGTTTCTATTTTTTCAAGTTCCTCTTTAGTTATATGATTATCTGTTAAAACAGCTTTTTTAGGATGACGCAGTGAACCACATACCGGACAAGGAGTATTTTCTTCTAAAGTTTGTGCAAGTTCTGCAGCTTGACCATTGAACCATATACTAAACGCATCTCTATATTCACTTTCACACGCATTATAAACCTTATCATGTACCTCTATCTCTTTATATATTCCTTGCAAATTATTAAATAGCACCTTAGCTTCCCGTTCTCTACTTGCTCTTTCTGACACAAGCTTTAATGCATCTTCCATTTCTCTTTGAAGCATATATAGTTCAGTAGACTTTTTCTGTAACTGTGACTTTTCTTTAATCTCTTCTTGTTTGTTGCTTATTTGTATTTTAACAGCTTCTAATATTTCTTCTAATTTTTTATACCCATTCTCATATTTATCAAGCTGCTTACTCAAGTCACTTTCTCGTTTATAAGCTTCATTAAGTTCTAAAACCTTTGGTACATAAGTTTCCAAAACATTAACTTCTTTTCTAAGTCCTGCCGCTTCATCTATTAATTTTTCATTAAGCTTTAATTCTTCTTCTTTTGCTTTTAAAAATTCTTCTATATCTTTTAGCTCTGCTTTATATTTTTCCTGATCGTTTTGTTTCACCAAAACTTCATCTCTAAGCTTCATAACGACTTCTTCTAAAGGTATAATACCTTTTGCTTTTTCAGCTAAAGTTACTTTCTCTTTTAAAGTTTTAAATTCTGCTTCTTGTTCTTTTAAAATTTTTAAGTGTTCTTCTAATTTAACCTTTTCTAGCGTGTCATTGGCCATTTGTGTCAGCTTTGCAAGCTCTTCTTGTGATTTAGTAATAGCTTCGCTTATTTCTAGTAACTTGACTTCTATTTTTTCTTTTTCATTATATTTTACCTTGCAAATTGTTTCTAAAATCTCACATACTTCTGGTGCATTATAAATAACCTTTGTCTGCATATACGTATTTAACATTTCATGATCATTTGGTGCTATTGTGTCCATAATAGCCTTATAATTGGCCTCTTGATCATGTAATTCATTTTTAGCACTTGCTGAAAGCTTATCTAATGACTTCTCTACATTTTGATAAATTCCTGTTTCAAAAATATCTTGTAGAATTTGTTGTCTCTCCTTACTACTTACAGTAAGTAGCTCTCTAAACTTATTTTGTGCAATCATAATAACTTGTCTAAATTGCCCAATATTAAAATGAAGTAGCTCATTAATCTTTTCACCAGCTTCATTATATTTAGAGGTAATAATCTTATATTCTCCATCTTCCTCTTTATAAAATTCCACCTCTGCTGGCACTTTAATAAGTTTGTCACTTTTCCCTTTTTTAGGTGCACGTTCATATTGAGGACGTCTTATAATGCGATATTCTTCATTACGCAGTTTAAAGAATAATTCTACCTCTGTAATAACGCCTTCTTCTGCAAACTTACTACGCATATTTTCGCCACTACGTTCACCCCCATTGGTTTCTCCATAAAGGGCATAACATATCGCATCTAAAATAGTCGTCTTTCCACCACCTGTAGGTCCATAAATCAGAAACATATTAGCATCTTCTAACTGCATAAAATCTACAATCTGTTCACCACCATAAGGACCAAAAGCAGTCATCTTCAACAATTTAGGCCTCATTTTTTTCCTCCTCTACTTCTTTAACAATTTCCTCTATCATTTCAATTTCATCTGCTTCAAAATCAGTTTCACCTACGAAATTTAAAAATTCCATGAAGACTTCTGTTATTGTACGTTCCTTCGTCTTTAAAAAATCTGTATTACTCACTACATAATCATCTGTATTGGTATTTGCTTTATTTTCTTCAGCTACCCATTCACTGCCTAGAATATATGGATAAATATGTCTCAGCCTCGCTGTGACATCGTGTACATAATTACCTGTTAATTTAGCATATACATAGTCATCCTTATGTTCATCTACTTCAGAAGCTGCAATAATTTCTTCTACACTTCCTTTTAAAATACGTACATCACGAAGGACATTAAAGCTTTTCTCTTCAATCTCTAAGTTTCCTTTTTGATCTACATCTAAAAGAACATATCCTTTAGGCTGATTTGCTTCTGAAATAGAATATTTAAGTAATGAACCACTATAACGAATATAATTTCTCCCCATAGCTTGTCTCTTGTGAAGGTGTCCTAAAGCTGTATAAGTAAAATCTTTAAAGTTCTCTGCATTTACAAATTCAGCGCCTCCTACTACACTTAATCTTCTTTCTGAATCAGATACTTCTCCACCCGTTACAAAAGCATGTGCCACTACAATACTAGGATTTTCTGTCTTTTCTTTTTTCATTTCACCAACTAAATAAGCCATAGCTTCATCATGTCTTTTAATATTTTCATCTCCCGCTATTTCTCTTACTTTAGATGGCTCTATATAAGGCACTAAAAATACATCAATACATTCGTTACTTACTGTAACTTGCAACTTTTCATAACCTTTGGAACTCTTCCCTACAATATAAAGATTTTGATTTTCAAAAAGTTTACTTCCAAAATCTATACGCTCTTCACTATCATGATTTCCCGCTATAGCTATAGTATAAATCTTATGTTCTAATACAACCTTGCTTAAGAATTCATTAAAAAGTTCTACTGCTTCCTCACTTGGAATACTTCTATCATAAATATCCCCAGCAATAATAAGTACATCTACTTTTTCACGCTCTATAGTCTCTAAAATCTGTTCTAGTATATATCTTTGGTCTTCTATTAACGAAAAACCTCCTAAACTTCTTCCCAAATGCCAATCAGAAGTGTGCAAAATTTTCATCTTCATACCTCTCCTAATATTTATTTCTTACATTCATACTATACTATTTTTCCCTATAGTGCTATAGTTAAGCTTTTTATACAATTTTTTTATTCTAATCTTGTTAAAATTTTTATTTAACCCGTTGGGCATGTATGCCGATTGTGTATAATGAACATATAAACCTATAAGGAGTAGAAATAGGAGATTACGCCATGATTAGACGTAAAAGAATGGTTGTAAAAAAGTATAGCCGTAGACATGAAAAAATTAGACAGCGTTTAGTTTACATTATTATAGCCTCATTGTGTTTATTAGGAATTATTTATCAAAAACTAGGTATTTATAATAATGCTGATAAGCTGGGAAGAGTAGGTTCCCTTATTACTGTAAATGATGTTAATATGCATCTTTACACAACGGGTACAGGTGATTTACCTATTGTATTCACCTCTACTATAGGGCAAATTATGCCTTATGCAGATACTTATGAACTTCATAGTGTTCTTGCTAATGAAACTAGTATTGCTGTATATGATAAACCTGGATATGGTTGGAGTGATTTTACTTCTGCCCCAAGAGATATTGATACAATTGTAAATGAAATTCATACCTTAATTGATGAATCTGAACTTGCAAAACCATTTGTTTATGTAGCCCATGGCATGGGGTCATTCGAAGCATTACGCTATGCCCAGCTTTATCCTGAAGATGTAGCTGGTATTGTACTAATAGATGGTGCTTCACCAAGCTTTGGGGCTGATTTTAACAACATTATGATTATAGAATCATTTATGATTAATGGGGCTCGTAATACAGGTCTTTTAAGGCTTATGCAAAACACTAACTATGTAAGTAATTTACTTTGCATGAATAAACAGCTTCCTGATCAAGTTAAACTACTAAGTAGGGGTATCAATTTAGAAAAACTTTGGAACCGTAATATTATTGCAGAAAAACTTAAAGTTCCAGAAAATGCCCAAGTCATTTTAGATGCAGGTAGTATTGGTAATATCCCACTTCGTATTATTACTTCTAAAGCTAGTCCATATAGTAACTGGAGTAGATCACAAAACTCAATGCGTTCTTTATCAACTGACTTTGCACAATACCATATTAATGGTTCAGTAGATTACATTGAAAATAGTGATGTACCTCAAATACTATCTGTTATTCATGAACTTAGTGATTCTATTCTTGAATCTAGAGATGACTATTAATAAATTCACAGGCCTATAAAACCAATTTGAATTAGATATTGAGACAAAAAGGAGGATTCTTAAAAGAACCCTCCTTTTTTAGAGCTTCTATATTGCTTTAGACTATTCTATCTTTGCAAAGGATTTTATAAAGTTATAACTTTTTTGCATTTAATACTATATCTGCAATTTCTTCCATATTTGTTATACGTCCTACTGCTAATGAACGTTTACCACATACACTATAAACACAAGTACCACAAGCTAAAAGTTCTACACCACTAGTTTCAAGCCCTTCTAAGATATCTCTAAAATGAGATTCTCTTGTTACAAGTTTTACACCAGAATTATAAAAGATAATTGCATCAGGTTTATCTAAGCTCGCTAAAACTTTTCTAAGAAATGTTCCTAATAAAGTTCTACCAACCTCACTATCCCTTGGCCAAGTGTATCACTATTAATAATAATAACTTCTTTATACACCTTGTCTCCTCCTTCAATAGTCGCTCCTTGCTATCAATATATGCAGACTACGAATTATAGGTGATAAGATAAATTAATGTTTCTTTTTGAAATAAATAACAATATCTACAATTCCTTTAGCAATAGCTGACATTAAAAACACTAAATTCACTGCAAATCCAGCAATAGATACGCCTCTATATTCTCTCTTTTTCCCCATTCCCATAGCACCAAGTACAATCCCAACTACAGTAATAGGAAGCCCAAGCACAGGTACAATCCAACCTATAGAACCAAAAATCCCTAAAATTAATGAAGGCCATGCTCCTGGATTCTTTTTCTTACGAATATATATCTTTCCCTGCGTAGCAATCTCTTCTTTCTCCAATAAATCATCATCCAAACAAGCCGCCAATGTGCTTTGGTCTAATAATTCCTTACTTATAATCTCTCTATCTCTATTTCTCATATAACGCACCTCCATCTTACGTATTTTAAATATATATGTTGATACACTTATTTCACAAGTAAAATTATACACAAGATAAATAATGAAATTATGTTTAATACTAGTATATCCCATTTCCATCCAATTATCTATTCACATTCTCCACAACATTTATACATCTTATATTCTACCCTTTACACATCTTAAAACATACACACCCTCATAATTTTATCTTGCATTCGAACAAAGTGAGTGCAAAGGAAAATTAGATATGCCACTTATCCACATTATCCACGCCTCATAAAAAAAGACTCTAGCACTTATGCTAGAGCCTATATCTCTCACTAGTTATTTGATGCCTTAACCTGTGTCCAAATACTACTGTATGTTCCAATAACATCTGATGGGTCATTGAACATTTCCATATTATCAGCATTTGTAACTTCTTCACTTGGATAAGCTACTGGGTTATTTTTAATTTCATCATCTAATTGCTCTCTTGCTGCACTAATTGGTGTAGAGTAACCAATCTCTTTAGCATTCATTGCTGCAATATCTGGTCTGCATAAGAAGTTCATATAAGCATATGCATTATCTTTGTTTGTTGCATTCTTTGGCATAACCATTGTATCTACATAGAAATTAGAACCTTCTTTAGGAATAACGAATTCAAGATCTGGATTTTCACTTAACATTATCATTGCATCCCCAGCATAAGATACCATAAATACTGCTTCTTCATTTACCATCTTATTTTTACCTTCATCACCTACATAAGAAAGTACAAGTGGTGCTTGTTCAATAAGAAGATTTTTAGCTTCTTCTAACTGTTTTTCATCTCTTGTGTTCATGGAATAGCCAAGTTTTTTAAGTGCTACCATAAGTGAATCTCTTTCACTATCATACATTAAGATTTGATCTTTGTATTTTGAATCCCATAAGATATCCCAGCTATCTACCGGTTCACTTACCATTTTTTTATTATATACGATACCTACTGTTCCCCACATATAAGGGATTGAATATTCATTATTTGGGTCATATGGTAAGTTTTCAAATCTTACATCAATGTTTTCATAGTTAGGTATTTTAGAGAAATCAAGTTTTTCTAAAATACCTTTATTAATCATTTTCTCAACCATATAATCTGATGGAAAAATAACATCATAAGATACGTTGCCTGGTTCTACTTTAGCATACATCTCTTCATTATTGGCATATTCAGAGTAAACTACTTTAATTCCTGTTTCTTGTGTAAACATTTTATTTACTTGTGGATCAATGAACTCTCCCCAGTTATATACAACGACTTGCCCATTAGGTGCGCTGTTTCCGCATCCTGCCATAGCTAATGTCATCATACCTACGAGACCTGCACTTAAAATTCTTTTAGTTAATTTTTTCATGGCTAATTCCTTTCTTATAGCACTTTATGCATAGCAAAATTTGCTATGCATAAATTATATTCCTTGTTCTTTTTCTTTACGACTAGCTCTAATATTACTTATAAGTAATACACTAATAATTGTCACAAACATAATTGTTGAAATGGCATTAATTGTTGGGTTAACCCTTTTCTTGCCATTGCATAAATCTTAATTGGAAGTGTATCTACACCTGCTCCTGTATTGAAGAAACTTACTACAAAGTCATCAATTGATAAGGTAAAAGCAATAAATAATCCTGCTATTACCCCTGGCATAATTTCTGGTAAAATAACTTTTCTAAAAGCATACCATGGTGTTGCCCCAAGGTCTAATGCCGCTTCATAAACATTGAAATTCATTTGTTTAAGCTTTGGCATAATTGATAAAATCACATAAGGTGTACTAAAAGTAATATGTGAAATAATTAATGTTGGTAATCCAAAAGGAATATGAAGCACATTAAAGAGCATCATTAATGAAATACCAATTACGATATCTGGGCTAAGAAGCGGGATATAAGTAATATTAAGCATTAAATTACGTTTATATCCTTTCATTTGGTGGATTCCCATAGCCGCTAATGTTCCAATAGCTGTTGCAATAAGTGAAGATACTACTGCAATAATGATTGTGTATACAAAACTTTGTTGAATACTCATATCATTTGCTAAGTTTTCATACCATTTAAAAGTAAATCCTTTCCAAATAGGAAGCTTAGAATCATTAAATGAAAATACCATAAGTACAGCAACTGGTGCGTACATTATAAGCAAAATTAAGGCGACATAAAAGCGCTTAATAAATTTAATCATTAGAATAAGCCTCCTTCTTCATCTAAAGTACCTTTACGTGACATAAAGGCTAATGTTATAAGTACGATAATCATAAGAATCATAGAAACTGCAGAACCAAAGCCTAAGTCTCCTGTTCTTGTGAATTGCTCTTCAATAATGTTACCAATGAGCATTACTTTTCCGCCACCTAATAAACGTGTGATTAGAAATGTTGTAAGCGCTGGCATAAATACCATAATAATTCCTGTTACTACACCTGGCATACTAAGTGGTAAGATAACTTTTCTAAATGTTGTAATATCATTAGCCCCAAGATCATATGCCGCTTCGATTAGACCTTTATCAATTTTTGCAAGTGCATTATAAATAGGTAATACCATGAATGGGAAGAAATTATATACCATCCCAAAGATCACACCACCATCTCCATAAAGGAATTTTACTGTTGGTAAATTAAGTGCTGCAAGCACATTATTAATTACACCATTATTTTCAAGTAAGTTTGCCCATGCATATGTTCTAAGTAATGAGTTCATCCACATTGGTAAAATAATAAGTAATAATATCACACCACGATTTGATATATCTTTGCCATTTAGAACCATTGCTAATGGATAAGCCAAAAGTAAACAAATTGTTGTACTGATAAAGGCAAGACTAATTGATTTACCCATTGCCTTAATATAATAATCTTCCATAAATTTTGTATAGTTTTGGAAAGTAAACTGTCCATCTACAAAGAAACTAAAGTATACAATAAGTAACAAAGGCACGATGATAAAAATACCTGCCCATATTACATATGGATACGCTAATGACTTTTTATTCATCGTCTATCTCCTTCTCATAATGTGAATATCTTCCGGTGTAATCACCATACCTACAGTTTCACCTACTGGTGACATTACTGTTGAATGTACAAGCCATTTATATTCATCTGTTGTAACAACCATTTCATAATGTACACCTTTGAATGTTACTGACTCTACCACACCTTTTATCATGCCCTTTTCTGCTTCAATAATACGAATATCTTCAGGTCTTACAACTACATCAATAGGTACATTTGTCCCAAATCCAGCATCAACGCATTTAAATTCTGTACTATGGAAGTTTACACGATAGTCATCAATCATTGTTCCATGTAAAATATTACTTTCACCAATAAAATCTGCTACAAAAGCATTTTTAGGTTCATTATAAATATCTACTGGAGTACCAATTTGTTGTACTTTTCCTGCATTCATAATCGCAATTGTATCAGACATAGTAAGTGCTTCTTCTTGGTCATGTGTTACATAAATAAATGTAATGCCAACTTTTTGTTGAATACGTTTGAGTTCTGTCTGCATGCCTTTTCTAAGTTTAAGATCAAGTGCTCCAAGTGGTTCATCTAAAAGTAATACTTCTGGCTCATTAACAAGTGCTCTTGCGATAGCGATACGTTGTTGTTGCCCACCACTTAAAGAATCAATTTTTCTATTTTCAAATCCTTTAAGCCCTACAAGTTCAAGCATTTCTTGGACTTTCTCTTTGATAATCTTCTTATCCAGTTTTTTGATATTAAGTCCAAAGGCAATGTTTTCACCTACTGTCATATGTGGGAATAACGCATACTTTTGGAATACTGTATTAATCTTTCTTTTATAAGGTGGTAATTTACCGATGTTTTCACCTTCAAAAAGTACTTTCCCATTTGAAGCTTCTTCAAAACCACCAATAATACGTAAAAGTGTTGTTTTGCCACAACCACTAGGACCTAATAATGTTAAAAACTCATTACGTCTAATATACATATTAATTTTGTCAAGGATAATTGTATCACCAAAAGATTTGCTAATATTTTTAAGATCTATAATATAATCATTTTCTAATTTGTTCTCTGCCATTTTCGTCTACTCCTTTAAAAACTTGGTGGGGTAGCAACCCAAAGCACTGTTGCTCTCGTCTTACCTGTATTTTGTAAATAGTGATCACCTGTTGGTCTAAAGTAAAAACTATCACCCTTTTTAGCTTTAAACTTTTTGTTTCCTAAATGCACGTAAATACTCCCAGCAAGTACATAGCCGAATTCTTCTCCCTCATGAGGCGCTTGCAAACTAGACTTTCCACCCGGTTCAATGTTTATAAGAATTGGCTCCATATCATTTTTTTGTGCATTCGGAATAAGCCATGTAATCATATTTCCAGCATCTTTATCTTCTTTTTCAAATACATCCTGTTTAGTAAATACAATCTTTTCTTGACTAGATTCATTGAAGAAGTCTTTAAGATTAGTTCCTAAACATTCAAGGATATCAATAAGTGTTGCTATTGAGGGAGATGTGAGTCCACGCTCAACTTGTGAAATAAAGCCTTTTGAAAGTTCACAACGATCAGCGAGTTCTTCTTGAGTTAACGCATTTTTCTTACGTAATTGGTTAATTTTTGCACCAATATCCATTTAAATGCCTCCTCCTTAACTATTTTTCTTATATAAATATATTAATTATTTGTAACTATTCACTCACTAACTTAAGCAAAAATAAAATTCTCCTCATCGGAAAGTGCTTTTCTTAATGCTTTTATATGGCTGATATCATGTTTTTTAGCTGTTCCTAGATATGACATAATTATCATAAAGTTTTGTACCCCTTCAAGTGTTCTAAAGTAACCAGCTACTTTGGTCTTTACTTTTACCATTCGTACATCTCGTTTAGTTTGATTATTATCAAATAGCATATTAAGCCCTCGTTGTCAAAGAATCTTTCTATAAGGGCTCGGACTTTTCCTTGTTTTTACCTGGTACTTTTTTTAGATGGGATTGAGTTTTCTAGCTTCCTCTATTATACTCTGATATTCTTTGTGGAATTTATGGGTATAGTAATAGGTCAGCTCCTCTTTACTCATAAATACTACTTTATCTCTTTATTTTTTCATATCTAGTAGCAGTTCTATCATCTTTGATGCCCACGTTTGTTCGGGATGATTTTCTTTGATTCCTGTAAGCTCTCTTAAAAGATGAGCACAACATACGGCGTGAGTTGCGACATCATACTTCCAATAAAATGACCAACAATCGTAAACGTCTATACCTATATAGTTGAGAATCTAACATAAAAATCGTACTAAAAAACTTGTTTATCCACAGTGAAAAATATATTTATTCAGCCAACGGCTGAACAGTTACAATTATTTTTACTATTAATTTTCATGTGCACTATGTATATAAATAAACTTTTTGTTTACAGACATTAAACACATACTAAAAGATTATACATATTTATACAGAAAAGGTCAATATTTTTTACACTAAAAATTTATAGCTATCAAACATTTTGTTTAGTATTAAATTTCATATACCCCGTTGATTTTTCTAGCTTTATCACCTATTAACATATGTATTTATTTAAAAATCATACATGTAAACACAAAACATATCTCTAAAACAAAAGTTTAGTTATAGTATGTTTTATAATTTACATGCCTATCCACCCACGAATATATATTCTGACATTAAAAAGCATTCAAAAATCATTAACTTTAATTTTTGAATGCTTTTACTATACATATTATATTTTATAATTCTTATAAGTCTGCTTATGACTGCATTACCCAAGGCTTTTCAACCTGTGTTTTTAATTCATCATATTTAAATATTTGTTCTAAGTATTCCACTTGCAATGCATCTAACTGTACTTTTTGTGTTTCATAATCAATAGCACTTAAATAACCTGCTTTATACTTAATCTCTGCAACCTTCATGTCTTTTATACTTATATTGTAACTGTCTTTTTTACTTTTTATTGCATCAAGCTGTGCATTTAACTCTGTGTATTTTTTCTCAATTAATAATTTATAATTATCATAATTTGCTTTAACTTGCTCTTTAGCTGTTTGTACTTGTGCCTTGTTTTCTAGATATGTTGTATATGTAGGTCCTGTTCCACCTACTCCTGATTGATAAATTGTATCCCAAAAGTTATCTACATTTAAGGTAGCTTTTTGATCAGCAAATTTAGTGAGTTCATTAGCCATAGCACTTGAATAGGCCGTAAGTGATTTCTCAAGTATAAATGGTTGATATGTTTCATCAGCTACTAATACGTATTTGTCTACGTCTAAGTTCGTAAGATTTAAGAAACTCTTCTTAGCATCTTCTAAATTCTTTTGTAACTGTTCTTTACTTACCTTAATATTTTCTACTTCTTGTACCTTTTTCTCATAAGTTAATGTGTCACAATAACCTCTATCTTTTTTAATCTTTAATTGTTTGATCTGTTTTTCACCTAATTTAATCTGTTCGTCTAAAAGATTGATTTTCTTATACATTAAAAACATATTGTTATAATCATTTACAACTTCATTAGCAATCTTATCTTTTCTAAACCCTTTCTTTTGTTCAGTTTCTCTTACATCAAGCTGTTTTGTACTATATTCTAAAGTAGATATATCTCTCATATCTTCTGTTTGTTCTTTATAAACCTCAATATTCCTACTATATTGCCCTAATGTATCATCTTTACTTATCGCCATATCTATTGCTTTTTGCATATCTAGTACCGGTTTTGACTCTTCCGCTGCCCATGTAGGTGTAGCTAATAATGTTGCACTTACCATAAATATTGCTACTGATTTTATTTTTTGTCCTAATTTCATATTCCCATCTCCTCTTATATATTATTCATCTTTAAGTGCTTCAATAGGGTCAAGTTTTGCTGCTTTATATGCTGGATATACGCCAAAGATAATCCCTATTACACTTGATGTACCTACCGAAAATGCTATCATGCCTATTGTCATTTTAGCTTTAACATGCATAGCTGAACCAATTAGGAAACCGCCAAGGTAACCTAAGATAAGTCCTGATATTCCACCTAACAACGTTAGAATTAAGGCTTCCACAAGGAACTGATTCAATATCTGTTTATCTGTGGCTCCTAACGCTTTTCGAATACCAATTTCCCTTGTACGTTCTTTCACCGTTACAAGCATAATATTCATAATTCCTATACCACCTACTAATAATGATATAGCTGCTACAACACTAGTAAATAAATTTACTTTATTTAACATACTGCTGTATGAGTCCCCCATTTCTGCTACAGAAGTAGCGTCAAAAACATCTTCTACCCCATGTCTCCTATCTAGTAATTTAGCAATAGGGCTGCTGAATTTAGATGCATCATACTCATCTTTTATAACAACTATAGCTTGATTTGCTTTTTTCTCACCATCCATAATATATTGATTTAATGTAGCAAATGGTACATAAATAATTGGTGTAATCTGACTCTTTGGTGCTGCTGAAGGATATTGACTCTTAACTACTCCCACTACTTCAAATTCTTGCTTTTCTCCACTTATATTGATTTCTATTGTTTTTCCTAATGCTGCCTTTGGATCTTTTAAACCAAGCATTATTTCTGCAAAATTATCTTCAACTATAATAATATTCGATTTAATATTTTCATCTTGTTCAATAAAGCTTCGTCCAAATCTAAGATTTAAACTTTTTACTTTCTCATAGTTATATGGAATTCCAAATAGTAGAACCATTCTTTCATCATTCTTATAATCCATTGCACTTTCAGTTTGTCCATCATGCATCATAATACTAAATTTTACTTCTGGTATCTCATTAATAACATTTAAATCATCTGCTGTAATTAAGTCCTTTGAGCTATATGCGTTTATTTGTATAGCACCTTTTCCTATAGTGTTAAACTCTTCTGTCATATAGCCTTTTACACCTTCACCTAAGCTTAATATAATAATAACAGCACCTATTCCTATCAGCATCCCCAGCATTGTTAGGAAAGTTCGGAGTTTATTACCTTTAAGCTGTTTAAAGGCACTTTTTAGTATCTCTTTCATCCTTCTTCCCCCTTAATCTGCTCTTAATGCTTCAATAGGATCTAATCTAGCGGCCTGGTAAGCTGGATATACACCAAAGATTAAGCCAATACTTACAGAAGTTACTGTAGAAAATACAACCATGCCACTAGAAAATTTAGCTTGTATACCAAAATTAGCTCCAATTGTAATAGCACCAATATATCCTATAATCATACCTATAAATCCTGCTATTACAGTTATGAGTAAAGCTTCAATAACAAACTGTCTAAGTATCAATTTGTTAGATGCTCCTAATGCTTTTCGAATACCAATTTCCCTTGTACGTTCTTTCACCGTTACAAGCATAATGTTCATGATTCCTACCCCACCTACAATCAATGAGATACTAGCTAAAGCACTAACGAACATTGTAAGCACACTCATAATTTTATCTACCATATCTACAATTTGTGCAACACTCATAATACTATAGCCATCCTTTAGATGATGTCTACGATTCAAAATTTGACCTATCCTTGTTGCTACTGATGTCTGATCATATCCATCTTTTATAAGCCCTGCAATCATGGATACATCTTCTCCTGCACCTATAATATTATTAAGTGCCTTAAAAGGTGTGATATATTCTTTTAAACCATAATATTTCTCTAATTCTTTTTGTGACTGATTGACATCACTCTCAGTTTTATAAATACCTATAACTTGAAAACTTACAGGCTGTTTTTCAATGACAATCTCTATGTTATTTCCTATCATATCTTCATAAGGAATATTACCGAAATAAGCTTTACCAATTATATCTGCAATAAGTAATACTTGACTTCCTGCTTCCTGATCACGTACACTAATATTCCTTCCAGCTCGTAGTGTAATAGGTTTTATAAGCGTCATATAACCATCTTCTACTCCTGTAATCCATGTGTCAAATTCTTTTCCCTTTGCATCTCTTATACTACATTCTTCAGACGTACCACGTATTGCAGTTCTAATCTCTTCTAAGTTTCTTATAACCTGTACATCTTCTGGTGTTATTAAATACTCAATGGTGTCTTCCTTGGCTTCTATAGAAAACACACCTAACCCTAAATTTATAAACTTATCTTTGAAGAAATCTTGGAACCCTGTTCCTAATGCTAGAATTGCAATAACTGAACCTATTCCTATAAACATTCCTAGCATTGTTAAAAACGTTCTTCCCTTATTACCTAAAAGCTGTTTTAAGGCCATTTTTACTGTTTCCCGAATATTCATATTAGCCTCCTTTCACACAAGCTTATGCTGTAAGTTATATGCCTCTTCTATTTTGAATTAATGCATCATCTATGATGATTCCATCTCTAAAGACAACCTTACGCTTTGTAAATTCTGCAATATCCGGTTCATGAGTAACCATAACAATTGTTACGCCTTCATTATTAAGGCCTTGAAAAATATTCATTATCTCCACACTTGATTTACTATCTAAGTTTCCTGTAGGTTCATCTGCTAATATTATAGCCGGATTATTAACCAAGGCTCTTGCAATAGCTACCCTCTGCCTTTGCCCTCCAGAAATCTCGTTAGGTGTATGTTTAATACGATTTCCAAGTCCCACTTTAATGAGTGCATCTACAGCTCTTTCTCTTCTTTCTTTCGGCTTTATTCCTGCATACATCATTGGTAATTCTACATTTTCTGTAATTGTTAATTTAGGTAATAAGTTAAATGCTTGAAATACAAACCCTATTTTTTGATTACGAATTTTAGAGAAATCTTTATCATTAGCTTGTGAAATATTAATACCATCTAGTATGTAAGTACCACTTGTAGCATGGTCAAGACATCCCAATATTTGCAAGAACGTAGATTTTCCAGAGCCAGATGCTCCCATAATCGAAACAAACTCTTCTTTTTTTACCCTAAAATTAATATCAAACAATGCTTGTAACTCTAGTCTGCCATTACGATAAATTTTATTGACGTTTTGGATATCTATCACTGTTCATCACCTATTTTCTCATCAGCTATTTTTTCATAAGAAACTTTTGTATCGACTGTAATTGCTTCTGATGGATTACTTACAACTAATTCATCTTTATTTACACCTTCTACTTCTATATTAAGCCCATTACTAAGTCCTTGTGTAACTGTTCTCTTTTCTAATGAACCATCTTCTTTTACGACATAAACATAAAATTCGTTTTCATCATCTTCTAACACTGCTAAAAGTGGTACAACACATACATCTTCTCTTGTATCTGTAATAATCTTGACATCTACCGAAAAGCCTGGTTTTAACACGTCTCCTGGTTTAGTAATTTCTACGTCTATAGGTAGTGAAATAGTTTCTCCTTTAGTATTTGTTTCAGTTGTAGCTACTGCTGCTATTTTACTTACCTTTCCTGGAACTTCAATGGTTTTAGATCCTGTATATTTTACAGTTGCATCCAAACCAAGTTTTAAATCTGCTGCATAATAAGGTGAAATATTACATTTAACTTTTAATTTACTTGGATCTACTATTGTAAATAAAACTGTACCAGCAGCAACACTCATGCCCTCTGCTACATCTAATTTAGTAATAACACCATTAATAGGTGCCACTACCTGAGTTGTTGCTTTATTCAAACTAGTTTGTGCATCATAAATATCTTTTTCAAGTTGTTTAATCTCTGATTTTTTAGCTGTAATTGCCTCTTTTTTAGTTGTGCTTTGTTCCTTATTTAATAAAACATCTAATTCATATTGTGCAGAAGTAATTTGTAAATCAATAGTTTTTAGGCTTTCTGTATTAAGGGCAATTGTTTCATTAGATTGACTAATCTTTTGTTTCATAGTTGCAATCTTGTCTTTTTCCGTATCCACAGTATTTTGAGATACAAGCCCTTCTTTTAAAAGTTCTTCATCTAATTTCAATTGTTTTTCTGCTTCACTTAAATCAGTTTTTGCATTTGTAATTTCTATTTTTACATTTTGTATTTCATTTTGAGCTTTCTTTTTACTATCTTGTAATGTTGCAATACTTTGCTGTGCTTTTAGAATATCTCCTTTTGAAGAAGCCCCCATCAAATCATTTAGTGATTCATTTGCAGCCGCTAATTTGGTTTGTAATACTTCTAGACTTTTTTGTGTAGAAAGTTGCGTTTCTTGGTCTAAAACAACAATAACGTCACCTTTTTTAACACTGTCTCCTACCTTTTTAGAAACACCAATAATTTTATTATTTGAATCTAAATAAACAGTTTGTGTATCAATTGCTTCAAGTTTTCCACTAGAAGAAATCTTCGTTTCAATATTATCCGTTTTTACTTTCTCTACTTGTACACGCATTCCTGTTTTATCGCCACCAATGGTGTCATCTTCTTTAGGCTTATTTTTCACAGCAGCAACTACTAAAACCCCTGTTATTGCTACAACTGCTACAATGATTAATATCTTTTTTCCTTTCATAACATCCTCCAAAAAAATTCATTATCCTATTTGTAAATGCCATATTTCAGTATAGTAATATACTTATTTAGTTCCTTCTCTAATACATCTATATTTCTATTCTTGTCCCTTAAATGTATAAGTTCATCATATCTTCTAAATACTGCTTCTAAAAGTGTATTAGTTACAAAAATAATATCTTCTATTATTAAATCTACGCGAATTGACTCAAAGTTTAAATAAGCTATAAGATATTCTTGTAGCCACTCCATTTCAATTCTCTTATATTGTTTTATTTTCTCATTTTTATTCTCAGTAATTTTATTAGTATAGTCTTTAAGTAATTTTATTTCTAATGTATGATTACTTATATAGTAATATTTAGTAAGTAGTAAATGCTTTAATCGTATATAAAAATCTTTCTCATCTATACTCTCTACTACTTCTCTAACCTCCTTTTGCACCTTTGCCATTATGTAGTCTACAACATCTTCATATAGGCCTTGCTTACTAGAAAAATAGTTAAATAAACTTCCTTTAGATATTCCAGCTTTCGACGCTATAATCTCTGTAGATGCTCTGTCATAGCCTACATTTGCAAATTCGCCAATAGCTACATTTAAAATATTTTCTTGCTTAATTTTACTCAAATTTAAAAAGTTTCTATTCATAACATCCTATCCTTTTGACTTTGTAGTCATTTTGAATTATATTATAATATTTTTTAATAGTCAATTAATTCTAACTAGTATTAATCTTACATTTTTGTTACCTTACTGTTATATTTGAACACTCATTTCATAATATATAATAAAGATGTTTTTTTATATTATTAAGAGGAGGACAAGATGCTACATAATAAAAAAAGTAATGTCACAAATTACAATCGTATTTATGCTGTTTTGCTCGTAGCAATTAATTTATTTTTTCTATTTATTACATTGAATTTTTTACTTCCTGTTGCTAATTTTATCTCTCTCTTTTTCTTATCTATGGCTGTTTTCAACTTAATTCTTTACTTATTTAGCAAAAAACTTTTGCATTTATTAATTGCTATAAGCTGCTGTAGTTTTTCTATTTTATTAAGCCTACTTTTTACTTATATTAATTAATAAATCAATACCACCAGTTGAACTGGTGGTTTGCACAGCCCTAGAAGGGAATATTACTGGCAGCATCTTAAAAGATGCACCGATTAGCCCGTCAATCGCATTACTTTCACAGGCAGTCACTAAAGTGGCTGTCTTTTTTGTCTCTTAATTCTTGCGACCCGTAAACGTTCATCTTTCTATTTCTAGTAAAATCTACACTAGGATTTCTAACAAAAAGCGAAGGATTATCAGCTAAATCCACTATCACATTTTCTAAGGATAAAGTTAAGTTATAATATAATCTGACATACTATTTCCTCCTTGTAATCAAGATATTTCTTAATTACAAGGGCCGCTTTCACTATGCTCTATATGTCAAGAATTTTTTACAAAATAAAAAGACCCCTATATCATTTCTGATATAAAGATCTTAAATCGTTATCTTAACTTAATGACATTACCCCTAAGGATGCCTTTTTAAAAGGCTATGATTGTTAATTATTTTAAGTTAGCTTTAGCTGTTTCCACTAATTGTGTAAAAGCAGCTGGGTTTGTGATTGCTAATTCTGATAACATTTTTCTGTTGATGTTAACGTTAGCATTTTTTAATCCGTTCATGAAACGACTGTATGATAAACCGTTTAAACGAGCTGCAGCGTTGATACGAGCAATCCATAAAGTTCTGAATTCTCTTTTTCTTAATTTACGACCTACGTATGCGTAGCTTAATGATTTCATTACAGCTTGTTTAGCTGTTCTAAATTGTTTAGATTTAGCTCCTCTATAACCTTTAGCTAATTTTAATACTCTATTACGTCTTTTTTTAGTAGACATTCCGCCTTTAACTCTTGCCATTTGCTTGACCTCCTATCGTCTATTTCTTATAAATATGGTAAAATTCTCTTCATTTGTTTTTCATTTGTAGAATCAACTAATGTAGCTTTTCTTAAGTTACGTTTTGTTTTAGTTGATTTTTTTGTTAAAATGTGTCTTTTGTAAGCTTTGTTTCTTTTTAACTTTCCTGTTCCTGTTACTTTGAAACGTTTTGCTGCTGCTCTATTAGTTTTTAATTTTAATTTAGCCATTGTGAGAAGTCCTCCTTTTATACCTTATATTTATTTATCAATAAGTAACTTATTTTGGTGTTACCACGATAACCATTGCTCTGCCTTCTAATTTAGGTTTTTGTTCTGCTACTCCAACTTCTTCTACTAAAGCCATAGCTTGCTCAAGAAGTTCGTTTCCTCTATGAGTATGCATCATTTCACGCCCACGGAACACAACAGAAATTTTAACTTTATCCCCTGCTTTAAGGAATTTTGCTGCATTTCTCATTTTCGTTTCAAAGTCATGCTTTTCAATACTAGCTGAGAGTCTAACTTCTTTAACGCTAATAGTTTTTTGTTTTTTACGCGCTTCTTTTTCTTTCTTAGCTGCATCAAATTTGTACTTACCATAGTCCATGATTTTACATACTGGTGGTTTTCCTTGTGGAGCGATTTTTACTAAATCAAGATTTTTTTCTGAAGCCATGCGTTGTGCTTCTTTAGCTGAAACAATACCGATTTGCTCGCCATCTGCTCCTATAAGTCTTACTTCTTTGTCACGAATTTGTTCGTTGATCATTAAATCGTTAATAATGGGCACCTCCTAAATTTGTTTGCCTAAATATAATTATTTTTCACCCTTTTGGCGTAGTGTGATACGCTTACATAAAATAATAAGGTGGATAGCCGAAACTACCCACCTCTCTATATCATACTAAACTAAGTTAATCAAATTCAAATTAGTATGACCTTACGAACAACTAACGTTGTAAGGTGAGAAGTAATAGCTTCTACTTATTAGGCTTGCCGCCTTCAACATCTAATATAATATCATCTTTCTTTCATTTTGTCAACAATCAATTAGAATTGTATTTTTTCCCATTTTCATGTGGAACATTTTGATTATTTGCAGGTACTTCCCATCGACTATATATAATATCTATGGCAGATTGCTCCCCCATAATTATTTTCCCACTTTTATTAATCATTTTATTAAATTCATAGCAGGATTAAGGCGTTTTGTTAGAGTATACCTCCCATAATTTATATGAAAGGCTATATTTAGTATAGTCACTTTTTAATCTTTCTATGACCAACTTTTTCACCTTTTTTAAAGTTATATGTATAATTAGTATTTTTCAATTCTAGCTTCGTCTACCCATTTGTTTAATTGTTCTTCATAATAAGCACCTTGTCTCTCTTCACTCAGATTTTTACGTATTTCTTCCATAGCTTCTTGTCTAGAAATACTTTTTGCCTCTACGATGTTTTCCACTTTTAAAGAAATAATAATTATCTTCTACTTTTAATAAAACTAATACTTGTCCTTCATCCAGCGTTCTAAAATACCTCTATCATTTCAGGCTCCAAGTGCATTTTATCATATTCTACAAAGCCCAATTCTTGAGCTTCACAAATAACCTCTTCTAAGTCTATTTCACTTATTGCTTGTTCAATTCATTCCTGCATCTAATCTTTCTTGAACAGCTTTTATACCTAACTACACATTAAGCTGAGCTTCTTCCTCATTACTATCTGAATAAACTATAATATACTGCATATCAGCCCTGCACATTGCATATATTCTGCTTTATTTGCTTCATAATGCTGAACGACTTCTTCTTCACTCACTTCAACATCCACTGTTCTTATTGTATCGTTAACTTTATCTGTAATGACTTTCTTTCTAAGTTCCTCTATATACTCAGCTTCTGTCATATTTACTTCATTTAAATCATATTTCCTAAGTACTTCTAAATCTCTATATTGTTCAAGTATTGTTATCATACAATCTGGTCTTGTCAGATTGTATAATTTCAATACTCTCTCTTTTATGCTGTTTATATTATTTTCCGCAATGGCATAAATTGATTTTTCTATTTTCGTTATCATATTGGAATCTCCTAAAACTACACCGTTATATTGCTCCTCATAGAATAATCTTACAAATTCCTCACTTAAGCTTTCTGCCACTAAATGATTCACTTTATATAAAACTATATTAGGCACATCGATATTGCTTTTTAATAAAAATTTACTATTTGTAATAAAAGTATTATAGGCTACATCACTAAACTACTATACGATAAAAAGGCTACTAAACCACCTATTGTCAACTGATCTTTTCCAATAAAAATAATTGCAATGATATAAATCAGATTAATCACAATGCTTTGTATAAAGCTATCACTTCTCATATTAATCTGCTCTAAAAACTGCACCCTTTTTTATCTAAATCCATTTTGTTTTTTGTCAAATGACTATATATCTCTTCTTGTTTCTTATATAGATTCCATAATTTAATTTCTTGTATGCCATTAATCATCCCCCCTACCCATTCACCTGTTTTTCCTACGTTTTCAAGAAACATATCAAACATCTTATCTTTTTTGGTAGTTATAATACCTATAATCACATATTTAATAGCTGCAAACATTAAAATAAATATACTTAATTTCCAGCTGATTAATACTAGTCTAATAAATCCACCTACTAATTTAAACATTTCCATAATTAAATTAAAAAAGCTCTGGTCTGCTAACTGTGCAACGTTTGTTATATCAAACATTATGCTATCTAGAATTTCAGAAAAGCTTTTATCATTAAATGTTGTCATTTTCAACCTTAACAACTTACTAATAGCCTTATTTTACAACTCAAACTCTACTCTATTTTTCAAATTTATATGTACACTATTTTGCACAACACTTATACTTTCTGATACTAACGTAAGCACTAATATAATTCCTATAATTTTCATAGCTACTTGCATATCTGTTTTCATAATTCCTTTATACATTAGTTGCTGTGTCAAGATTGGAATCTCCATATTAATACCTGATATACAAGGCGTTAACAAAAAATAATTTCTCTTCCTTTTTAATTACTCTTTTTCCATTATACCCCTTCCTTGCACCTTTTCCCCTTTACTCGTGCTTATATGATAATGCTATTTTAAATAATTTTCTATATTTTATATCAAAAAAGGAGTATCTGTAACTTTATACAGACACTCCTTGTATTTCATATAATTTATTTATTTTCTTCTTGTGGTTCCATATGAAGTAAGTAGTTGAATTTTGTTTTAATTTCTTCATCTACGCGGTTTACGAAATCTACAAGTGACATTGCACCCTCATCACCTTTTTGACGACTTCTTACTGAAACTGTTTTGTTTTCCATTTCATCAGCACCTACTACTACGATGTAAGGTACTCTTTCCATACGTGCTTCACGGATTTTGTATCCAATTTTTTCTGTACGGTAGTCAGCTTCTACTTTTAAGATACCACGGTTTTTAAATTCTTTAATAACTTCTTCTGCATAATCAGCATATTTATCAGAGATTGGAAGAACTTTAACTGCTGTTGGTGCAAGCCATACTGGGAATTGACCAGCATATTTTTCAATAAGCATAGCAAGTGTTCTTTCGTAGCATCCGATAGATGTACGATGAATGATAAGTGGGTGTTTTTTCTCACCATCTGCATCAATATATGTCATACCAAGTCTTTCACCAAGGGCGAAGTCGATTTGTACTGTAATGATTGTATCTTCTTTACCATGTACATTTTTGAATTGGATATCAAGTTTTGGACCGTAGAATGCTGCTTCACCTACAGCTTCTTCGTAGTTAATTTCAAGGTTATCTAAGATATTTCTCATGAGACCTTCTGTTCTTTCCCAAGCTTCTGGATCATCAATGTATTTTTCTGTGTTTTCAGGATCCCATTTAGAGAATCTGTAACTGATATCATCTTGAATACCGAATGTATTCATCATGTATTTGATAAGTTCAATTACACCTTTGAATTCATCTTCGAGTTGTTCTGGTGTACATACAAGATGTCCTTCAGAAATTGTGAATTGACGTACACGAATAAGTCCGTGCATTTCACCTGATGATTCATTTCTAAATAATGTAGATGTTTCACCGTAACGAATTGGTAAATCTCTGTAGCTATGTTGTTCCGCATTGTATACTGTGAATTGGAATGGACATGTCATTGGACGAAGTGCAAATACTTCTTTATCTGTTTCTTCATCGCCTAATATGAACATACCATCTTTATAGTGATCCCAGTGACCTGACATTTTGTAAAGGTCGCTTTTCGCCATAAGAGGAGTTTTAGTAAGTACATAACCTCTTCTTTCTTCTTCATCTTCTACAAAACGTTGAAGAGCTTGAACGATTCTAGCACCTCTTGGCATAAGAAGTGGAAGTCCTTGTCCTACCTTATCATCTGTCGTGAAAAGTTTAAGTTCACGACCAAGTTTGTTATGGTCACGCTTTTTAGCTTCTTCTAACGCTTTAAGATGAGCTGCAAGTTCAGCTTTTTTAGGGAATGCTGTAGCGTAGATACGTGCAAGCATTTTGTTTTTCTCATTACCTTTCCAGTAAGCACCAGCTGCATTTAAGATTTTGAATGCTTCTACTGGTTTTGTGCTCATAAGGTGTGGTCCTGCACAAAGATCTGTGAATTCACCTTGTTTGTAGAATGAAATAACTGCATCTTCTGGTAAGTCTTTGATAAGTTCTACTTTGTATGGTTCATCTAATTCTTCCATAAGTTTGATAGCTTCTTCTCTTGGAAGTTCAAAACGTTCGATAGGTAATTTTTCTTTAACGATTTTTTTCATTTCAGCTTCAATTTTTTCGAAATCAGCTTCAACGAAGTGTCTATCTGTATCGAAGTCATAGTAGAAACCATCTTCAATAGCTGGCCCAATAGCAAGTTTTACTTCTGGGAATACACGTTTAACAGCTTGAGCTAAGATATGAGCTGCTGTGTGACGGAATGCCCATTTACCTTCTTTATCATTGAATGTTAGGATTTCAAGTTCACAGTCAGCTGTAAGCTCTGTTCTTAAATCCACCATTTCTCCATTTACTTTACCAGCGCAAGCTGCTCTTGCAAGACCGCTGCTTAATTCTTCTGCAACACCAAGTACTGTAATACCTTTTTGACATTCTCTAATGCTACCATCTTTTAATGTAATTTTAATCATTATAATGCTCCTTTCAAATTTGACTTTTGTAATGATAATTATTTGAAGGCACAAAAAACCCCGTCCCTTCTAAATAACTATCCTTATTTAAAAGGGACGGGATTTACATCTATTCCCGCGGTTCCACCCTTGTTACTTTCATTTCTTAATCCAAAATACATTGAAACTAAAATCTAAAAGTCACTCGCTTATACTGACGATAACGGGGTCACCGAATTGTTTTGCAATCACTCCGAGGTAGTCTTCACTTATAAGCTTTAAAAATGCTCCCACCAATGCATCTTCTCTCTGAAAAAGTTTTTATAAGTTACTCGTCTCATCATCGTTTTAATTTTTTGTAATGACATTATTCTAGCTAATCTATAGGTATATGTCAATATATATTATATTATACTATTAGGAAATTTATACCTTACATTCAAACAAAAAACTTACCCCTTCCTCTGTATTTAACACTCCATATTGCCATTTATGCAGTTCTAAAATTTGTTTCACAATAGCAAGTCCAAGTCCAGTTCCTTCACCAGAAAGATTTACCATATTTTTGTTTTTATAGAAACTCTGTCAAATATTTTTTAACATTTCTTTAGATAAAGGTTGCCCTTCATTTTGTATACCTACTTTTTTGCCTTCTATTTTTCCCTTTTTAGGGGTATGAGCAATAGCATTCATAATAATATTATAAATGACTTTCAAAGATATGGGCATCATCTTGTATAAAGTTTCTTACACACATTAAACCATGTAATGCACCAGAAAGTTCATGACGATGTACAAGCCCTAATTCACCCATTCTAAGTGGTAAATCTTTTTATGAACGCATTTTTGTTTTATATACAAGCATACCACCAAGACATTTCATAGGTTTAACTGCATAATCTTCTTCATCAATGATAGTAGTATACATATTTTCACGATAATGATTCCAGCGACTACTTCTAAACCATAATTCTTTATTTAAAATACTAGGTATAGAAATTTCTTGATAACTAGCTTTTTTTGTAAATTTCTCTCTAATAATCAATAGGTGTATTTTTAAGAATCATACCTTTTGGTAAGAAGAATGGGAATCCTAGCCCCTCATCAAGTAAAGCAAAAAATTCAAGTTCTTTTCCAAGTTTACGGTGGTCTCTTTTCTTAGCTCCTTCGATTTTATCAAGATGCTCTTGAAGCTGCGCTTTTTAGGGAAAGCTGTAACATATAAACGTTGTAATATTTTATTTTTTTCATTACCTCTCCAATAAGCACCTGCTACAGACATGATTTTAAATGCTTCTACCGGTTTAGTACTCATAAGGTGTGGTTCTGCACAAAAATCTGTAAATTCACCTTGTTTGTAGAATGAAATTGTTTCACCTTCTGGTAAATCTTCAATATGTTCTACTTTATAAGATAATCGTTCAAAATCAAAGTAGTAATTTAAAAATTTGCATCAAAAAACTCTCATCCCTTAAATAACTGCTTATTTAAAAGGGACGAGAGTTATACCCGCAGTTCCACCCTTGTTGCAAAGAAATATATTCTTTACCACTTATTATTATGATAACGGTATAATACCGGATTGGTTTACAATCACTCCGAGGCGGTCTTCATTTGTAGCCTTTAAAAATACTCCCACCATTCTATCTTCTCTCTGAAAAAGTACTTACAAATTACTTTTCTCATTATAGTTTTCTTAAAATTACAAAATTTAATATTATTAAATTTTCATTCTTATCTACTGTCAACGCCTTAAATACATTTTACTTATTTTTTTCATTACAGTAATCACATCCATTGCAATACTCAATACTTTCATCAAAGATAATCTCTAAAGTTTTAAGGAATTTCTTTTGCCTAGCCCTTTCTTTTTTATGAATAACAAGTTTTTTAGGGACAACAGTAATGAGGATATGGAGCATCCAATCCTCTTCATGCAAAGTACTATCTAAAACTAATTCTTTACAATATTTTTTAATATAATATCCTGTGACATTTTTCATATCTTTATTAAAAAGCTGAGGACTTCCTTCTTGGTTGTAAATAAGATGTAAAACTTCTTCAAGTGGTACACTGAGCATGCTTATATCTCGCATCAACCTAATAAAGGTTACAACATCTTTCTTCATTTCAAAATCAGCTATAAACTGCTCCAATAAATCATTTAAAAGAATCTTATATTTCTTAATACGAAATTGTAGCCAACCATCTACATTAAAAGAAGTATCCTTACGCACCTCTAATAATATAGGCATATAAATCAAATAATACGTAATAGAGGAAAATCCTTCTTGCTTTGATAAATAATTTTCTGTCATAAAAGTTTCTGTAATTTCTTTCTTGTCAATAGCATCAATATCTTCTCTTGCTTTCAATGCTTTATGGCACACCTTATAAATAGCTTGCTTCTGAATCACATCGCTTATAACATGCGCCACAATCTCATTACAATATTCTCTACTCTCCTCAATCTCATAATCTAATTGCCAGATAGATTCTAGCTTTTTAACATCAAGCTTGCCTCTTAAATCTTCATGATATTCGGTCTCCTTGATTTTGGCTATTATCTCCTCCTTGTAATTTATAGTATAGAGAGTATAACGGCACATGTTATTACCTCAACAGTGTAATTCTCTACTATTAGTATATAACGTTAGGCTTGACACCTTGCATTCTTTTTATAGAAATGGTATCAAAAAAACTTTTCTCACATGTACAAAAAATGAGGTCCTGTTTAATGCAGAACCCCATTTCTTAATGTCTATTTATTTTTTTGATGCATATTCAGCAAGTTCTTCAAGCTCTTCTTTTGAGAATAAATATTTACTGCTACAGAATGGACATACGATTTCAGCTTGTCCATCTTCTTCAGCCATTTCAAGTAAGTCTTTTTTACCTACTGTGATAAGTGCTTTTTCCATACGTTCTTTTGAACAATCACATTCAAATGCTACTTCACTACGATCCATAATATCAATTTCACCAAGTAATTGTTCTAATACATACTCAATAGATTGACCTTTTTCAAGACGTTCTGTAAGAGATTTGAACTCTTTAATTTTGTTCTCAAGCGCTGTGATTGCTCCATCTTTTGCATTAGGTAGTACTTGAATGATGATACCACCAGCTTGTTTAATTGAACAGTCTACATCCACAAGAACACCAAGCATAACTACTGAATTTGTTTGTTCAGATACTGCAAAGTAGAAACTCATATCCTCTGCAATCTCACCTGAAAGCATTGGAACTTGTCCTGAATATGGTTCTTTAAGACCAAGGTCTTTAATTACCGTCATTCCAGCATTTCCTACAGCTTTTGCTACATCAAGTTTCCCAAATTCATTAAGCGGAAGATCAATATGTGGATTATATGCATAACCTTTTACTTTGCCAGCTCCACTAGCTTCTACAACGATACCGCCAATAGGTCCATCACCTTTAATGATGATACATACTCTATCACGATCATTTTTTAACATATGTCCCATCATCGCTACACCAGTTAATGTTCTACCAAGTGCTGCTGATACAACCGGAGATGTTTGATGACTTTCACAAGCTGTATCTACTAATGTTTTTGTGTTTGCACCGAAAAATCTGAAGTTACCTTCTTTATCAATTCCTCTGATCATGTAATCATTATTTTGTTTCATTATTTTACTTCCTTTCTTTTCCCTTGTTCTCTTGCAACAAAGGTTACTCTTTGACTATCTTCACGTACTGGATCAAAACTATATTCATCATATGCTCCAATAAATTCAAGTCCTGCTTCTTTAATAAGCTCTATCATACGTTCTACACTATAAGCTCTTTGATAATGTGTTTCTACAGCGCGGTCATATCTACCATCTTCTTCATCTTGAATAAAGAAACTTACTTCATATTCATTGATGCCTTTTTCTTCATCATAGTAGTTTTCCCAAATATATGCTGATGATGCTTCTTGCTGTGCAAATACACGATTTCCTAATACTTCTCTATATTTATAAGGTGTATTAATATCAAACACCAGAAGTCCTTCTGGTTCTAAGTAATTGTTAACCCATTTTAAAGTGCTTAAAACATCTTTTTCATCTAATAAATAGTTCATACAATCACATGCACTATAAATAAGGTCTACTGTCCCATAAAGTTCAAACTGAGACATATCTTGCATAAGATAAAGAATATTTAATTCATCATCATATGCATTTTCTCTTGCAACCATAAGCATTTCTTCTGAGTTGTCAATCCCAATCATGTCAATGCCTTGTTTAGCAAACATTGTTGTCATTTTTCCAGTACCACAGCCTAAATCACATACAATATTAGGTGTGATATTATATTTCTTCATACATTCGTTAATGAAATTTACCCATTTTTCATAGGGCGTATCTTCCATGAATGTGTCATATACTCTTGCAAATTCATTATAAGCTTCCACTTTTACACCTCGCTAGCTAGTTATGTCTAACAATTTATTATACATATTTTATCTCACTTTATCTAGTATGCACTTTAAAAGATAAAAAATAATATTGGAAATTTTTTATTTTTTTACCAAAATAGGTTGCTATAGTATCATGACAGTTAACTATATTATGTATTTATCTAATAAATAGATGTATTATGAATAGTTCTTAGCAAATATATCAAACTAAAAATATCTAGACCTTTTCATGACATATTCATCTGTTCATGATAAGTTCAAGTATATTAATTTATAGGAGAGTGATTATAAGTTGGACCCTGCAACATCGGTACAAATCATTATTTTAATCATTTTACTAATCGCTTCAGGCTTTTTCTCAGCATCTGAAACAGCTCTTATGGCCATTGGTAAAATAGAAGTTCGTCATCTAGTAGAACAAAATGTAAAAGGTGCTAAAAGACTAGAAAAATTAATAGAAGACCCTACTAAATTACTTGGTGCTATTTTAGTAGGTAATAACCTTGTTAACATTGGTGCCTCTTCTCTAGCAACAGTACTTGCCACTAGATTCTTTAAAAGTGGCGGCGTGGGCCTTGCTACTGGAATTATGACGATTTTAGTACTTATTTTTGGGGAGATTACGCCAAAATCTTTATCCACACAAAACACAGAGAAAATGGCACTATTCGTAGCTGGACCTATTTCTATGGTCGTTACTATTTTTAGCTCTATCGTACGTGTATTAATGTTTATTACAAATAGTATGTTACGCCTCTTCGGTGTAGATCCTAATGCAACAAAACCTTTTATTACACCAGATGAGCTTAAAACCATTGTAAATGTTAGTCATGAAGAAGGTGTGCTTCTTGCTGAAGAAAAACAGATGATTTACAACGTATTCGACTTTGGTTCTACATCAGCTAAAGATATTATGGTGCCTCGTACAGATATGATTACTATTAATCGTAATGCAACTTATGAAGAAATCCTATCTTTATATAAAGCGGATCCATGCTCAAGAATGCCTGTTTATGAGGAATCAATTGATAATATCATTGGTATCTTACATATCAAAGATTTATTACTTTATGATTTTGAGCAAAATGAATTTCATATTGATGAATTTTTAAGAGATCCTTATTTCGTTCATGAGTTCAAAAGAAATGATGAACTCTTCAAAGAAATGCGTACCCATAAAGTCGGAATGTGTATCGTTCTTGATGAATACGCCGGTACAGCCGGGCTTATCACTATGGAAGACCTTATTGAAGAAATTGTTGGCGAGATTGATGATGAATATGATGAAGCAAAAGATGATATTCAAAAAGTAAGTGAAAATGAATATCTCATCGAAGGTGCTACACGCCTTACAGATATTAATGAACTTTTACATCTTGATATTTCTTCTGAAGATTTTGATTCAATCGGTGGTTTCGTAATCGGTCTGTTTGACCGTTTTCCTACAGAAGGTGAAGAAATCACTTATAAAAACATCAAATTTATCGTAGATGCAACTTCTAACAACCGTATTAACACATTAAAAGTAGTCATTAAAAATAATAATTCTTTTTCGAAAGAACACCTTTAGCTTAGAAATAAAAAGGTACCATGAGATGATAAATTATTTCATGGCACCTTTTTATTTCTATTGTTCTTCCTGTTTTGCTTTAAGCTCACGTTTTTTCTTAGTCATAAGCCCGCCAATACGACCTGTCTCTTTGGCTGATAGTGCTTTCCAGCCACCTTCTTGTACTTTTTCTAAAAGACCTAGTTCTTCAGCAATTTCTAACTTCATCTTTTCAGATAGTGATAAGGCATCAAATAACTTTTCTTTATTTTTGACTTCATTCGCTCTCATGGTTTTTCCTCATTTCATAGATTAAATATACCTATTTAAGTATGTAACAATACCCCCTATTTTATACATAAGGCCTACATTTTCATTTAGAAATTTTGGGTGGTATACAAATCCATTTATTTATAATACAATAAACTCTAGAAATTGACATTTGAAAGGACTTATAACATGACAAAAGTATTAATGCATGGCTGTAACGGTAAAATCGGCCAAACAATCGCTCGTATTATTAAAGCTCACGCAGGATTAGAACTTGTAGCAGGTGTAGACCCTTACTTAGGTATCTCTAACCCATTCCCTACTTATGAGAGCTTAGACGCTTGCACTACAGAATATGATGTAATCATTGACTTTTCTACTGCTGTAGCTGTACGCCCGCTTATTGAGTTTGCAAGTAAACACAATAAACCTGTAGTAGTATGTACAACTGGCTTATCAGAAGAAGATATTAATCTTATTCATGAAGCTAGTAAAAACCTTCCTATCTTCTTCTCTGCTAACATGTCTCTTGGGGTAAACCTCTTAATTGCCCTTGCCAAACGTGCTACAGAAGTTTTAGGAGATAGTGGTTTCGATATTGAAATCATTGAAAAACATCACAACCAAAAAATCGATGCACCAAGTGGTACTGCCCTTGCAATTGCCGATGCCATCAATGATAGCTTAGATGAAAAATATTCTTATCGCTATGACCGTAGCACAGTACGTGAAAAACGCCCACAAAAAGAAATTGGTATCCACGCTGTACGTGGCGGTACAATCGTAGGCGAACATGAGATTTTATTTGCTGGTAATGATGAATTTATTTCTCTTACACATCAAGCAACTTCTAAGGAAGTATTTGCTGTAGGTGCCCTTAAAGCAGCTAAATTCTTAGCTTCTATGACAAGTGGACTCTATAACATGTCTGACTTATTAAATAGCACACACTAAATTTCAAATTTTAACCACCAATTATTCACATAGTTATCACAAAGCACCTTTAATATATCATTATCAAGTGGCTTAGAAAGAAAATTAGGAACGTAAATCTTTTTTCCATCTTGAGATTATTATAAGATACGTATTTTGTCTCCCCTATCAAGCAAATGACGTAGTCTTATAATAATCACTTAGTATAACTTTATTCGTGTAATACTCCTCTTATCTATAAAATTTTATAGATGTAAAAAACCTTAGTAAACTAGGTTCTCCTGCCCATTTTACTAAGGTTTTTATTTTAATATTCTATGCCAACTCTGGCTGCTATCCCTTTTTCCATAGGATGCTTAATTGCATCAACATTACTAATATAATCCGCGCGTTTGGCTATTTCTTCTGTTAAGATGCGTCCTGTAAGTACAAGCTCTACCTCATCAGGCTTATTATCAATAAACTCACAAAGCATACTTCTTCTAAAAACCCTAAATGTACAGCATTTAAAATCTCATCTAAAATCAGAACATCACATTCTCCTGTATCCATAACCTTACTTGCAAACTTTAATGCATTTTGCACTTCACTAGTAAGCTCTATTTTTTCTTCTTCACTTAATTCCCATGTAAATCCTCTATTTTTTTCAAAGTTAAAAACTTTAAATTGTGGCTCTAAATTTTTTAAGCATCCTACATTCACTTGTATCTGTATTCTTTAAAAATTGCACCATAATAACCTTATAATTATTTCCTAATGCACGAATCCCCAGCCCAATCGATGCTGTTGTCTTGCCTTTTCCTGTACCATAATAGACTTCTACAAGCCCTTTCTCCATCATTCTTCCTCCTTTTATATTAAATAAAAGTTTTATAGTAGCTCCTATCTATATTATAAAATTGTGTCCAAATTGTTTTAAATAGTCCATACGCTTTTTATAATCAGGCATAATCATTTTAATATTCTCCCAAAACGCTGTACTATGATTAAAGTGTCTCAAATGCATCACTTCATGTAAAATGACATATTCAATAATTTCCATAGGTGCACACATAAGCTTTACATTATATGATATATTCCCATTTTGAGAGCAGCTTCCCCATCTCGTCTCTTGCTTACGTATAGTAATTTTATTAAACTTTACCCCAACTAACTGAGCATATTTTTCTGTAAGATTTAAGAAAATCTTTTTACTACGGATTTTCAAAAAATCTTCCATGCTTTACGCATGAGTTTTTCATCCCCTGAAGTAATCACCTTAATTCCTTGATTTTTTAAAATAATTAATTCCTTAGCATAAGGCACAACTTGAATATCAATCTCCTTATATTCTCCCAAATACATTATTTTTTTATTAAGTATCCAGTCATTATTTTTTTTAATACTTTGCTTTTTATTTAGAGTTTCCTTAACCCAATCCTCATATTTCAATATAAAGTCTTGTACTTCACTGTCTTTCATAAATAATGGCACTTTAACAACTACCTTTAAGTCTTTCTCTACTTTAATAGCAGCTGTTTTTCGGCTTTGCCTCATAATTACATAATCAACGGATACTCTTCTATTTGTAGTATCATTCATTTCAACAATCCTTTATTTTGCATTTTTATATTTTTTGTATATTACCTTATTTAATTCATTATATCACAACTGACTTTGAAATGTACAATTTTTCTAAAATATTAAAAAGCCGTCACACTATAAAATGTATCCCATAGTCGTTAACTTAAGACTAAGTTGTTCCAGTAACAATAAGTTGTTCTAAATAACCTTCTATTTTAGAATAGTTAGTTTGTCTTAAACGTTTTTTCATGCAAAGCCAACTTTCCTATTCTTTGAACTAAGTTAGAAAACGTCTCGTAAGTATGTAGTGTGATTCTTTTTAGTGTATAGAATTGATATAAGTCTACAAGCAGTAATGTATAAAATCTTTGCATACTGACGCCTCTCCCATGACTCTTAAGTATGCTTTGATCTACACTATCATAAAGTGTCATTGTAAGTAATGCTCCTAGAAGTTTCCCATAAAGAATTGCTTCTACATATTTAGTTTTACCTACATGCATTTTATCTAGGGAAAGGGTGCTTTTTAGAACCTTAAAAAGAAGTTCTAGTAAAAAAGGTATACATTCATTGAGTCTTTTAGAAATAGCTTGTTTACTTAAGGATACACCATTTTGAATAACAGCACATTTTTCATCAATCACTTCTTCGGTGATATTCTTTGAATCTAAAAGTCCTAAAGACATTGCTTTTGCAAATATCTCAGGTAGAAGTTTAGAATGACGTTTCATAAAACCAGTTAATTTTGCAACTTTTTCTATAAAAGATGGTATAAAAAGTTTAAAAAGTCTAGATACTAATCTTGCGATATGCACGGGAAAACTCCTAATCTGAGTAGTATTAGACTATAGAGTTTTCCCATTTTCATTGAATTTATTACTGAAAAATTTTATTTATAAGTTAACGCTTATGATTTATCGGTATAAGTTATTCCTTTTGAACTAACTTTCTTTACATGTGGATTCATTGATAATATTTCAATTTCAGTAGCTGTAAAAATCTTATTACTCATTTATGTGTCTCCGTCCTTAATGGTTGATGTTTAATTATTATACACAAAATGCCCTATAGGGTAGACTTTTTATTAATGCCTACTCTATAGGGTTCATTTTACTATTTGACGGCTTTTTTAATATTATGTATTATTCATTTGTCTCTTTTATTTCTACTGTTTCTTCTTTTTTCATTTCATTATTTTCTTCTACTTGTTCCATCTTACTAATAGATACTTCATAAGCTGTTTTTACTTCTACTTCCCCTGTTTCTAATTTCTTTTGATAAGTACGGCTTTGAATACGTCCACTTATTTGAATATGATCACCTGTTACAAGATTCTGGGCAAACCTAGCATTCCTGCCCCAAGTGATACAAGGAATATAATCAGATTTATGATAAGATCTATTTACAGCAAGAAGTAAATCTGTAATCTCCCTACCAAATGGTGTTGTCCTGTAAATAGGTGCCTTACATACAAAACCATTGAGTGTAATTTCATTTTTATTCTTGCTCAGTTCACTTAGCCCTACTTCTTTTACTTCAAATATAAAAATCGTTAAGATTAATCTATTTTTGCCTTCTTCATATTGGTTATAAGATCTAAACTGACCTTCAATTTCTAATACTTTTCCAAGTATGTTACCACCAATAGCTGGCAAAAGTCTTTCTGAAATTGTAACAGGTAAAATATCTGCTGATTCACTTAGCCTAGGTACCTCTAAGTCAAAAGTATAAAAACCTTCTCCATATACTTTATGACTAAATTTAGTTTCACTAACTACTTTTCCTATAAGTAGTACCTTATTGTTTTCTAACATGTGCTCTATCATTCCTAACCACTCCTTATCCTATCCTCTGGCTTTGTGTGCTTAATTTAATCGTATGTCTTTTACATCTTATTCAAAGATAAGGAGTTTTATTCCAGATTATATTTTGTTTTGTAAAATTTAAATCCATATAATAGGAGCATAGCTACAGTAGCTAAAATTTGTTCTGGATATCTTGCCCTCCCATTAATTCCAAACTCGCTAGGTGTAGTAAAGTCCCCACTTATAGCAACAGTTGGATGTTGTAAAATACATTGTACTTCTAATATCCCTTCTATTTCTTCTTCACTACTTGTAAGTGAAATATGGGCCTGTTTACTCCAGCCATAACTTATATCTTTATTTAATTGGCCTCTTATAGTGTCTGGTATAATAAAGTTTTTAATCTCACAAATCTTTTGCAGCTTATTCTTCATAAAGTAGGTATGATGATTATAACATTTCCTATCCCCTATCTTTTCATCAAAAAATACAATACTGTCAAATTGAATGGCTTTAAGACTTTTTTAAAGTTTTCTTAGTAAATTCAATAATACACAACTTAAATTTTTCATTTTTTTGGATTACATCAATGTTTTGCTTAAGCATCATACTTTTATATACTTTGCTTTCTAATACCTTAAGATGTATATATGCGATTTGATTTTTATCTGCTACTCGCTTTAATAAAGCAATCGTTTCGCTTCCTAAATGAAATGTATTATCTACGCCTATAATCATCATTTGATGTACTCCTTTAACTTGAACTTAATGTATTTAATGTGCACTATCATTTTATGTTTCTCAAATATTAGTCACATCTTTTATATTTTCACATATTATAGTATTAGTCAGGTACTTACATCCTAGTCACATTTTTTCTTAAAGAGAGGCCGATTCAATGAGTATTCCTACCCAAAATCAAATTATTCATCTCAAGAAAACCTTAAATTTCACTATACAAAAAATGCTTATAACCTACTCTCCCCAGAAGTACTACAACTAAGCATGCAACTTGATTTATTACTCAATCCCTTGTTTGAAAAACAATTAGAAAACACTTATAAAGTTTCCTAATCTTATTTTAGATTAAGAGAGTGTCGTAAAATTTTCACGACACTCTCTTTTTATATTCCAAATAACTTAATTTACTTGCTGCGTATTTGTATCAGCTGCCTGAGATACAGGCGCTAATTGTCTTCCCTCATGATCTATTTTACAATTCATATCTTTGTAAATAAGTTCTGATACAGGTACAAAGGTATATCCCTTATCTATAATTCCTTTTACAATACTTTCTAGAGCTGCTGCAGTATATTTAGTATCATTATGCATGAGAATAATTGTCCCAGGACGTAAATTCTTATGATTTAATACTTTATTTATAAGTGGTTCAAGACCATACTCTTTCCAATCTAATGAATCTACATCCCACTGTATTGTATAATAACCACATTCTTTAGCAGCTTCTAATACTGTATTGTTATATTCTCCATAAGGTGGACGATAAAGATAGGGCTGCGTTCCCGTAAGCTCTTTCAATGTTGCATGTGCTTCTAATAAATCCTTTTTAATCGCTTCTTTATTCATTTGGCATACATGGGGATGTTTATTGGAATGATTAGCAATATCGTGGCCAGCTTCTTGGAATTTCTTCACTGCCTCTGGATATTTCTTAGCCCAATCTCCTACCATAAAAAACGTAGCCTTTACATTATACTTACCTAGTATTTCAATAATTTGATCTGTATCATCTGCTCCCCATGCAGCATCAAAAGTTAAAGCAACTTTTTTTCACCTTGTGTATCGACGCAGTATATAGGAAGTAACTTTTTATTCGGCTGCGAAGCTTTAAGTGACATCCCCTCTCCTACAAAACTTATACATAATACTACTAAACATATTACTTTAAATATTTGCTTAATCTGTCTCATTTTTTCTACTCCTTAAACTGCCAATAACCATTCTCTAAAGAGGTTACTATTTCATGAATGGCCAAATTTTTTAGCTTCAAAAATCACATCTGCTTCAGCGATTTTTCAACTTTCCAAGAACGCTACAAAAGTCCCATAATCCTAGGCACTAATATAATCTGCATGAGGCCTTGAATTAATGTTATGTGTCCCTGTTGATAAATAATATTTATCTGGTGGATAAGCCATAATAAGCTTCCTTACTTCATCTGTTCCATTAGAACTTGGATGACATCTATCATGGTGAAAGTCATATACCCACTTTAATCCGCACTTTTCACAAAGTGAGACAATATCTTGTGTATGATAAGATTTAGCATCATTTTCCATATAAAGCCGTTTACAATCTACATATTGCAAATTACTTTCTAATCTTTTCACAGCTCCTTCCTTATCCCCATAAATGCCCCCATATGAAGCACCACATTTTGTCCACCTACCCGCTTAATCCAGCTAGCTTGTGTTTGAACTTATTCTATAGAACGTGCTACTACATCAACTTTAGGACTTGATAATACATATGACTTCCGTAATTTTTTCCTCATCTTTATCTTCTACAGTCTTAAGACGGAAAGTTTTAAAATTATTTTCTAAAGATAAATTGCTACAAGCATAGCCTGCACGCACCTTTGTCATCTTTACACCCCTTGTTTTACTCTAATACTCTTATTATGTTGATAAATTTACCTTTCCATGCATGGTTAAAAATACTAAAACACTTATAAATAATGGTAAAAAATGGTATTGCTTTTATTTGCAATACCATTTTTATCTTATCTATATCACACGTCTATATCCCATAATTGGTGCATCGCCTCTTTGCCATACTGGTGCAATAGAAACTGTTTGTCCCGGGGTTGATGCGTGAATAATTTGTTCATTTCCAATATAAATTGCTACATGTGTTACATTGCTATAACCATAGAACACTAAATCTCCTGGTTTTAAATCTGACTTTTTAACAGCTACACCATTACTTGCGTATTGATCTCTAGAACGTCTCTCTAATTTAACATTGAAGTTACGAAAAACTTGTTGCGTAAACCCTGAACAATCTACACCAGATGTCAAACTATTTCCACCGTATACATAAGGTGTTCCGATGAATTTTTTAGCATATGTTACAATTTCTTGACCTTTTGATTTTTTAACTTCTACTTTAGTAGTTTTAGCTTTAACAGGTGCTTTTTTCTCAGTTGTTACTTCTGCTTTTGGCTCTTCTTTCACAACTTCTTTTTCTACTGATATGTATTCTTTTTCAATATATACCACTTCTTTATCATCTATTAAAATACCATAATAGCCATCAAGGTCCTCTACAATTTTAAATGTTTCACCTTCATAGATATAACATGTTTCTTTTAATTCTTGAGCTGAATTGTATGCTCTAACAGTTGCATTAACAGTGCCTTGCGCTGATATTTCTGCCCCGAATACTGAAACAGATGTCATAAGTAATGTTGCAAGTAATACGCTTATCGATTTAACATTCTTCACTTGTTTTCCCCCTTATAGATGAACTATTTATATTTTAACTTTTGCACAAATTTAAATCATTTATTACAAAAATATTATAATATATGTTTAAACTTGTGTCAACTGTTACCCCTTTGTATTTAATTTATTACTCTTTTAACACCAATAATTGGTTTTCCATAGTACAAATTGCTCATTTTAATGCCTGATTTAGAATCACTTGCATGAACAATTTTATTATCACCTGCATAAATAGCTACGTGATCTACAGTGACACCATTTTTCCCATAAAACACCAAGTCCCCTAGTTTAATGTTTGATACACTTACCTTTACACCATTTGCAGCATATTGGCTACGTGATGTTCTTTCAATTGTAATACCGTTTTTCTTCATAATTTGTTGCGTAAAGCCTGAACAATCTACACCTGTTTCTAAATTAGTTCCACCATAAACATATTTTCCACCAATGTATTTCTTAGCAAGTGCTACAATTGCTTCTCCCTTTGATGCATTTGCTACTTTTTCTTTAACAATTACCGCTTCTTTAACCGCTTGTAACTCAGTTGTATCTAACTGTGTTTTATATATGTATCCTTGTACTCCACTAGCTGCTACTTTATAAAAGTCACCATACTTCTCTAAAACTTGAACTGTTACATCTTTATTTAAGAATTTAATAATATCTCCTGTTGGACTTGCTGTCTCTCTTAATTTCGTTTCTTCATCTGTAGTTACTGTAAATGTTCCCTCTATTTCTGCTACAACGCTTGCTGAATTAACTACTTCAGCTTGCACATTTCCTACCATCGTTGCCATTAAAATTCCTATTGCCACCAATTTATTAAATTTCATAACTAACCTCCATTGTCTGCGATTACACTGTCTATTTATAATGTTATTTTATATTTTCTTATTTTCATCAGCGTTATTACATAATTGCTTTTATTTATTACTAAGTTATTTTATATTATTAACTAATTGTTACAAAATCATTATAAATATATTTTAAGCTATTGTCAAGATTTAGCAATTTATTTTGCACAAAAAAGACTAAAAGTCGGACAACTTTTAGTCTTTTTTTAGATATATATATTTATTGTTACAAATTTATTAAATTACAGTATACCGAATTTAAATGTTGTTGTTTGAGTATAAACATCATCTTTTTTAAGTAATACTAAGTCTTTAAATACTTCCTCATAACCAATAGCTGGTCTTTGTGTTTCAAAACAAACACCATAGTTTGGTTTGCTGCTTTTGCCATTTGAATGCATTAATGAACTATCTGCGCCGTTCATTGTATAAACAACAACACAAGGGGCATCTGTTGTGACTGTCATACAACGTCCTGAAATCGAATCAAAAAGTTTAGCTGCTACGCCTTTGTCTTTTAATTTATATACATGGTCATAACCATTACCATATCTTAAAACTTCATTATTTGAATTGATATCTTGTCCTATTGTTTTAGGCACTCTAAAATCAAATTCAGGCATATCATCTACTGAAATCATTGTTCCTTTTGGAATAAGATTTTCATCTGTTGCAAAGATTTCATCACTATTAAGATATACTTCTTGTTCTAAAACAGAACGTTTTGCATCTCCTGATAAGTTGAAGTATGCATGATTTGTAAGGTTTACAATTGTATCTTTATCTGTTGTAGCTTCATAATCAATTGTAAGACTATTGTCCTCTTTAAGTATGTAAGTCACTTTAACTTGTAAATTTCCTGGATAACCTTCTTCTCCATCAGGACTTAAATAACTACAAACTAATTTCGCACCTTCTTGATCAATGACTGCTTGACAATCAAAGTTTCTATGTGCAAAACTTACTTTACCACCATGTAATGTATTCCCATTATTATTTTTATAGAAATAATATGTTTCATTATTTATTGTAACTTGTCCATTCCAAATACGTCCTGCTGTACGTCCAGGAACAGCTCCAAAATACCCAGGATGACTTTCATAAACTTCAAGATCCTGCCAGTCAAGAATAACATTTTCAAAATTGCCTGCTGCATCTGGTACAATGATTTTTGTAAGCGTCGCACCTAAACTGATTAATTCAACTTGCATGCCATTGTTGTTTGTTAAGGCATATTTTGTAATTACTCTTCCAGATTTAAAAGTCACTTTACTTTCTTGAATCTTCATCTCCCAATCCCCTTTTTCCTAGTATTTTATAATTTTCTTACAATTACACTATAACAAAGTTTATTCTATTTGACCACAACTTTCTCTTATAATAAATTCAGTTGGAACTAATATTTTTTTAGAGATTTTTCGCCCACTATTTAAGCGTTCTTTTAAGGTTTCAAAAGCGGTTTCTGCCATAAATTCTGTATAAACTTTAACAGTTGTTAAAGCTGGTGTTAAAAACTGTGCTGTATATATATCGTCAAAGCCAATAATACTTATGTCTTTCCCAACGACTAACCCCTTTTCATGAACTGCTTTATAAGCACCTATAGCCATCGGATCACTTGCTACAAAAAATGCTGTCGGATAATCTACTTTTGCTAAGGCTTCTTTCATTAATGCATAACCTGCTTCTGGTTTAAATTCACCCTTTAATATAAAATGATTTTCTTCTAAATCTTTTTCTTTTAGGAATTCTAAATAAGCATATTCTCTTTCATCCTCTATGCATTTTTCTTGGCCACTAATGTATTCTTCACCACCAATATAGCCTATAGCCCGATGTCCTAAATCATATAAATATCTTAGAGCTTTTAATGTGCCTCTTTTATAATCTGTAAGAACACTGTCATATACTTCTTCTTCTGGTGAAAAGTCCACGAAAATAATTTCTCTACATAAACTTTTTAAATAAGAAACTTCCTTACCACCAAACTTTCCAATTGCAATAACACCATCAAAATTTTTATCTTGCATGTTATTCTCATAGTTTGATGTAATACGTCTAAACTCAATTTTTTCTTTATCACATAGTTTTTCTACTGCAATACGTATTGCTAAATAATAAGGGTCTCTTAACTCTTCTTCTTCTGTATACCACTGGGCAATTCCTATAGTTATAGGCCTTTCTTTTGCCTTACGTTTGCTATTGGGCACATATTGCAAAGCCTCTGCCGTTTCAAAAATACGTTTTTTCGTGGCTTCTGCTACATTTAAACTCTCATCAAAATTAAGGACTCTAGAAACAGTTGCTATCGAAACACCCGCTTGAGCTGCTACTTCCTTAATAGTTGCCATCTTCCCACTCCTTTTAGTAAAGCATGTCTCTATGCTTTATTATAGTTTTATTATAATATGTCAAATATTTTATCGCAACTTTTTAAATTTTATTTTACTAAAAACTATTGATTTATTTTACTAAAATTTTATAATAAAACTAAGAAAAGTTTTACCCATATATTTATTTACTTTTAGGAGGATTTTATGAACGTATTAGAACTGCAAAATCAATTTAAAGTATTATTTGGTGAATCAGCTGCACATACATTTTTTGCTCCAGGGCGTGTAAATCTTATTGGTGAACATATTGATTACAATGGGGGCCTTGTATTTCCTTGTGCCATTACCTTAGGTACATATGCACTTGTAAGCATTCGTGAAGATGAGAATTTCGCTGTTTACTCTGAAAACTTTAAAGAACTTGGTATTATAAATATTTCTATAAATGACCTTGAATACCGTAAAGAAGATAATTGGACAAATTACTTAAAAGCTGTTTTAAAATTCCTTTTAGAATCAGGTCATGAAATTCCTCACGGATTAAATATCCTTATATATGGTAATATTCCAAATGGTTCAGGACTTTCATCTTCTGCTTCTTTAGAAATCTTAGTAAGTAAACTCTTTAGTATGATGTATGATTTAGACCTTAAGCCAACTGAAATGGCTCTTTTAGGTAAAAAAGTTGAAAATGAATATATGGGTGTAAGCAGCGGTATTATGGATCAATTCGCTATTGCACTTGGCAAAAAAAATAGTGCCCTTCTCTTAAATTGTGGCACACAAGAATTTGAACATATTCCATTTGTATTGGATGGTTATCAAATCGTCATTATGAATACTAATAAACGTCGCGAACTTGCAGACTCTAAATATAATGAACGTTTTAATGAATGTACACAATCGCTTACTATTCTTAAACAAACTTATCCACAAATTAGTGCAATTTGTGATTTAGGTGAAAAAGAACTCGAGAAACTTGATAAGGTTATTACTGATCCTATCCTTTATAAACGTACAAAGCATGCTATTTCTGAAAATTTACGTGTAATTGCTGCGACAAAAGCACTTGAAAATAATGACCTTGTAACTTTCGGAAAGCTCTTAAATGGTTCTCATGCTTCTCTTAGAGATGATTATGAAGTAACAGGCAAAGAACTTGATACGCTTGTAGAAGCTGCTCTCGCTGAAGAAGGCACATTAGGGGCACGTATGACTGGAGCTGGTTTCGGCGGCTGTGCGATTGCTATTGTAAAAACTGAAAATGTAGATAACTTTATGGCAAATGTAGGCGCTAAATATAAAGAAGTCATTGGATATGATGTAACATTCTATATTGCTTCTATTGGAAATGGCCCTTGTGAAATTAAATAAATTCATCTAATAAAATTATGACTTAATAAAAAGGAGATTATAGATATGAAAATTTTAGTTGTTGGTGGTGCTGGTTATATCGGTTCTCATGCCGTTAAACAACTTCTCGAAAAAAGAATTGAAGTTGTAGTTATTGATAATCTTGCCACAGGACATATTGAAAGTATTCCTGAAAATGTACCTTTCTATCAAGTAGACATTCGCTACAAGGATGAACTTAAAGCCGTATTTGAAAAAGAAAAAGTTGATGGCGTCATTCATTTTGCAGCCAATTCACTTGTTGGGGAATCTATGACAAATCCTCTTAAATACTATAATAATAACGTATGTGGTACGCAAACGCTTCTAGAAGTGCTCGTAGAAGCCCACGTAAAATATATTGTTTTCTCTTCTACTGCTGCAACTTATGGAGACATTAAAACAATGCCTATTACAGAAGATATGACAACTTGCCCTACAAATACATATGGGGAAACAAAGCTTGCCATTGAAAAAATGCTTAAATGGACCTGTGCTGCACACGACCTTAACTATGTATGTCTCCGATACTTTAATGTCGCTGGTGCAGATATTAATGGCTTAATCGGTGAAGCTCATACAACTGAAACTCACCTTATTCCACTTATTCTTCAAGTCCCCCTTGGACAAAGAGAATTTATCACTGTGTTTGGTAATGACTATCCTACTAATGACGGAACTTGCATTAGAGATTATATTCATGTTACAGACTTAGTTGATGCCCATATCCTTGCCTTAAATTACTTAATGAAAGGCGGCGAAAGTAATATCTTTAACTTAGGTAGTAATACAGGTTACTCTGTACTTGAAATGATTGAAGCTGCTAGAGAGGTAACTGGTCATCCAATCCCTCTTAAACTGGGCGAGCGTCGTAGTGGCGATCCAGCACTTCTCATTGCTTCTTCTCAAAAAGCTAAAGATGTACTTGGATGGGAACCTCAATTTACAGATATTAAAGGAATTATTGCTTCTGCTTGGAAATGGCATAATTCACATCCTAATGGTTATAAAGGAGTTTAGTTATGAATCGTTTATATACACTTATTGATACCCTCATTGCTCATGGTATTCAAAATGGTCTCATTACAAAACGTGATGAAATCTATGTACGTAATCGTTTACTTGCTGCTTTTAAAGCACCTGAATATGAAACAATAAATGAAGTATGTGACTTAAATTTATATGAAACATTAGATGCACTCGCTGCTCTTGCAGTGGCTAGAGGACTTATTGAAGATAGCGTCGCTGAAAAAGATATTTTCACAAGTAACTTAATGAATTACTTCTTGCCAGTACCTTCCATGGTAGAAGATAAATTCTGGCTACTTTATGAAAAAGATCCTAAGCTTGCCACAAACTATTTTTATCATTTAAGCCAAAATGTAAACTACGTTAAAATGAGCCGTATTGCAAAAAATGTGCAATTTAAATCAGCTTCTCCATATGGTGATATTGATATTACTATCAATCTTTCAAAACCAGAAAAAGATCCTAAAGAAATTGCACGTCTTAAAACAGCACCTCCTAACAAATATCCTTCTTGTTTACTTTGCATTGAAAACGAAGGCTATGATGGCTCGCTGTGCTTACCAGACCGCGCAAATCACCGTACAATTGCTGTAGAACTTAATAAACGTAACTGGAGACTTCAATATTCTCCATACCTTTACTACAATGAACATTGCATTTTCTTATCTGAAACCCATGAACCTATGCATATTAGTAAAGATAGTTTTTACACTTTATTATCTTTCGTAAAACTATTCCCACACTACTTCATTGGTTCAAATGCAGATTTACCAATCGTAGGCGGTTCTATTTTATCTCATGAGCACTATCAAGGTGGATGTTATGAGTTTCCTCTTCACCTAGCAAAATCTTTATATGCATTTAAAATAGAAAAATATCCTACAGTAAGTTGTAATGTTCTTAACTGGCCAATGTCTACTATTGAACTTACAGCTGATTACTTAGATGATGTAGCTGAATGTGCTAATTACATATTTGAAACATGGAAAACTTATAGCGATGACTCAGCTGATATTTTGGCATTTACAGGTGATACACCTCACAATACAGTCACACCAGTTGCTAAAATGAAAGATGGCAAATTCTCTATGCTCATTGTACTCCGTAACAATCGTACAACAGATGAACATCCACTGGGCATATTCCATCCACATGCAGATGTTCAACACGTCAAAAAGGAAAATATCGGACTTATTGAAGTAATGGGACTTGCTATTTTACCAGGCCGCTTACTTTATGAACTTGAAACAATCAAAGCTTATATTCAAGGTGATGGAACTGCCAAAGTAGCAGATTATCATCTTCCATGGGCTAAAGAACTTAAAGCGTCTTACACAGGCAGCAATCTTACAACTTACGTTCAAGAAGCACTTGGTAAAAAATTCACTCGCGTCTTAGAAGACGCTGGTGTATTCAAGCTTACAGAAGAAGGTATTCAACACTTCAAATCCTTTACAAACTCACTTTAACAAAGTATACTTTGCTTAACTTATTTAAACAACAAAAAAGGATGTCTCTACGAGCATCCTTTTTGTTTAGCCAAATATACCTAAACCTACTGTTACTACACCAAGAATTAAAGTATAAATAGCAAAAATCTTATATTTATCTGTTTTTACAAGATAATCTATCATTTTAATAGAAATGAAACCTACAACTGCTGAAACAACGAAGCCTACAATCATTGGTACAATCTCTACTGTAGCACCTATTTCCATAGCATCTTTGATTTCTACAAAGCTTCCTGCAAAAATAGCTGGAATTCCTAAAATAAATGAAAATTGTACTGCAAATTGTTTTGAGAAACCTCTAATTAATGAGCTACCAATTGTTGAACCTGATCTAGATACACCTGGAAGTAAGGCAAAACCTTGGAATAATCCAATGAATAATGCATCTTTGTAAGTCATCTCTTTAGTCCCTTTAGTTCCATTATCCTTACGATCTGAAATAAATAAAACTGCAGATGTAAAGAGGAAACAGCATCCTAAAAAGATTAAACTTCCTGATTGAACAATACTATCATAAATAGATTTAAATGGATAAATGATAGCAAGCGGAATACTTGCCACAATATACATCATAATCATCTTACGTTCATCATTCATATTTTTTAAACTAAACTTTAATGTAAAGATATCACCCAACATACGAAAGGCTTCTTGAATAAGCTTCCAAATTGTTTCATGAAAAGCAATAAATACAGCAACTAATGTTCCTAAATGTAAAAGTGCCATAACGAATGTGGCTGCTGAACCTTGCATATTAGGAGAAAAATGCTGGAATAAGGCAATATGCCTGAACTTGAAACAGGTAAAAATTCTGTAATCCCTTGAATAATACCTTGTACAATGGCTTCTAAAATTGTCATATGTACAACTCCTATCTTTATAATTATATGATTGTATTAGATTTTTGACCAAATACTTTCCTATTATACAACTTACTGCCTCATAAAACTATAAATATTTTATTTTTAATCTAATTTTCATTTTTTATACTTCAGTAGGTGTAAAGCGGATACGTACTTCTGGTAATTTCTCTACTTTTGCATAATAATTTTCTAACCAATCCTCACCTTGACTTGGATCATTTTCACCTGTAGCTGGTGGTGCAAAAATTTTAAGTGTTAAATCTGTTTCACCTTCTAATGGTTTTTCAAAAAACGCAGACATTAAATCAATATTTTTAGCCTTTGGTGATTTATAGAACCATTTCCCATTAAGCTCCATCATATAGTTTTCTTCTCCTTCAAAAATGACTTCACAGAAAGTAGGATTTTTTTCAAAATGAAGAGGCATAGCAAGTCCTGTTGCATCTTCTGCACCTCCCCAACGAAGTGTCATTGGTAATTTTACTTCTTCACCTTGAATCACTTCTGGCATAAAGTAATCTTCATGAATCATTTCTTTATACATTTTAAAAATAGGCTGTTCAATGCCCACTTCATTATTATTAGGATCTTCTATTTCAAGTCCAAGACGTCCTCTATCTCTAAATTGATACATTGTAAAACCTGTAAACCAAGTCGCATTGTCTTCTCTAATGCGGTCTAAGAAGTCTCTTACCATAGTAGCTTGCTCATAAGGTCCTGTTACATCGCCATCTGCATTAAATTCTGCCATTACCATAGGTTTACTTACTCCACCATTAAGCTCCTTATAACGCTCAAATGTAGCTTTTGTAAGGGCATATGTATTCTCATTTTTATAGCGGGCATGACTTGTTCCCCCTGTTTCTGCTATATCATATGGCCATCCCCAGTGAAGTGCTAAATATTTATCTACCGACCATACATCTGCTGCTAATATAGTTTGTTTAAATTCATCTTCTTTTTCAAGCCTATTACTTTCTAATTTCTGAATATCAGCTGCACAAATAACTGTTTTCACATTTGGAGCATATTCCTTAATTATGTTATGAAATCTTACAAAGAAATCTGCTACTTCTTGATAGCTATAGCGTTTATTATGTGTAAACCAGTTCCCTGTAGCTTCATGATTAATTCTAAGAAACATACGCCCAAAAGTACGTAGCTCCTTAGCTACTGCAATTAGATATTCATCACTTAAACCACAGTCAATAGTTAATGTTAAATTTACATCTTGTCCATGACGACGAATATCTCTCATATATGTAAAAGGTTCATCATTTAAGTTTCCCCCAAGGCCGCCTTTATAAGTGAAGTAATCATCATAAGGGTAGTCCCAAGCAAACTTTACATCATCACTTGCATGTGCCACGCTGGCACGTCTTGGCCATCCTGCATCCATTGGATAGTAACAATACATTAAACTAATAGCGCGATGAGGTCTGCCCATCTTATATAAGATATAATCTTGATTAACATATTCTCCTCTTTCGCTGCCATCTCCTAAATCTACTGCACATTTCGCTTTGCCCATATGTAATTTATAAATTTTATTCATACTCTCCTCCTAAATATTTGTTACATATTTATCTTCCTTTATACATTGTTTTAATTATAATTCACCAATCACTTTTTGATAATCTAATAATCTAGATATCATTTCCCCTAATTTTTATACATTTATTATTTATTTTATAGTCATTAGTGTATCTTATCTCTAAATTTTTAATTTATTTTCCCTAAAAAATAAGAGTAATCGTTATAACTTTTTACACAACGATTACTCCTTGTTCTATCTAAGCCTCTAAATACATTTTTATTTTTGCCATACCGTTTTATTAACAATATGGGTGTAGCTTTGAATCAATCTTACAACTTTAGCTGAAACATTGGTATCTTCATAATCCCATGGCATTGCCTTTTCTTCTTTATTAATTTGCATACTTACCGCCACACCTATTGCTTCTAATATATCCTTTTCTGTAATCCCACCTATAACAACAGTACCACTATCTAAAACTTCTGGTCTTTCTGTAGAAGTACGTATAAGTACCCCTGGAAAATCTAACATAGCGCTTTCTTCTGATAATGTTCCACTATCAGATAAAACGCAGTAGCTATTAGTCTGCAATTTAATATAATCAATAAATCCAAATGGTTTTAGACTTTGTACTAACAGATGGAATTTAAAATCTCTTTGATCTATAAATTTCTTACTTCTAGGATGGGTTGAATAAATCACTGGCATTTGATATTTCTCTGCAATACCATTAATGGCATTCATTAAAGACATAAAGTTTTGCTCAATATCAATATTCTCTTCACGATGAGCTGATACCAAGATGTAATTATTTGTTTTTAATCCCAATCTCTCTAACACATCACTTTTATTAAACTTCTCCTGATGTGCTCTAAGTACTTCCTGCATAGGAGAACCTATTACAAATATTGTTTTGCCATCTATACCTTCACTTAATAAATAACGCCTTGCATGCTGAGTATAAGGTAAGTTAATATCTGATATATGGTCTACTATTTTTCGATTAATCATTTCAGATACATTCCAGTCCCAACATCTATTGCCTGCTTCCATATGAAAGATAGGAATTTTAAGTCTCTTAGCAGAAATAGCTGCTAGTGCTGAATTGGTGTCTCCTAATACCAAAACAGCTTCTGGCTTTACTTTTTGTAAGATAGCGTAAGATTTAGCAATAATATTCCCCATAGTCTCCCCTAAATCCTTTCCTACACTATCCAAGTAATAATCCGGTGCACGAAGATCTAAGTCTTTAAAAAAAACTTCATTTAATGTATAATCCCAGTTTTGTCCTGTATGCACTAGGGTATGATCAAAATATTTATCACATGCTTTAATTGTCTCTGAAAGTCTAATAATTTCAGGCCTCGTACCTATAATTGTCATAACCTTAAGTTTTTCCATGCTAAACCTCCTCATAATACGTATCTGGATGATCTGAATCAAAGCATTCATTACACCATATAAAGGTGATTAAGTCTTCTTCTCCTTCATTACTAATACTATGAGTATAACCTACTGGAATATCTATAACTTCTAACTTTTCACCACTGACATGATAGGTAATCACTTTATCCGTTCCTATTTTTCTAAATTTAATACAGCCCTTGCCATATACTACAAGGAATTTCTCGACCTTCGTATGATGCCAATGATTTCCCTTTGTAATACCTGGCTTTGCTATATTTACAGAAAACTGACCTTTCTCCGCGGTTTTAATAATCTCTGTAAAGCTACCTCTTTGATCTATATGCATCACTAATGGATATTTAAATTCCTCTTCTGGTAAATAACTTGTATAAGTACTATATAATACTTTACTAAAATCATCACTCACTTTAGGCACATCTAAATTCGTCCTACTTGCCTTAAAAGCATATAACAAACTTGTAATTTCCCCTAATGTGACTGTATAAACTTTAGGTATCTTATAATAATACTTTTCATAAGCTCTATTCTTATCTTCTATAGCATTTATAATTTCCTCTACAACATCATCAATATATACAAGCTGTAAACTAATACTAGGATCAGTTACTGTAATTGGTAAATCTCTTGCAATATTATAACAAAACGTAGCCACAGCGCTGTTATAATTAGGCTTACACCACTTGCCAAATACATTAGGTAACCGATAAATGCAAACTTTATTACCACTTTCCTCCCCATACTTAATCAGTACTTCTTCTCCAGCTTTTTTACTTTTGCCATATAAATTATCTCTCTGAGCTTGTATAGATGAGGTAACAATAATAGGCGCTTTATTATTCGTTTTCTTCAACTTTTCTATAAGTTCCTTTGTAAAATCACAATTTCCTTGCATAAACTCTTCTTCAGATTTCGGTCTATTAATTCCTGCTAAATGAATCACACAATCACAAATCTCGCAATAGGATTCTAATAATTCCTTAGGCATATTAATATCATATTCTAATACTTCATGTATGCCCTCTTCTTTAATCCTTATCACCAAATTTTTGCCTATAAATCCTTTAGAACCTGTTATAAGCAGTTTCATTATATTTCACCTTAATCTAATCTCTCTATTTATTGTAATGCTGGATTTCTTGTACATATGCCACTTATAGTTATTATATCCTAACGACATGTGCTAGATTATCTCAACTTATAAATAGGATAAATATGGTAATACATCAAACTGTATAATCCCTAAAATAATTATACTAAGATCTATTTATCCAAATATTAAATGCTTAATCTATCCAGTTTCTTTATTTCCAAGGCATTTGTTCATGAAATATGCGATGTTATGCCCTAAAATTTTACTTTGAATCCTTGCTTTTAAGCCACTTATTGAATTGGCTAACACCTCATTGATATGGAATTGTTCTGCTAGCTGCGAGAATGTAGTTTCTATACATCTTCGATGCTTACTGATCCAGTTTCTTAAATCTTTTGGGTAAGGGTTCTTACTGTTATTTCTTTTTAAAGCTAGCAAGATCATATTTTTATCATTTTTCAGTTCTTGGGCAATATGATCACCTATGTATCCTTTGTCACCTAGAACAATAGGTTGATAGACATCTGATAATAATTCCCATAGAATAGCACGATCATCTACGTTGCCAGCTGTAATTTCAATTTCTGCAAGATAACCATCTAAAGTAACTGCAGCATGAAGCTTTAAACCGTAATAAGTCTCTTTTTTAGATGCACAGTAACCATAAGATGAAATATCTCTAAATCGTTTGCTAAAATGAGCTCTGACATATGATGTCCCCCTATTTTTGTGATGTAAAAGTAAGATATCATATGATTGGAGCTTATTCTACTTGTAAATTTAACTAGCACAACTCGTTATCTTACTAAGCATATACAATCTTGATTTGTTTGATGAATTAAGCTATTTCCTGCATACTTCATAAATAATTCCATTCGCCTATCTGTCCATTTTTTTGTTCGTGCTTTAATAAAAATTTCCTCTAATTTAGGATGTATATGATTCTTTGATAAAAAACAATTACTTATATGCTCCTATTAGTTTTCTAAATACATACCTTCTATATTTTGACCTAATTTAATAATCTTATGATTCTCAATATCTTTACAAACATTTCTTGTATCATAAATAAGCGTTGCTTTTTCTACCAACCAATTATAATCTATATTACTATGATCACTTAAAAGCACGACGATATCAAATTGTTTAATCGTCTCTTCATTAAATACAATGCCTTTTATAACTTTATCCTTATAGTTAAAACTTTCAATATATGGATCATAATATTCTACTGAGGCGCCTTGTTTCTTTAATAACTCATAAACTTCTAAACTAGGTGATTCCCTTAAATCACTAATATCTTTTTTATAGCTCATGCCTAATAATAATATTTTATTTTTTCTAATACTCTTACCTTGTTGGCATAATATCTTACCAATCTGATGTACCACATAATAAGGCATATTGCTATTAATATCTGACGCTGTTTCTATAAAACGGTTAAAATAATTATATTTCTTAGCTTCCCAGGATAAATAGAGCGGATCAAGTGGAATACAGTGTCCACCTACACCTGGACCTGGATAAAATGGCATAAATCCAAAAGGCTTACTAGATGCACCTTTAATAACCTCCCATATATCTATTCCCATTCTTTCACACATCATAGTCATTTCATTAACAAGTGCAATATTAACACAGCGGAATGTATTTTCTAAAACTTTAGTCATCTCAGCAACTCTCGTTGTTTTAACCCCCACAACCTTTGGTAAGAAAGATTCATATAATGTTTGACCTATTTGTAGACACTTTTGGGTGCTTCCACCTATAACTTTAGGTGTATTTTCTACTGAGAATTTTTTATTCCCTGGGTCTACACGTTCTGGTGAATAGCATACATAGAAATCTTCTCCAACCTTCCATCCCTTTTCTTTTTCTACATAACCTTCAATAAGTTCTTCAGTTGTTCCTGGATATGTTGTACTTTCTAATGAGATTAATATTTGTTTTGTTAAATATGGCAAGACACCTTTCATAGCCTTAATAATATATGATAAATCAGGTTCTTTTGCCTTATTAAGAGGTGTAGGTACGCATATGATAATAGCTTGAACATTACTAATTAAGCTATATTCTGTAGAAGCATTAAATAAGTCATTTTTTAAACTTTCTTGTAAACATTCATCTTTTACGTCAATTATGTTAGAATGTCCGTTATTAATACTTTCAACCCTTTGTGCATTACAATCAATTCCTTGTACATAATATCCTGCTTTAGTCAGGGCCATACTCAATGGCAAACCTACATAGCCTAGTCCTATAACGGCTATTTTTATCTGCCTATTTTTTATTGCATCTATAAAATCCATTATTAAACCCCTTTCTACTTCCAAATGCTTATAACCCTCTTTATTAACTTTTTACAAATTTATCTATGTGTTTTGCTTCTATTATAAGATATGTATATTTTATACATTTTGTTACATTAGCCTTCTTTTTTCTCCTCTAGCTTAAGATATTTAACAAAATCCCCATGAACATAGATTTGTCTATCTTCATAGGGATTTAACTATTTAATCTGTTCTACAAAATAACAGGCTTCCTCATAACTCATAAATTGATTCCAGCAGCCTTTACACTTCTTCTCTAATGCATCTGATGTAATTTGCCATGTATGCTGCATAGCATCCTTATTTCTAAAACATAAATAATTATAATTAGAAGTACTATAGCATATTAATCCATGCTTTCTGCATTTATTAAAAAAGTCTGTGTCCGTCCCTGATTTAAGGTGTGCAAATTGTATTTTAGCAAAGATATTTTTTTTAGCACCAATAGTGGCACCCGCTCCTCTTGTCACGCGCCTATTTTTTCCGGAAGTAGATAATATCATGAGCTTACCAGAAGCTTCTAAATAATAAAATATGCTTTGCTTGCACACTACATCGCAATTTTCCATCTTAAATGCATTGTACATTTCATTTAAATATAGTGCCCCATAATAATCATCATCATCAAACTTAGCAATATGATTGTACCTTGCTATTTCTACACCCATATTAAGACATTCGCCTAACGTTTTACTAGCTGGCATGTAATAAATATGAATATTTAATGTATTAAAATGTGCTATCTGAGGAGCTGTAAACCACCTTCTGTCATCATTAATAATTAAAATAAGCTCTTTACTTATAAATCTTTGTCTTAAAAAATTAGAAACGATTTGAGGTACATATGCTTCACGTATAGTGGGAGTAATAATTGAAATACCCTCCTCCCAAGTTATAGCCATAGCTTCTCCTCCTCTGATATACTCCTTAACTTTTCCTAATATCCGCTCTTTGGTATATTTTATTTTTCTCTTCTTAACGCTCCCTCCCTTTACATAGTAGCATCATAAAGCTACTTCATTATATGGCTACTTGTGTCTAAAAGTTGCTGCTTCATAAAAAAGTATCCCCATAGATTCCTAACAGAATATCTAAAGGTATATCTCTTTATAGTACTTTAATTTTCTCACAAAACTCCAATTTCACCTAACATACCTTGTAGCCTATGTTTATACGTATACTGAGTCATTACTTTTTTATAACCATTCTCTTTAATCTTGTTATATTCATCTATGTGTTTTGTATAATACTCTATATAATATAAGGCTTCTTCAGTTGAATTTACAGCAATCAAATCTTTACCATTTTCAAACTCTTCATTTATACCCCCTGTATTATAAGTAAGAACAAATCCTTGAGAACCTAAAATATCGTATGTTCTCTTTGTAACATGATATTTTGAATTTTGTGTGGCTAGATTCATATAACAGCTACCATAAACATCTTTAAGCACAAAATAAGGACATATTCCATGATAACAATTTTCTGGTGTTTGATTCGTCCAATGACTATATAAGTCTTTCATCCCTGCACTGCCCCATAAATCCACCTTTATTCTATTTTTAATTAAACCACCATATAAAATATCTATAGATTGTCCCTTATAAAATCTTGTATCAGTCATTCTCCCTTTATAATCATTAGCAATATACGTAATCATTCCTTTATATTTCTCATTAGCTTTTACCTTATGAAATACTTCTGGATTGATGCCATATCGCATAATCCCTCCACTAAACCCCTTAGTCTCATAAAACGCTAATGCTTCTTTACAAACTGTAAATATCTTATCTGGATAGGTCTTTGAAATCAGCATATATTGATGTACTTTTGCATTTAACCATCCATCCGTATCCCAATGAATATATTGATATGTTACATTCCCTGAACGTTTACCTAAATATTCCATAATTTCTGGTCTTCTTATACCATACAAGGGTGAACCAAAAGTCATAATTAAATCTGGCTTATATTCTTGAATTTCTTTATCTAAACTTTCTTTCATTCTGTGATTTTGACTTATCCTTACATTACATCCTATCTGTTTATATCCCCATTGTAAATCATAAACAAACGTATTTTGATCACCTAATAATAAAACTTTCATATTCTCTCTCACTAACCTTATTGATTTTTATTTTAAATATTTTCCTTTTTTTAACAAAAGTGTAATATCTGATTTTTCTAAAATAAAATCTGCTGATGTATATCTTATAAAATCCACTTTTTTTAATCCTAATGGTGTGTAATGTTCTTTAAGTCCAGGTATGTCTATCGTTGGCATAATCACATAATAGGTTTCATCATACATATAAGTATGACCTGATTCATGTTCAGAAACTAAGACCTCATCCAGTTTTTCACCTGGCCTTATACCTATATTTTCAACAACAATATTTTTTTCACCACTATCTTCTATTAATACTTCTGCCACATCCTTAATGCGATAAGCCGGCATACGCATAACAAAGATTTCTCCACCTACACTTGCTTGAACAGCTTTAAATAATAAACTAATCGCTTCTGGTAATGTAATAAAATATCTTGTCATCTTAGGATCAGTAATTGTTACTTTCTTTAATTCTTTAATTTGATTAATAAAAAATGGTACTACACTTCCGTTTGATCCTAGTACGTTCCCTGCCCTTATACAAACAAATTTAGTATTCTTAGAAATTAAATTAGCTTGAATAATAAGTCTTTCTCCTACAGCTTTAGTCATACCATATAAATTAAGTGCATCTACTGCCTTGTCTGTAGATACATCGATTACTTTTTTTACCTTATTTTTGATACATGCTTTTATTAAATTTTGTGTTCCTACAATATTCGTCTTAACAGCTTCATTAGGTTGCAATTCACATATAGGTACATGTTTTAATGCTGCGAGATGAAACACATAGTCTACACCTTCTGTTGCTGCTGTAATAGCCTCTAAATCTCTAATATCACCTATAACAAATTTTAAACGAGAATCTCTAAATTCTCTCTCCATCTTTACTTGTGATAATTCTCCTCGACTAAAAATACGTATTTCTTTAGGTGATTCTTTTAAGAGTTGTCTTACAAGTTCATGTCCCCAAGAACCTGTTCCTCCTGTCACAAACACAACTTGATCTTTATACATCGCGTTCCCTTCCTTCAGCAAATTAATACGTTTTTTACCAACTTACTACATTATATGTTGATTTCTCCTTTTTGCTACTGCGTATATATCTGATATAAATAAAGATAAAAAAGCAGATAAGCTAAGCTTATCTGCTTTTTTATCTTTATTTATATTAAATTTTTAATATATCGTGCAGCTATACTGGCACCATTGACTCTAATAAGTGTCTTAGCGTTTATTTGAAGTATTCTTTGATTACTTACAATATAATCTAGTTTTTCTTTAATGCTTTCAGGTGTCACATCTATCAGTACAGTTCCAGCTCTTGCATCTTCTACTTTTTGTACTCTAGCGACCTGATCATCTCTACCTGTTTGAGTATTTGGCACAAAAATAGTGGGCACTCCAAAAAATACAAGTTCATGCACCGTATTATAACCCGCAGCAGATATGGCTCCATCTAGTCCCTTAAAATATTTTGCATTTGGAAAGCTCCTTATCACTTTAACCCTTGGATGCCTTATATCTATTGATTTTCCTATAATATATTCTCCTAATAAAACATGATATTTAGGATTCTCTACAATCTTATCCACTATCATTTGCAACGTAGTCTCTATATCATTTATAAGTCCTGCACCTAATTGCACATAAAAGAGTTTTTCATCCATCTTAATACCTAATTCTTCTCTTACTGTTTCTCTGTCAAGAGCCTCCTGTTGGTCTAATAACATAATAGGATTGGTATACACCTTGCCAGGTCCCCTAGAAACATTAATCTCATTAATTTCCCGTGGTACAATAGTAAGGTCAAAAAACTTCTCCTTATCTGCTAGGCTATCAACATTTTGTTTATAGCATTCTCTTTTAATCCAAATAGTTTTATAATTACGTACCTTATTAATATTTGCCAAAAGTCCTGCATAGGGTATTGCCCCATCAAATACAATCGCTGCTGGCTTATGCATATTGATAATATCCTTAAGTTGCCTCTTTAAAAACTCATTCCATGCCCCACCATTTAAACCGTTAGGCATTAAGTTTTTAGTAGGTACATAGTAAAACATAAAACCACTTTCGCGTAAAACTTCTATTGCTACTGAAGTGGTTAGAAAAACTATTTCATACTCTTTATCAAGAGCTCGTAATCTCTTGGCTATTGCCAATCCCCTAGTTAAATGACCTAGTCCCGCACCATTTGTAACCATGAATAAGATTGTTTTCTTCATGCAGCCTCACCCCTAGTTAGACAATCTATCCTGCATTCCAAACTCCTTTAATATCCTTTCTTTATTTTCTCCCTCTATTAATGCTTTTTTGTTAACTAATCCTCTAAAATTAGATACATTCTTGCCATGTATTGTAACTAAATAATTTAAACCCTCTATAAGTTCATACTTCCACATTTTAATGACATTCCCATGTCCACCTGGCGTATTATAACGAAAACCATCTATATAATCCTGCACTTTATAAATAAAAGTATAAAATGGTGGTGAAGGTTGATAATATGTTGCTAATCTGTCATCGGTGCCATCATACATATAGCCATTTTGAGTGATAATAACTTGCGTATCCTTTTTAGGCTTATAATCATATAATTTTTGAATAAAGTCCTTGTGATATAGATTATCTGAGTCTAACCTAATATGATATAAATAATCATAGTTATTAATATCTTTCATAACAGCCTTACTATTACTATAGGTTGTATCAAAATGTATATTAGGAGGTAATGGCAGTCTTTTTGCCAAGCATTCATTTATAATAGGCATAGTGGTTTTATCACAACATAAATAAACTTCAAAGTTCTGATTTGTTTGGGCCTTCATACTCTTTAATGTATATTTTTCAAAAATACCTATACGCTCATCAATCCATTCCTTGGTTAATCTAGCTGGTGTATAATTTATTGTATTAAAAAGAATCCATACTACTATTTTTTTACACATGGCTAATCCTCCTATTTAAGTGCTTGCTTTTAGCTTCTTTACAAAGTATTTATAAGTCTGCAAGCCTCCTCATATTCTATTTGCTCTGCTACTATTTTATTCCTAGGATTTTTTAAGAAAAACTCAAAAGGTTTTTGATAAGTATGCACACTTATATCCGTACTTCTAACTGCCATGAAATTATGACTAGATGTAGAATATATTTTATATCTTGCAGCCCTACATGCTTTCATTAAAACAGAATCACATCTGTCTATGCTCACATAATTTATATTGTTAAAAATCTCTTTTTTGAAACAGGTTGTGGCTCCACCACCTTCTGCTCCATACCTATTTTCTTTGCCACTTCCTCTTTTCATCAATATCTTAATTTCTTTAAAATAAGTATAAAAACTTCCTTTATTAATAATATCGCAATGCTTGGTTTGAAAATTTTCATTGATTTCTTGTAAGTATTTCTCTCCATAGAAATCATCATCGTCAAATCTAGCTATATAATCTAACTTTGCTTTAGATACAGCTAGATTAAGACACTGGGCTAAATGCAGTCTAGCAGGTAAGCGATATACGTGTATACTCGAATCTTTCGCTATATATTTGTCAAATATAGCAGTCTGCATATTATCATTATTAATAACAATGATTAATTCTTTATGCTTATATTCTTGTCTATAGTAATTCTCTATTAAATGTTCAATGCAATCTTGCTTTCTTGTAGGCGTAATAATAGATATTTTTATTTCTTGCATATCACTTTACCTCTCCCATTTTTTATACTATATCCATAATATAAATCACATTTAAGTTCCTTCTATTACTTTTGTTTCATATACTAATCAACTATTTCTATTACTACTATAATAGAAAGCACTTTAATGTATTCTTTATTTTGCATATATATTAAAGGCATTGCTTTTCAATACGTTACCGCAATGCCTTTGTTTTTATTTATTCACTTTTACTTCTTCATCTTCATTTTTGCTAAAAGATAACGATTACTTAACATCTTCTCATCATTAGGTTTGATTTGAGCTACCTTTTCATTATAATAAACAGCTTTCTCTATATCGCCTAATTTATAATAACAAATTACAATCTCCATATAAGGCACATAATCCCAATACATTGGTTTAATCATACCAATTGACTCTTCTGGCTTAATTGTATAAGGTGCTAAACTATACCAAGCAATTGCCTTCTCAAACTCATTTCTTACCTTATAATAATGCCCTATCTTACAACAAATCTCTGCTCTTGGTACATCTATCTCAAAATATTGTAGCAATGCCTTAAGGCAATTTTCATTATCCCTTTTTATTGCATAGCAATCAGATAACTCAATACATGCATTCAAATAATTAGATCTTAATGCACCACGGTATTTAAAAACATTTTATAATACACCATAGCCTTATCAATCTGCCCATTTGCAAATAATTCTCTTGCATAGTAAAAAGCTTCCTTATCTGAAATCTTATTTCCCTTTGCTAAATAGCTTTCAAAAATTTTTAGATTCCGATCTCCTGCACTATGCATTTTCATATGAACTATAGGAATATCTATCTTCACGAGTTTTCCTGAACTTATAATATATTCATGTACGATTCCTTCCCACTTAAATCCCTTTTCTCTTTTAATAATTCGTTCTCTCCAAAAGATAGAATCAATTTCATTATTTTTACTATCTTTAATCATATAATATGGCATATAAACTACATCCACTTCTGGTTCTAAAACTTGCTTTAATTTCAATAAATCTCCTTGAGCCTTTTGAGTTAAAACATCGTCCGCATCTAACCATATAATATAGTCCTTAGTAGCCTTAGAAAAAGAGAAGTTTCTAGCTTCTGCAAAATTATCTGTCCATACAAAATCATAAACTTGACTTGTATATCCCTTAGCGATTTCTTTACTCTTATCCGTAGATCCTGTATCTACTATAATTATTTCATCCACAATTTCCTTGACGCACTCTAAACATCTTGCTAATACTCCTTCTTCATTTTTAACAATCATACATAGACTTATGCTAATCATATTAAACTCCCATTTCTACTGCTACTGTATACTATGATGCTTTTATGCTAATTATACCTTTCATTTATACCTATAATAAGTCACTTCTTTGCATGCTTCTTCTAGACTTATATGCCTAATACCATATTCTTTATCTGCTCGTGATTCTAAAGCTTCCTCTGAAATCTGCCATGTATGTTCTAATACATTTTCTTTCCTTATACATAAAAAGTTATAACTTGTTGTACTATATACCTCTAATCCAATACTCTTATTCCTATTAAACAAATCTAAATCTACACCTTTATTTAAATTCCCATATTGTATTTGATTAAAAGCTTCCCTTGTCATGCTAATAGTAGCACCTGCTCCATTCTTAGCAGGCTTACCTTCTTTTAATAATGAAGGTATTACAATTAATTCTCTATAACCCTTTAAATAATAAAATATCTTAGATTTACATACAATATCACAACCTGTTCGTTTAAAAGTATCATATACTTCTTTTAAATAGTGCATACTATAATAATCATCATCGTCGAATTTAGTAATATACCTATAATAAGTCCGCTCATATCCATAGTTTAAACAAATTCCCAAATTTATAAATTCAGGTAATTGATAAATTCTAATATCTACTCTTTCTCTATACTTTTCTTTAATATTCTTTTTAGTAATACAATCATTATTTAAAATAATAACTAATTCTTTTAAGCCAAAAAATTGACGGTCATAATTTGCTACAATATTAGGGATGTATTGTTCTCTCTTTGTAACAGCCACTACAGATATACCTTCCCCTTTTGTAGCATATAAGAATTGATTTTGTTTCTCTAACATCCCATCCATTTCTAATCTCTCCATAGCTTAAAAATTTATTTTACCCCTAATATAATAATATTAATGTACCATATTTCATGTGTCACTTTTTAAAGAGCTTGAACTTTTTTTACATTTAATTCCCATTTTTTTACCTTCTTGCATATAGTATAGTAGCTATTTATTAATCTATCTTATTAGGAGGTTTTTTACATGTCATTACACAATCATGTCATACACAAAAACACTATAGATTCTAGTTCATCTGATAAACCATGCAAAAACAAATGTTCCAAAAAGTCTAATTCTCATAGAAATTCTTCATCATCATCTTCACATTCTAGTGACCCTAATAAATCTGGTAAGCCTCATAAGCATCCTAAACCTCATAAACATGTTAAAAGAGACAGTCTAGCTTTTACAAATCATGAACTCAAAAAAATTAATAAAAATATGTTTGGTATTCAAAAAGGTATCGCTTGCCCTAAATCTGCTATAAGCGATCTTAACTGTGAAGTAACAGATATTGCTAATGCTATTTTTGATGAAACAATAGGTTTAGCCGCTATTACCAATACTTTAAATAATCCATCTTTCGGGCTTGCTGAAATTAAAGCTGAAGTTGCTGCTATCGAAGATGTTGTATTAGCTCCTGCTTTTAATACTATTGCTACTAATATTGTTACTATTCTTGAAAACGTTACAAATCCTTCATTCGGTCTTGAAGAAATTAAAGCTGAAGTTGCTAATATTGAAACAGCAGTTCTTGATAGTGGTTCTGGCCTTAGCGCTATTAGTGCAATGACATCTGATATTCAATCTACGGTTGCTAACCCAGATTTTGGTTTACTTGCACTTTCTAATACATCTAACACCATATTAGACACCTTAACAACTACTGAAAGTGGCGGCCTTCCTCAAATTTCTACTGATACTGCAAACTTATCTGAAGCTGTTTTCAGTGCTTCTTTCGGACTTGAAGAAATTCAAACACAAGTGCTTACACTTCAAAATGAAATAAATGACTTAACAACTCTTCTTAACTCTATTAATGCACAACTTCAAGATCCACAAACTGGCCTTGTTGAAATTAAAAATGAAATTAGAACAATTGAAGCTGGCGTTGCTACATTATTAAATAGACCATAAAATTTAACACCATTTCTGTTGAAATAATCAAAAAAGGCAGTGCTTCGAAATTGTTTATAATTTCAGAGCACTGCCTTTTTAATAACCTTTTTATTTATTGACCATAATAAGCATTCTTGCCGTGTTTTCTCATAAAGTGTTTTTCTTTAATCATGTCAGGTGCATGCTGTGCATGATGATTGATACTTTCTGTTTGATAAGCCATTTTTGCCACTTCCTCTAAAACAACAGCATTATGCACAGCTTCCATCGCATCTTTTCCCCATGTAAAGGGTCCATGATTCACACATAAAACACCTGGTACATAATTAGGATTTAATTTTTTAAATGTCTCGATAATCACAAGCCCTGTATTTTTTTCATAAGCTTCTTCAATTTCATCTTTTGTTAAGCTTCTTGCACAAGGAATATCCCCATAGAAATAATCTGCATGAGTTGTCCCATAACATGGAATGCTTCTACCAGCTTGTGCCCATGAAGTCGCCCATGGTGAATGTGTATGCACAACCCCTCCTATTTCAGGGAAGGCTTTATAAAGCTCTAAATGTGTTGGTGTATCTGAAGATGGTTTATATTTTCCTTCGATTTTATTTCCTTCTAAGTCCATAACAACCATATCTTCTGGTTTTAATTCATCATAATCTACACCACTTGGTTTAATAACAAAATAACCTGTTTCTCTATCTATACCACTTACATTTCCCCAAGTATAAGTAATCAGCTTTCTTTTTGGTAATTCCATATTGGCTTTATAAACTTGCTCTTTAAGTTCCTCTAACATTTTATTCACTCCAATTTAAAGATTTTACTGCTGCACTTTCTATATCAAGACATTTTTTATAACGTACCATAAAGTCTTCGAACCCTTTTACATCATTTGCATCCGGCGCCATCTTACTCATTTTTTCATTCACAAATACATCTTGAGCTAAATACTCTTCTAAACTTCTATTGGTAACACCATCAAGTTTAGCTTTCATATACTTAGCAAGTACTGCGATTCCCCAAGCACCACCTTCTCCAGCATTCTCCATAACAGATACTGGTGCATTAATAGCAGCTGCTAATATTTTTTGACCTACGCCTTTAGTCTTAAATAAACCACCATGACCTAAAACTTCATCTACAGCTACTTTTTCTTCCTTCATTAAAATATCTAATCCAATTTTTAAAGCACCTAAAGCTGTAAATAAATGTGCACGCATAAAATTAGCTAAATTTAATTTAGATTGTGATGACCTTACAAATAAAGGTCTACCTTCTTCAAAGCCAGTAATATGTTCACCTGAGAAATAATTATAAGCAAGTAATCCGCCTGCATCAGGTTCTCCTTCTAAAGCTTTTTCATATAAAACTGTAAATAATTTATTTTTATCCACACTTGCACCTAAAGCTCCAGCAAATTCTTCAAACATATTAATCCAGCTATTCAAATCAGAAGTACAGTTATTACAATGTACCATAGCTACTAATTCACCAGTTGGTGTTGTTACTAAATCAATAGCATCATATACTTTAGATAATTCTTTTTCTAAGACAATCATAGCAAATACAGATGTTCCTGCTGATACATTTCCTGTACGTTTCATCACACTATTAGTAGCTACCATACCAGTTCCCGCATCTCCTTCAGGAGGACAAATAGGAATGCCTGCTTTTAAACGTCCTGTAGCATCTAAACATTTTGCACCTTCTTCAGTAAGTCTTCCACCTAACTCACCAGCCACTTTAACCTGTGGTAAAATATCTTCAAGTTTCCAAGCATATTTCTTATCTTCAATAGCTTGATTAAACTTAGCCACCATTTGTGCATTATAATTCTTAGTTTCTAAATCAATAGGGAACATCCCTGAAGCTTCACCAACTCCCATTACCTTTTTCCCTGTAAGCTGCCAATGAATATATCCTGCTAAAGTTGTAATGAAGTCAATTTCTCCTACATGAGTTTCCCCATTTAAAATAGCTTGATATAAATGAGCGATGCTCCATCTTTGTGGAATATGATAGTTTAATAACTCAGTAAGTTTCTCTGATGCTTCCCCTGTAATCGTATTACGCCATGTTCTAAATGGCACTAATAATTGCCCTTCTTTGTTAAAAGGCATGTAACCATGCATCATCCCACTAAAACCTATAGCACCTATGTTTTCGATGTATACACCATATTGATTATATACTTCTTCAGCCATATTACTATAGCAAGCTCTAAGTCCTTCCCAGATAACTTCTTCACTATAAGTCCATACACCTTCCTCAAATTGATTTTCCCATTCATGACTACCTATAGCAATTGTGTTATTTTCTTCATCTACTAATACTGCTTTAATACGTGTAGAACCAAATTCAATTCCTAATACTGCTTTCCCATTTTGAATTATTTCTCTTACTTTTTCATTTGCTAAAGTCATTATACAGCCCCCTATCGACTTTTTTATGATATGACAATTATATTTTAGTATCTAATTTTATGTTTGACTATTATTTTCTGTATAATTATAATATTTTATATATTATTAAAACATAACCTTGGAGGTTCCTATGTTACATATTAAAACTTTAGATGAAGGGCTTAATATTTTTAAAGCTCTAGGATCAGAAATTCGAATAGAAATTATTAAGCTCTTGCTTGCTAATCCAAATTACAATATGAATGAACTAGCTAGTCAGCTTAATATTACAAATGGTGCACTTACAAGCCATATTAAAAAATTAGAAGACTGTAGCATCATTGCTACTTCTAACGAGTATACTGGTCACGGTAATCAAAAGAAATATTCTGTATGTCTCGATAAACTTTTAATTGATTTAGCTTTACAAAATACTACTAATGATGTTTATCAGGCCGAAATTAAGGTTGGACATTATTGTAATTATGAAATCTATCCAACTTGTGCACTCTCTTCTAAAACTAAAATTATAGGCGAAGTTGATGATGCTAGGTATTTTGCACATCCTGATCACTATGACGCAGATATTTTATGGTTCACAAAAGGATATGTAGAATACATCATTCCTAATTTCATTCCTATTTCCCAAAAAATTGACCAAATTTCAATTTCTGCTGAACTTTCTTCTGAAGCACCTGGTTATAATGCAGTATGGCCTTCTGATATTCATTTCTATATTAATGATATCTATGTTGGCAAATGGACAAGCCCTGGTGATTTTGGAAATGTAAAAGGTATTTTTACCCCTGATTGGTGGCCTCGTGGCTGGAATCAATACGGTCTTTTAAAAATGCTTGTGATTAATGAAGAAGGTACCTTTATTGACGGTACACGTATCTCTGATGTAACCATTAATCAATTTAAATTCGATTATAAAAGTACAATTAAATTTAAATTAGGCGTTCCTAACACAGCTCATTATATTGGAGGTCTCACAATCTTCGGTAAGAATTTTGGAAATTATAATCAAGACATTAATGTCCAAATTAACTATAGTCCAATAAAATAAGTATTCACCATTTTTTATATGGGCAGCTATTATGACTAATAGCTGCCCTCATTTCTACAAAACACCCACAATATTTACACATACCATTTATAAGTGCATCGCAGTCTTTACAAGTCTGCAATCTCATCTTATATACTGATTCATCTGTTTTAATTTCTTCATCTAACCCATTAATATAATCATACATATTTTGATATTCTTTTTTGTAATCTATATCTCTTATAAGACATCCCTTACATACACGCATCTAGAATACCTCTAAGTGTAATACGCTGCATGGTGGAATTGTAAATTTAATGCCTTGATCTGTTAACTCATATGCATCAAATGCTTCTAATTTTACTACATCTGGATTTTCAAAAGTATTGTAGGCATTAATATTACCTTTTAAAATAGTTCCATTAACATTTTGAGCTTTAAAATCTACTAATAGACTTTCTACATCATAGCTTTCATCTGCTGATAAGTTATTAATAGTCATATTAATATGCCCTTCTTCATTCATAGAAACAGATTCAACAAGATTTGGCACTTTAGATTCTTCAGTACCTATTAGACTTGTTTGTAAATAACTGTCTACTAATGTAGCTTCTTGATGATTTTTGTAGAGATAAAATACATAATATGTAGGTGTTAATACCATTTTTTCTCCCTCTGTTAAAATAACAGATTGAAGTACATTTACCATTTGCGCAATATTAGCCATTCTTACACGTTTACAGTGTTTATTAAAGATATTTAAATTAATTCCAGCAACAAGTGCATCTCTCATTGTATTTTGTTGATATAAGAATCCAGGATTTGTTCCAATTTCTACATCAAACCAGTTACCCCATTCATCAACCATAAGCCCTATATTTTGTTCTGGATCATATTCATCCATAATTGTACTATGACGTGTAATTAATTCTTCCATATTTAATGTAGCTTTAAGTGTTTTATACCATTCTTCTTTACTAAATCCAGTAGCGCTTCCTTTATGGAACCAATCGGGCCCTGTAATTGTATAATAATGAAGAGATAAACCATCCATTAAACCATGTGCTTCTTTTTGAACGCCTTTGAAACATTCTTCCATTACTTTTTTAGTCCAGTTATAATCATTACCATTAGGACCACAACAAATCTTATTGATTGGCTTATCACTATTATAATTTCTTAAGAATGTTTGATATTGACGATATTGATTTGCATAGTATTCTGGTGTCATATTACCACCACAACCCCAGTTTTCATTCCCTACACCAAAGAATTTAATATTCCATGGTTCTTTACGTCCATTTTCTTCTCTAAGTTTAGTTAATGGAGAGCTTCCTCCGAAAGTCATGTACTCTACCCATTCACTCATTTCTTGTACACTACCGCTTCCCATATTACCATTCACATAAGCTTCACAGCCTAACTGATTACAAAGTTCCATAAATTCATGTGTACCAAAGCTATTATCCTCAACTACACCGCCCCAGTTTGTATTAATCATTTTTTTTCTAGTTTCTTTAGGACCAATACCATCTTTCCAATGATATTCATCAGCGAAACATCCACCTGGCCATCTTAATACAGGTACTTGCATTTTCTTTAATGCTTCAACTACATCATTACGCATTCCATTAGTATTAGGAATAGACGAATTTTCTCCTACATAAATCCCTTCATAAATTCCTCTTCCTAAATGCTCTGCAAAATGCCCATATATTTCTTTATTAATTTTTCCCTTTTTAATATTAGGATTTACATACATTTTTAACATCATATATCCCCCACTTATATCTTTTTTATAGAATATATTATTAATATTCTTAATTAAATACATGGTAAATATAACTTAAATACACTCGAATATCAATATTTTTTTAACCTTTTTAAATATATTTGTTTACATTTCACTAAAATATTTTACTTTATAAATACAATTGCCGATTTTTTTGTGCAACACGCTACCATTTATTTTTCTCTATCAACCAGTTCCTTCCTCAAGTATAACCAAAATAAGTGTAGCTATTTTATCAATTATATCTGACTTAATAACTACACTTTCATAGTATGAAAAAGGATTATATTCTTTCTACTTTTCATATATCCTTTCATTTTTCTAATCTATTCTACTTAACTCTGTAAGCTAATCAGAAATTACTTTTGTATCTTTATACTCCTTAATAATCTCTTCGAATATATCTTTCATGAATTTAATGGCAAAAGTCAACATTCAAGTAAGTTATATAATTCTC
>NZ_BBCG01000008.1 GCF_001311925.1 Cellulosilyticum ruminicola JCM 14822
GGGTATTCTATGATCTTTTAGCATTTGATACAGATATGACAGCTGATGAAATGCTACAAATGGCAACGGAGTTATTATAAATAGCATTAGAAGTAAAAAATAATTAATAAAAGACGACATTGTGAGATAGTTTGTGTTCTTGTAATACCGCCTTTTTATTTTAGTTTATTTGAATTTTAGTAACGTTACAATTATAATACGAATAAAAGAAAGACAAACTTATATTAGACATTTACAAGTGGGAAAGTTGTTTAGGGGTTACTGGATATAAGAAAATGCTATTAGAAAAAGAAAATAATACATGGCAGATTACGAAAAAGAGTGGCCGTTGGATTAGTTAAATAAAGAAAGCAGGGGATAAAATGAAATTACAGTATGAGGATATAAATTTATATTTACAATCTAGTGACATTATTGATTTTGATAAGGATACAGGGGAGAATATACGAAATTTAGGGGATGAGATTTGGAAACGTTCAGAGAATCAATTAGATTATATAAAAAATGCCTTTGAATATATAAGGGATGAGATTGGGCATACAAGAGATATTAAGGGAAACATTGTTACATGTAAGGCATCAGATGTTTTAGCAGCAAGAACGGGAATATGTTTTGCAAAGTCACATTTACTGGCAGCCTTATTACGTTATAAGGGCGTACCTACAGGTTTTTGTTATCAAAAGCTTATTTTAAATTCTAAGACATCACCTTATCTTATTTTACATGGACTCAATGGGGTTTATATTGAAGAAATAAATAAGTGGATCAGGCTAGATGCACGAGGAAATAAGGAAGGTGTAAATGCACAGTTTTCATTAGACAAAGAGCAAATCGCTTTTCCTATAAATCCTGAAGAAGGAGAGGAAGATATACCTATTATTTTTGCTGTGCCGGATGAAAATGTTGTAAGGGCTTTGACTACTTACAAAACATTAGAAGATTTATGGGCGAATCTACCTACAGGGCTTTATAAATAGGCGGAGAAATAGTTAGAACATCATCTTATATCACCAAACTCTACGGTTCGTAGATGGTTTATGAGTAATATAGAGAGTATACTCATAGCGAAGAAAGGGGAGATATGAAATGGCAGCAATATTTTATGAGATTAATTTAGATGAATGGAAGAGGGCGCCTTACTTTGGGCTTTATACAAAAATGATTCCAACTGGATTTAATGTATGTGTGGACTTAGATGTGACTAAGATGTATCACTACTTTCAACAAAAGGGGTATAAGTTTGCTAGTGGATATCGTTACATTACAATGAAGCTCATTAATGAAAGGGAATACTTTAGAATTGCTTATAAAGATGAAAAGCTAGGGTACTATGATTATTTAATTCCATCCTACACAAACTTTCATGAAGATGATCAAACAACGAGTGTGATGTGGGTAGATTACAAAGAAACTTTCGAAGTATTTAATAAAGGGTATTTAGAAGAGGAAGCCAAGTATAAAGATGTACATGGCATCATAGCAAAACCAGAAATGCCACCTGAAAATAGTTGTATGGTAGGGGTATTGCCATGGACTTCTTTTACAAGTTATTCACCGGTGCCTTATGCCGCACCTACACAATTTTTCCCTGTGTTAGAATCAGGAAAGTTTAAGAAAACGGATGAAAAGATTCTCATGCCATTTTCAATTACAGTGTCTCATGCCGTAGTGGATGGATATGGAGTAAGTGAGTATTTAGAAGCCTTACAGAATGCCATGAACGCACCAGAAACATGGAGCTAATAAAATAATTATATTATGTCCATACTAACTATACTAAGAAAGATAAAGGTAATTTTTATTCAAATTTTGGTGGGAATACTTGTGCCATTCCTGCCTTTTTTATTTATGCTGCATTAGTAGGCCTAAGGTTTACATGGGTTATGGTGCAACAAGATAAGTTTATGGTACACTTACCGGAACTTATGAAATCCATAAGGATTTCACCAAAGCGTTATATAGCTTTAGTACCTACAAAAGAATTTCAAGTACTTCATTATAAACAAAGAGAATGGGTTCCATATGTCCTAGAAGGTTGTAGAGACAAAGAAACAGCCTTCAAAAACTGGATGGATAGAGACGCTCGATTCGCCCTAGAAATATTCCAACAATGTAAAATAGTAAACTACAACTCCATAATTATAGACAGCACTCAAAGCATAAATCAAATTGCTAAATAAGTTGCCAATAATTTTGGACTAGAATACTAATAAAGTAAAACAAGCTACGACCAGATTCAAATGAATCTAATCGTAGTTTTTTTATTAATCAAAATGGAATAATTAATATTTTCGCCTTACGCCTAAGGTGTTTTAACGAGGAGCAGGGAGACCGTTGTTCAATAATTTTAAAGTTTTATTTTTTCGAAAGGCGAGAGGCGTTTTTCCATGTACTTTTTTGAACATTTTTACAAAGTTCCCACTATAGTGATAGCCTACTTGTTTTGCAATTTCTTCTACACTGAGTTCTGTGGTAGAAAGGAGATTGGCTGCTTTTGTCATGCGAAGTGAAGAGGTGTACTGACTAATAGACATATGATACTTAGCAGAAAATCCTGCTTTTAGTTTTTGCTCATTAAGTAGTACCCTCTGACTTAAATCCTTAATAGTAGGTGGTTTAAAGGCTTCTTCCGTTAAGATAGCATGGGCCTTTTGAATGGCAGCAATATCTGTAGCTGTTAAACTAATGAAACGATTGGTACCTATTTTTATTTCTCCGTAATCTAATTGATTGGTAAAAACATTTTGTGGCGATAAATGTATTTCATGATGAAGTAGGGCAATGCATTCTAAGATTTTACTTTCTAAATAAAGTGAGGTTAGTGTATTTGTCTCGGCTTTGTTTCTAAGGGTTTGAATAATGGTTGCGATTTCTAAAGGTAAATAACGATAAGTATAATTCGTTATCAACTGCTTAAAATCTTTAATTTCCGGGAAGGCTGGCTTAATAATTTCATCAAAGTATTTCTGATGAATGGTAATTTCAGCGCCATGAAAATGTGTGCCTTTAGTCCAATTTTGCGTTCCTCTTAATCCTTGTTCGATGATAAAGAAAGAAGAAGGTGTAAAAGAAGAAACAGGAGAATCTTCTATTGTAAACTGAGTTTCACCAGTATAAACCGTTCCAAAACGCATAAGTTCTTCTTGATGGTCGAAGGCAAGTGAAAAGTTACTGGCGATAGTATAATCACCTATGCTGAAATCATAATAATCTTCTCGGCCATAGAGCATAAAGTACCCTAATTCTGGTCGTTTATCATTTTTATAAAGTGTATAGTAAGTCTTGCTATGAGGTGTAAACGTCATATGTTGTAAGACTTGTTGCTGAAAATCTCTAGTTGTCGTAGCTGTCATGAATGTATCCTCTGTTTCTATTATGTAGTAAAGTTTTTGGCTAGCATGTACATATTAAAATGTATGATTTCAAGTAATAACTCTTATAAGTGAAGGAAATACTTTTAGTATAGAAGTAAAGAGAGTGATTACTTAAGTAAGTATAGATAGTATAACAGAAATTATCCGATTAGATGATAAAATTATTATATTAGGTGAAAATATTGAAATGATAATCAGTCTCATATAGAATGTGTTTATGTAAAAATGAAAGAATGGGATAAAAATCCACGGAGGATAGATTAAATGAAAAAGAGATTATTAGCAGCAATTCTTGCTTGTGGTTTAATGGGTACAATGTTTACAGGTTGTGGAAGTAGTACAAACACAGCTGAAAATACACAAGTAGAGATGGTTACAGTAACAGATGCAAAAGGTGAAGTTGAAATTCCAGCAGTGCCACAGAGAATCGTAGATTTAAGTGGCAACAGTGATATGTTATCAATTTTAGGCTATAAAGTAGTAGGAACAGCAAATAGTGATGCGTATGACTATACAAAGTTCCCTACTTATTTAGAAGAAACATTGCAAGGTGCTGAAATTGTAGGATACAGCATGCAAGATACTATGGATATCGAAAAAATCATGAATCTTAATCCAGATTTAATCGTTATCTCAACAGTTCAAGAAAAAATGTATGATCAATTAAGCGAAATCGCACCAACAGTAATGGTTCAATTAGAAGCTTTAAACTGGAAATCTGACCTTGAAGCATTCGCTAAAGTATTTAATAAAGGAAATGAAGCACAAACATGGCTTACAGAATATGAAGTAAAAGCTGATGCAGCTGGAGAGAAAGTAAGAGCTGAATATGGTGAAGATACAAGCTACCTTTCATTCTTAGCAAGTGGCGGCCAATTCTATGTATTTGATGGTGCAGGATTTGGAGATGTATTATATAACGATATGGATCTTGTAAAACCACAAGGTATGCCAGAACAAAGTGATATTAGCTTACCAGTTGTAACATATGAAGGATTAGCAGCTATTGATACAGATTACATTTTCTTAATGGCAACAGATGCAGATTTAGCTAAACTTGAAGAAAATGCAGTTTGGAATAACTTACCAGCGGTTAAAGAAGGACATGTGGTAACATTACCAGCATCTCCATACTTCAACCAAGGGTACAGCCCAATCGGTAAAGAATTATTAGTAAATGAAATAGGTGACATGTTAAATGAAACAACAAAGTAATAAATCGACAGGCATTTTTGCCGTTTTAAGTTTATTACTTCTAATGATAGGATTGGTTTTAGCCGTTAGGCTAGGACCAGTCCATATTGCGTTTAAAGACATATGGGATAGTATCTTTGACTATGAGCCAACATTAGAAATGATGCTTGTAAGAGATGTACGTATTCCAAGGGGCTTAGCTGTAGTATTTACAGGCGGTATATTAGGAGTAACAGGTAGTATGATTCAAGGCGTAACAAGAAACCCTATTGCAGAACCATCTATTTTAGGTGTAAGCCAAGGAGCAACGCTAGTTATTGCTATTTTTTATGCGATGGGAATTGGTATTACAACAACCAATGTTTTAATAGCATCTTTAATTGGTGCACTTTGTACAGGGCTTATTGTACTAGCTTTTCTAACTAAGAAAGCTAACAATCAGTCGATTACAAAAATCCTCTTAGCTGGAACAGCTATGAGCACATTCTTTGTTTCTCTAACGACAGTTGTAGGACTTCTTTCAAACCAAGCACAAATGATAGGTTTCTGGGTGTCTGGTGGCTTTAGAAATGCAGGATGGAATGACTTTGTTTTAGTATTTATTATAGGAACAGTGGGGCTTATTTTAGCCATTATACTATCTCCTAAAATTAATATTTTAAATCTTGGTGATGATGTAGCTATTGGACTTGGTCAAAATCCAGAGAAGATTAGATTTATGACTTTAGGTTTAATGATTCCAATGGTAGCAGTAGCTGTAGCAGTAGGAAAAAATATTGTTTTTGTAGGACTTATCGTTCCTCAAATTGTTAAGAAGATCTTAGGAGAGGATTACCGCATAGGAATCCCATGTTCATTCTTATTAGGGGCAGTACTTTTAACTTATGCTGATATTGCAGCTAGAATGTTATTTGCACCATATGAAATGCCAATTGGTATTTTCACCGCCTTAATTGGGGTGCCATTCTTCATCGCAGTAGCTAGAAAGGAGAGGGGATAATGAAAAAAAGAAAAATACCAATAATAGTAGCTGTTTTAATAGCATTAGTCGTTATCACCTGTCTTATTTCATTAGGCTGGGGAAGTTATAGTATTTCAGCGGGAGATGTGATTAATACATTACTTGGAAAAGGTACTAAAATGCAAAATGTAGCTGTATTTAGTATTCGTATTCCTAGACTTTTAGTAGGTTTATTTGTAGGTGTGGCGCTTTCAACAGCAGGGGCTATACTTCAAACTGTAATTAAAAATGATTTAGCAGATACAGGGATTATCGGGATTAATGCAGGGGCAGCAGTAGCCGCAGTATTATTTATTAAATATCAAACAACTAATTACTATAGTGAACTGGGTTCACTTTCAATATTTGTATTGCCATTTATGGCCATTGTAGGGGCTTCACTTACAGCCTTTATGATGTATATGTTATCAAGTAGAAATGGGATTAAGCCTAAGAGACTTTTACTTATTGGGATTGGTCTAAATGCAGGACTTAATGCGTTCATTTCTTTCGTCACATTTAGAGGTGGCGTAGGGGATTATAACCGTGTACTGACTTGGACTTCAGGAAGTTTATGGGGTTCAGGGTGGAGTTACGTCAAGGTAATCGTGCCACTTGTAACAATTATGTTTATCGTAGTTTTATTAAATCATAAGAAACTCGATGTTTTCAATTTATCAGATGAAAGTGCATTAGCATTAGGCTTAAACATTGATAAAGAGAGAAAGAAGTTTTTGACATACGCAGTTATTTTAGCGGGAACAGCAACAGCTTTTGCAGGGAATATTAGCTTCCTTGGATTAATAGCACCACATATGGCAAGAAAATTAGTAGGGCCTTTCCATAAAAAATATGTGACAGTGTCTGCTATGATTAGTGTGATTATTATTGTGGTTGCTGATGCAGTTTCAAGAAACTTATTCTCACCACTTGAGATTCCAGTAGGAATCACAGTATCCATCTTTGGGGTACCATATTTCATTTACTTAATGATGAAGGAGAGCTAGAAGCTATGAACAAAGCAGTAAATAATAATGGCTTAAATGGAGAAGCAATTCGTGTAGAAAACTTAAAAGTAGCCTATGAAAACAATGTAATCATTGAAGATTTAAGCTTATCTCTCCCAAAAGGTAAGATTAGTATTATTATCGGTGGAAATGGTTGTGGAAAATCCACTTTATTAAAGACAATCTCAAGAATTAATAAACCTGTAAAAGGGGATATTTTTATTCATGGAAAAAACATTAAAAATATCAAACAAAAAGATATTGCCAAGGAAGTTGCATTCTTACCACAAGGCCCAGTTTGTCCAAATGGACTTACTGTAAGACAGCTTGTGGCATATGGCAGATTCCCTCATCAAAAAATGATTGGGGGACTTAATAGTCACGATAAAGAAGTAATTGATTGGGCTATTGAGCAAACAGGTCTTAGAGACTTTACTGATAGAGAAATCGAGAATTTATCAGGTGGGCAAAGACAACGTGCTTGGATTGCATGACACTTGCTCAAGAAACAGAAACCATCATGTTAGATGAGCCAACAACTTACTTAGACCTTGCTTATCAACTAGAAGTATTAGAAATACTTCAAAGACTTAATAAAGAAAAAAATACAACAGTTGTTATTGTACTTCATGAAATCAATAATGCCTTTAAATTTGCCCACAATATTGTAGGTCTTAAAAAAGGCAAAATTGTATGTCAGGGGAAACCATCAGATGTCATTACAAAAGAAGCTTTAAGAGAAATCTATGGGATTGAAGCTGACCTTAAACCTAGTGAAACTGGTGATTATCCAATCTGCGTAGAGTATGAATTAAATAAGGAGCAGGTATGATTAATCGAAATTTTCTTATTATCGTATTAGGACAAATTATTTCTTTGTTTGGGAGCGCCATTCAAAGATTTAGTATGTCACTATATTTACTTGAATTCACAGGAAGTACAGCAACCTTTGCAAATATATTAGCTATTTCAACACTGCCATATATTCTATTTGCACCAATTGCAGGAAGACTTACAGACCGTATGAACCGTAAGAAAATTATGGTTTGGTTAGATTTCTTGTGCTCCTTATTAATAGGGGCTTATGCCTTCGTATTATTTGAGGGAAAGGATCATGTAGGCATAGTAGCTGTAGTTATGTTTTTACTTTCAGTAAGTGCCACACTTTACGGCCCAGCCGTAGCGGCTTCTATTCCTCAAGTTGTATCAGAAGAAAAGTTAACATCAGCCAATGGGATTGTAAATCAAGTTGGGGCTATTGTTAACTTTGCAGGACCAATACTTGCGGGTGTGCTATATGGTTTAATGGGTATTAAATTAATCGTTGTCATTAATGCAGTAAGTTTCTTAGCTTCAGCAATTATGGAGTTATTCCTGAAGATTCCAGATATAGTAGGAGCAGAAAAAGCAGTGGAAACAGAAGTAATTATAGAAGCTCAAGAGAAAAAAGGTGCAGCTAACATTAAATTTGTGAAGGATTCCTTTGTAGATATGAAAGAAAGCTTTAAGTATTTAAAGAAAGAAAAACAAGTCATTCTTGGAATTATCATTTCATACGCATTAGGTAATATTTTCTTAGTACCAATCTTATCAATTGTAGCCCCATTTTTCATTAATGTGAAATTAGGTTTACCATCACAAGTTTATGGGTTTGTAGAAGGCATTTGTGTATTAGGAATGATTTTAGGTGGCTTCTGGATTAGCGTGAAACCAAAGTTATTTAAAATAGAAAAAGCACATTATACATACTTCCCAATGATTGTGGGCGTATTTATGATGTCAGCTATAGGATTTATGCATTTAAATGCTTATGTATTAGCAGGACTATTTGCATTTAGTGGACTTGCAATTATGCTTTCACTATCACTTTCAAATGTCCTTACACTTACATTTATTCAAAAGGAAATCCCAGCAGAAATGCTAGGACGTGTATCAGCCTTATCAACAGCAGTAGCAACAGTTAGCGTTGCACCAGGTCAATTATTATTTGGTCAAATTATAGAGACAGGTATGCCAATAGGGATTATTTTACTTATAACAGCACTTGCTAATATTGGTGTAGTGATGTTTGTAAGATGGAATGTAAGAAACATATAAAGTAGTAGGGTATTAGAAAATGGTCCGCTGAGGCCGTAGGTGCTACTAGCTACACCTTACGTAATTTTTGCTGCTCTAAGCTCGATAATGAAAGAAACGGCGAAAAACTTGCTCCGCTTCGGACACTTCGCCTAAAACCTCTTTTATTATCTTTGCTAAGAGCAGCAGAAAATTACTCCAGAGGTAGACTAGTACCACCTACGGCCTCAGCTTTATTTTTAATACCGGGAGGAAAGAAAAAAGTTAATTTTTTCATCTTGCTTAGTATAATAGTGGAAGGGTGTTAGTAAATAAATTGGTTTGAAACTTAGTAATATTACAGTATTCTTTTTATTTATAGAAGATGATTGAAACGCGGTGAGAAAATATTGACTTTTTAGAAAAAATATACTACAATTCAAAAAGCGACAAAGGAACGTGTTGCTTTTTGGATTGTAGGCTGCAAGAGTATTTAAGCGTGAAGACTAAGTAAGTGATAAAAATATAAAATAAGTGTTGATATTTTAAAGAAAATTACATATACTATAAATATAAGAAGTAAAGAAAAAAGCTTTTCTTCTTATATTGGAGAGTCACTACCGTTAAGTGTGAGACTAAAATATTTGGAGAGTCACTGCCGTTAAGTGTGAGATTAAAATATTCGGAGAGTCACTGCCGTTAAGTGTGGAGGAAGGGGTAAAGTGTTTTCTTTGCTCCTTTTTTATTTGAATGGAGTAATATGGAACTATATGAAGTTACTGTAGATTATGTTGAATACTTAAGAGAATTTGAACCCAAAAAAATATTATCAAACAAAGATGAAAAAGGAACACGTAAATTTTTAGGAATTGTAACTCAGAAGAATGGATATAATTACGTTATTCCATTGAGTTCACCTAAATATTTAAAGGACTATTCAATAAAAGATTACACTGGGGAAAAACTACCAGAGGATTTTTCTTTTATAGCATATGCAGATAGAATAGTTCTTTTAAAGGATACAACAGTTCCTGTTGTATTTATGTATGATAAGAACGGAGATGAAAGTATTGATTTCTTTGGAAAATTACAATGTAATAATATGTTACCAGTTCCAGAAAGTGAATTAATTACTTTTGATGTTAATAGTATATCAGATATTGCTTATAGAACATTATTACAAAAGCAACTTCAATTCTTACGTAAGAATAGTGATAGAATATTAAAAAAACATATAAATCCTGTATATATAAATAGAAAGAAGAATAATATGTCTCTTGGGTATATTAAACATGCAACACCTGACTTTAACTTGTTAGAAGAAAAATGTACCGAATGGGAAGAGTCTCATAAAGGGTAGTACATATTAGAAAGAGTAAAGTATTTAATTAAGCGATATTATATTTAAGAAGTCATCTACGAATAGCTAATATTTGTGGATGGCTTCTTTGTTAATGAGATATATTTGATTAGAACTTAATATTGATTTAGGATATACTTTGTAAATTTAAAAATTAAATTACTGAATTTGCCAATGCGGACTTGCTAACATTGGTATGGTTATGTTTATAAAATAGAATGTAAGAAACGTGTAAAATATAAAAAATGGTCCGCCGAAACTATAGGTATTAATAGAAAATAGACTATTATAAACTATAGCCTCAGCGGACCATTTTATTTAGTATACATCTTTTATTTTATAGCAAGTAAGTTACCTAAATAAAAAAGGATAATGATATGTAGTGGGTAGAAAAGATAGAAGAAATACTTTAATCCTTTTCCTTTTTGATTGTTATATAAGAGCATAAATGGAAGTGCAAATATCATGGCACACTGATAGTTGTAATTTAGAAGATATTCCATGGATATAGGTGTAATAAAAATATAATCAAAGCCTAATAATGAGAGTGGTATGTAAAGTATATATTCATATTCACCCATGTGGAGATAATAACATATTCTTCGTGTAATACGTGTCAGAATGCTGAAATAAGAAATGCTAAAATAGCTTATGCAAAATACAATATAGGTAATAGATAGAGACTTTTTATGATTTTTATAGAGATAAAGAAAAACGCCTAATAATACAAATGGTAAGCCACCCTCGTTATAGAATACATTACCAGATAGTGCTTGAAAAATAGGAGTAACTCGATCACAAAATCCATCTAGAATAATACTAATAGCAATAGAAATAAGCTGCCAAATACTAAAGTATAGGATATATTTTTTCCTGTCCTTGGATTTTGCTTAGTATATTCAATAAGTGCAATAAGCATACATATAGCAAATAAGGTGCCAAAGATATTATTGCCTACATAAACGTCGTAACTTGATACATGAAAAGAGTTAAGTAATAAGTCGACAAGAGACATTAATACAGAGGCAGTATACAATCTTATTAAGTAGTACTTTCTACTATGTGTGTAATGAAAACCCCATACTAAACAAAAGATAAATATAGGGGCTGATATACGCCCTATCCAGCGCAGGTAAATAGGCGTAGATGGAATGAATTCACCAATATGATCTATGACCATAATGATAAGTGCAAATAACTTTAAAGCTGTAGTGGACATGAGTAAGCTCCTTTTCGATTGAAAACATAAGTTGATGTACTAATATATTTCATTGGCATCACTAGGCAAGTTATAAACGTGTTCTAAGAAGCTTCTAGCAGCTTTGGCTTCTTTAATATTGTAGGTGTAACCTAACTTTGAACCGACAAATAGGGCTGTTTCTTCAAAAAGGTCACACATAGTTATAATAGCTTTGAAGGCCTCTTCTGTATTACTACCAAAGTAGGTCGCAAGATAAGTTTGCCATTCCTTTTCAGTGAGCCATCTGTGCATATATTTGCCGGACTTACCAATGCTTACTGAGAAATTAGTGAGGAGCCCTATTTTAAAGCTTAACATCTTTTCTAATTGTTTACGGACACAAAAGTTGGTCATATCTTGAACATAAGGCAATTCCTTTCGCCAAAGGCCTTTAGCTAGATTATTGGTACACCACCAAAATTCATTACAGACAGCTAAGTATTGGGCTTCATTAGGCTTTTTTATATGATGATCTTCATCTGTAGCAGGTGGAATAATAGGTAAAATATTGTTTTTGTCTAATAATATTTGGCAGAGTTTATCAGCTAAAACATCTTTTTTAGCATATTCAAGCGTTACGACATGTAAATCTATTCGATTCCCATCTGTAAATTGCATAAGCCAGCCATAACAGTTAGCTTTATCACTTTCACAATTTGGTGATTCATCAGGATACTGCATATAGAGAATTTCACCGAAGTTTTTTATCCAGTCTTTATCCTCAATAAAGCTGAGCGTTTCATTTACCACATAGACGATATCATAATCTTGAAATAAATCCTTTAATGCATTGGGATTTGTTCTAGAACCATTCATATATACGGCTTGAATACGTGAGTCATCATTAGCAATATTTAAAATTAATTCATACATTTCTTTTTCACTGCGCATGCTTATCACCCCTATAAGATTTATATATTAGATTAATCATAACATATAAAATGACTTTAATCAGTTAGAGGTAATGGATAATGTGTAAGTTGCTACGGGGAATAAGTATGAAAAGCAAAAAATATACTTATATTATTAAGAAGCAATTAATAGAACGTTGAAAAAGTTATCAAAGATAGTAGAATCGTTATAGGATAGCTAGAGGAGGTGGAGATAAGAATATGAGCGAGAAAATTTATTATGTATCAGATTATCATTTTTTCATGAATTATCATTAAGGAGAAGTAGATCAGCTTATTTTACAAGTATTGAGCATATGAATGCAGAAATGATTTATCGTCACAATCAAAAGGTAAAACCGCAGGATCATGTATTTATCTTAGGCGATGTAGTTGTATGTAAGGAAATGGAGATAGAGCAATGTCTAGCAGAGACTGTGGATCATTTAAATGGACATTTACATTTGATACTTGGAAATCATGATTATAAATATATAGAGGATAATGCATTTTTTAAAAGGTTTGAAAGTATAGATGAAGCAAAACTCATTAAAGATCAAGATAGATGGATTCAATTATTTCACTATCCAATATTAAGGTGGTATCGTAAAAATAAAGGGGCTTTTCATATTTATGGTCATTTACATGATGAAAAAAAGGGCAAGGAAGCACAGTGGCTTAGAAATGAAGGATATGCTTTAAATGCTTGTGTAGAGGTGAACAATTTTATGCCTTGTACGCTACAAGAATTAATTATAAACAATCAGGGGATAAAAGATGTACCATTAGATAAAAATATTAAAGAAAAGCTATTTAATATAGAGGGGTAATAAAAAATATATTTCTACTTAATTTGGAATTTTGATACCTAAATACAAATTGTATTGTATGTGATATTATAGAATAGATATAGGGGACATAAAGAAATACGGAGTATATATCTATGCTAAAGATTAAAGGAATAAGAAAAAGGAGCATCAAAGCAAAATTGGTTATAGACTTTGGTGTAATCTTAATAGGAATTTGTATATTTAGTTACTTTTTTATAAGTTGTGTCTATCAACGTATTTTAAATGAAAGGCAACAAGACAAAATAAAAGTAGTAACCAATGCGGCAACGACTCAAATACAACTTGTAATTAGAAATTCATTAATGATTTTAGGGAATGTGGAAAACTTTAATTCATTAAGTAATGAAGAATTATCTGTTGAAGAAAAAGTAAAAAGATTAAACGGTTACACATCACCCTTTGATGATATAGCTATATTAGATACAAATGGTATAGGGGTAAGTATAAACAATCATACCCTTGATATGAGTAGTCAAGTAGACTTTGAGGAAGCATTATTAGAAAAGAAAGATAAAGTTAGTATTCTTAAGTATGAAGGACAAGTTTATTTGGTTTTCTTTAACCCCGTTTTAGATGAAGTAGGAAATGTAAGATGTGTACTATTAGGTGTACGTCCTATTGAGTCAATTTTTAAACAGATTTTACAAGCTAGTAGTAGTACAGTTTGTTTTATTGCTAATAAAGAAGGTCAAATGATATATGATGTTGCAGAAAATAATAATATTAATACAATGCATATAATTGATAATGAGATGATTAATTTATTTAAAGCAAATCCAGTATCAAATAAAGAATATATAAAAGTTATAAAAGATAAGAAAACAAAAGAACTACTTGAAGTGAGATATAGTTTAATTGGAGATACAAAGTGGATTTTAGGGACAGTTAATAGTAAAGCACAGGTTCAATCAGATGTAGAAGCTTTAAAAAAAGCAATGATTATAGGAATGAGCTTGATGATTTGTATAGGATTAATTCTTGTATATATTAGTGCCAATACTATGTCTAAACGTATGCAAGGAATGATTGATTATCTAGAACGTAATATTAAAAATGAATTTAAGGATTCTATATCCAATGAATTATTAGAAAATGATGATGAAATAGGAACACTAGCTAAAGAACTTAAAAATTTAGAGGGTGAAATGCAGGAAACATTAGAAACTATTAAAGAGAGTATGGATTATATCAATAATTTAAATGAAAAGATGAAGTATAATAATAAAAAATAAACTAATAAAAAGTGCTATTACGACTTTGCAATAGTCCCTTTTATTAGTTTATTGAGGTTTTACACCTGAAATAAGTTCATTGTTACAATAAATGGAATTAACTAGGAGTGAAGAAATCTATGCGTAAATTAGTAAAGTGGATAAGTCTAGGGACTTGTGTATTATTTACTACAATTTTAGCAGCTGGTTGTGGAAAAAATACGCAAACAGTTACATTTTTCAACTATGGTGAGAATATAGATACGGAAACGATTAATGAATTTGAAAAACAATATGGCATTAAAGTGAATATGAATACTTTTGATGATATGGATACAATGTATCAAAAGATTTCTAATAGTGGTGTGCAATATGATGTTATTTTAGTTTCGGATGCATTAATGCCTAGGATGATTGAAGAAGGGCTTATACAAGAATTAAATAAAGAAAACATCCCTAATATCAATCAAATGGATGAAGCTTATTTAAATTTAAGCATGGATCCAGATAATAAATATTCAGTACCTTATATGTTTGGAACAGTAGGGATTATTTATAATAAAGAAGTGGTAGATGAGCCAGTAGACAGTTGGGATATATTATGGAATGAAAAGTATAGAGACCAAATCTTTATGTTTGACACATACCGTGATACAATTGGAGCAGCTTTAAAGAAATTAGGATATTCCTTAAACTCTACTAATCCAGAAGAACTTGAAGCAGCCAAACAAGCTTTATTAGAACAAAGAAAATTAGTAGATCCAATCTATGGTGTCGATAACGGAACAGGTATGATTGCAAATCATGAAACAGCTATTAATATGATTTGGTCTGGTGAAGGTCTCAATTTACAAGATGAAGATTCTAATCTTGTATATGTAGTGCCTAAAGAAGGAGCCAATTTCTGGATTGATAGTTTATGCATCCCAAGCAATGCGAAAAATGTAGAAGCGGCTGAGAAATTCATTAATTTCGTAAGTGACAAGGAAAGTGCTTTAAGAATAGCTGATGAAATTGGTTATACAACACCAAACAAAGAAGCTAGAATGGCACAAGATGAGCATATTAGAAATAATCCTAATGCTTATATGTCAAAAGATCTTATGGACTTATGTGAGTTATATAGTAACTTTAGTTTAAAAGATAAACAGTTATATGATGAAGTTTGGACACAAGTAAAAGTGAAATAGATTAATCCTAAAATTATAAGCCATAGCCAATCTATATATGAGGAAGAAGAAGCTTGCTTATCACATGGAGGGACTAAAATGGCTAAAAAATATGTTTCTATTGAAGTAGCTTATCAAGATAGAAACTTCAAAAAGAAAAAAGAAAAATTCAATGGTTTCGTAGCACAAGTTATTCAACATGAAATGGATCATTGTGAAGGAATTTTAATCTAGATATAATTTAAGGAGGTGACGCAAAAAGCATCACCTCTTTTATTTTATAAAAGTGTAAATAAAGTTATATTTAAATGAAATATACTATTATACATATTTTAAAGGTGAAGTTGCTAAGATATCTGAGGAGCAAATATCAGAAGTATATAAAAGTGAAAAGTGACCATACTAAAAGCGTAATTAACTTTAAGACATGAGGTGACGTTTAATGGTATTAACTGAAAAAGAAAAATCCACAATTAAAGACTTACAAACTCAAGAACAAGAATGTATCAAAAAGTATGAAACATATGCAAATCAGGCGTGTGATGCAGAACTTAAAGATTTGTTTAATCAGCTTAAAGAAAATGAACAACAACATTATAATTCATTACAACAGGTTTTAGATGGACAAGTGCCAAGTTGTGATTGTAATGATGATAAAGGCAGAAATTATAGCCCAAAGGGAACCTATAATGGATGTGGCTGTGCAGATCAAACCTCCAAGGATAAAGACTGCTTTCTAGCAACTGACAGTATAGGAACAGAAAAAATGGTTTCTGGTGAGTATAACTCAGATGTATTTGCTTTTGGAGATTCAGATATACGTAAACTTCTGGCAGATATTCAAATTGAAGAACAAAATCATGCAGAAATGCTTTATAAATATAAACAAGTAAATGGAATGTCATAAAAATAACCTTTAGGAGCTGATGCTCTTAAAGGTTATTTTTATATATAGAATAATTATTTGATTTAATTAGTTAATAAACTAAAAGAAATTAAGGAATTATGATAACAAATGTAAAAATATATTAAAGTATAAGTGATATTGGATGTAACCTAGAGATGAGAGAGAAGAGGAGTATTTAGGAATATCAAATAATAGTTGAGATAATAAAATTTAGAGGAGTAGTAATGCATGGAAGAGACAAAAACATCAAAGCGTATTAAGACTAAAAATTAGAAGTATTGAGTTTACTATAGCTTTAAATGGAATCTTAATTGAACTAGTAGTTTGTATACTATTAAGTGGGGTGGCATATACAATTGTATCTGGTTACTTAGAGACAGCCACAAAGAAAAATGTAATACCTTTAGCGGAAATAGCAGCTGATCCCGTCGGCGACGCTTGTAAAATTGGAAATCCATATGATTTAGAACCTGAAATGTTAGAAGCATATCAAGGAACAGCAACTGTAACAGCAGAGCCGTTATATGATGAATGTGGGACATTCTATACAGCTTATGCACCTATTTATAATAGTAGCAATCAAGTAGTTGGACTTATGGCTGTAGACTGTGAAGTTTTTAAAATTCAAAAAACAAGTAAATGCATTAATGTTTAAATTATTAACAATAGGAATATTATGTTTAATACTTATTATCGTAATCAATATTGCACTTGCAAGACATATAGGTAAAAATATGTTCCTTGTTAATCAAAAACTTATAGATGTTATCTATAGTGATGGAGATTTAACTAAAAAAATCGAAGTTGATTCAGGTGATATGGAACAATCTGTAGATTAGATTACACAGGTTTCATTAACAATGCAAGAAACATATGACTCTATGGAAGAAACTAATAATTCTTTTGTTCAAGCTAAAAAATGACAGATAATGATAAACTCGTACAACTTGGAAATGAGTATAACGAGGATGCCAAATCAATTAGGGAGTTAATGAATGCATTTAAAAAGCAAACTGAAAACTTACAACATGCTATGAATCATGTGGATATAGAAATTGGTGAGATTTCAGGTACAGTAGAAACATCTATGGAACATACAGTAAATGTTTCAAATATTGCTGAACAAATGGCCGAAAGAATTAAAGAAAATAACAAAGGTATAAGTATGCTATAATAGAAAAAAGAAATAAACAAAAAGATAGATAAGGGACGATGACATATGCAGATGAAAAGTAATTTAGGACCTATGTATTATCAACTTAAGAATATCATTATTGATATGATTGAAAATGAAGAAATTAATGTAGACGAATGTATTCCATCTGAACCAAAATTAATGCAGACATATAACTTGAGTCGTACAACTGTAAGAAAAGCAATTGATGAACTAGTTAATGAAGGTTATCTATATAAGAGACAAGGAAAAGGAACTTTTGTAAAAGGAAGGGGGTTTGAACAGGGGTTAATTAAGCTATCAGGCTGTAGTGAGGATATTAGACGATATGGATTAGAACCTAAGCCATATGTTCTTCAAGAGCAGATTGAAAAACCTTCTAAAAGAGTAGCTAAAATGTTAGACATTAGCCCAGAAGAAGACACATTTTATATGGAACGTGTTATTTATGGAGATGATGTGCCAATTAATAAAAATAAAAGCCATATACCATATGCATTAGTACCAGGTATTGAAGATGTAGATTTTAATAAGGAGTCTTTATATAAAGTACTAGAGAAAGATTATGGTATTGTGATTACAAGAGCCATAAGAACTGTAGAAGCTATATTAGCGAGTGAAGAAGTGGCATTACAGCTCAAAGTAAAAGAAGGGGCACCAGTTATGCTCTTTAAAGGACAAGTATATGGTGAATATAAGGGAATGGAAGTGACTATAGAATACTTTGAAGCAATTTATCGTTCAGATCAGTTTCAATTTTATATTGAGCAACATCGTTAATTTAGAAGTTTTAGCTAAAAACAAATAATATTTATGAATATACTCTACAAAATAAGAAAAAATTAATTATTAAAATTAAACTATTGAAAAAAATTCAGAAAATAGTATAATGAGGTTGTACGTACAACATGACAACATAACAAAAAGACGACTTTACATATATTTTTTTAGGAGGAAGAGAGTAATGAAATTATTTGTAGATACAGCTAATACAGACGAAATTCGTAAAGCAAACGATTTAGGAGTAATTTGTGGAGTAACAACTAATCCATCACTTATTGCACGTGAAGGACTTGAGTTTAAATCAGTGATTAAAGAAATTACAGAAATTGTAGATGGACCTATCAGTGCAGAAGTTATTTCTCTAGAAGCACCTAAAATGGTAGAGGAAGCTATTGAACTTGCTAAAATTCATAAAAATATTGTTATTAAATTACCTATGACAGAAGAAGGGTTAAAAGCAACTAAACAACTTACAGCAAAAGGCATTCGTACAAATGTTACTTTAATCTTCTCAGCAGGTCAAGCATTACTTGCAGCAAGAGCTGGTGCAACATATGTAAGTCCATTCATTGGACGTCTTGATGACATTGGCATGGAAGGTATGCATTTAGTAAAAGAAATTGCAGACATCTTCAAAATGCATGATATTAAAACAGAAATCATTGCAGCAAGCGTACGTAGTCCACTTCATGTAATCGATGCAGCGAAAGCAGGAGCACATATCGCAACTGTACCATATAAAGTAATTGTTCAAATGACAAAACACCCTCTTACAGATAACGGAATTGAAAGATTCCTTAAAGACTGGGAAGGGTTAGAACAAAAATTACAATAAAGTGAATAAAGGATAGGCTTCCGCGAGTGCGGGGGCCTTTTTACTTTGTGGAAATGGGGATAAGTGCACCAACTAATTTTCCTTAACCCTCCCTTCGGTCGAAGGTTAGATAAAATTATATTTTGGGCGTAAAAAGAAGGTGGGGCCTTTTTGGATGGGGGAAGGGGTATAATGGTAGGTGGAGGATGGAGATGAGATAATATAAAATTTGATTAATATGAGAAGGTGAATTGGATGTGAAAATGTCTAGAGAAGGGAAGGAGATGCATGATCGGTTAATTGATGTGATGGAGCCAATATCATATATTCGTTTTGATGAAAAAGATGGGAAAAATAAAGTTTTTCATGTGACAGTTACTTCAAAGAAGCTTGAGTCTGTTTATGAAACAATATGGGACTATGTAATGACGTATCCATGTAATTATAAGTGCATGTTTGATAATATATGCATTTATAGGTGGGAAGATGAAACTTGGAAGATTCACAAAGAATATATATTAGAAAAGTAAGTAGAGTAGTTGAAATATGTATAGTTTTAAACTGTATAATAAATAAAGAAGCTGTTGAAAAATAATATTTTTACAACAGCTTCTTTTATATCTGAAGTTGTTTATATATTTTTTTTAGTTCATTAGAAATAGCTACTAATTCTTGAACATAGCCTTGAGCCATTTGAGCGTTTTCAAAGTTGTTTGTAGCAATTAAGTTTGCCTCTTCTGGATTTGAACTTGTTTGTGTACTTACTGAAGAAATTTCATCGGCTACTACAGAGAAACCCTTACCAGCTTCTCCAGCACATGCACTTTCGATAGCAGCATTAAGTGATAATAAGTTAGTTTGCTCTGAAATATTGTTAATAAGTTCAGTAATACCAAATACTTCTTTAGATTTTTGTTTTAAGTCATCTGCTTTTAGCATTTAATAAAGAAATTGCATAAATACTTAAAAAGCTAATAGTAGCAATCCATTTAAAAGATTTATTTTGTTTGTTTTTGAAATAAGTAATGTGTACAGATAAAATAAGTATGAATATACTTCCTAAGATCATACCTGTTTTCAAAGATGAATTAAAACCTAATGTCGATTCTTTAAGAAAACCTGCACATAAACATAAAGATATAATGGTAGATATTGTGAGATAAGCTTTATTAATTTGTTGTAATTCATGTCCCTCAGTCATGATGTCCCCTGTAAAATATATTATATATAAAATATTAAATTTTTTTTACAGAGATATTTTAAAATATGTTATTTAAAATGGAAATTTATTCATAAATATCTACTTTTTCACCAGCAAGTACTTTATTCATATTACGTACGGCACACATTTTACCACACATTGTACAAGTATCATGATGTTCTGGTTTAGATTCTTCTCTATAGCGGCGAGCCTTTTCTGGATCAAGAGAGGCTTCAAACATTGCCTCCCAATCAAGATCAGCACGAGCTTTACTCATTTTATTATCCCAATCTCTTGCACCAGGCACATTTTTAGCTAAATCTCCAGCATGAGCAGCGATTTTAGCTGCTATAATACCTTCTTTCATATCTTCTAAATTAGGAAGGCGAAGATGTTCGGCAGGTGTTACATAACATAAGAAATCTACACCAGCAGCAGCAGCAATAGCACCACCGATAGCACTTGTAATATGATCATAGCCTGGAGCGATATCTGTTACAAGTGGTCCTAAAACATAAAATGGTGCACCATGACAAAGTTTTTTCTCAAGTAAAACGTTAGCTTCGATTTCATTAAGAATCATATGTCCTGGGCCTTCAATCATAACTTGCACATTTCTTTCCCAAGCACGTTTAGTAAGTTCACCAAGTGTAATGAGTTCTTTGATTTGTGTAGCATCAGTAGCATCTGCATTAGAACCAGGTCTACAAGCATCTCCGAGACTTAAAGTTACATCATATTTTTCACAAATATCAAGAAGCCTGTCATAGTATTCATAAAATGGGTTTTCGGCATGATTTGCTTCCATCCAAGCAAAGAGGAGAGAACCGCCACGAGAAACGATATTTGTGAGACGCTTATTACGTTTAAATGTTTCTACAGTTTCACGATTAAGGCCAGCATGAATGGTCATAAAGTCTACGCCATCTTGAGCATGTTTTTCAACAACCTTGAAGAATTCATCAATTGTAATATCAGCTACTTCTTTTTGTAAGAACCCAAGTGCATCATACATTGGAACTGTACCAATCATAGTAGGAGAGGTTTCAAGTAACTTTTTCCTAAATACTTCTGTATGACCATAGTTTGAAAGGTCCATAATAGCTTCAGCCCCCATTTTAATAGCCATAGTTACTTTTTTAAATTCTTCATCAATGTTTGCACAGTCTCTTGAAATACCGAGATTAACATTGATTTTAGTCTTAAGCCCTTCTCCAATACCTTCAGCAGATAAAAAAGTATGGTTTTTATTAGCAGGAATAGCGATTTTACCTTCTGCTATCTTTTGCATAATAAGTTCTACATTTACATTTTCCTTTTGTGCGACAGTTTGCATTTCCTTTGTAATAATGCCTTTTTTGGCAGCATCCATTTGTGTTGTGTAATTCATGTTTAATGCCTCCTATTTTATTCAAATCTAAAACTAACTTGATAAATGGAAGAGGTGCATTGTAGGTATAAAAAAACCTCTAAATAAATTATTTAGAGGTAAAAGTTTTGGTTTTAAGGAGACCAATATTAGACAGATATTGGTTATGATCGACTTGCTTCCCTACGATGGTATTAACCATATCAGGTTCAACGAGTTGGAAAAATCCTCTCAGCCAATAGGCACCCCTAGCAATATTAATAATAAATTCAGTATAATACAAAAATAATGAAAAGTAAACTTCGAATATATAATTGATTCAAAAATATATCATTAATTATATACTTTACAATAAGGAAGATATTTTTTTAGATGTGAAGGTTGTTTTGATAGTCATGGAACATTTTACTCCTTGAGGTTTTTCCAAATATGTAGTATTATTCAAGGTAGTATGTAAGCAAATTCGTCTTTTTTTGAGTAAAAGTATCAAATTTTTACTCTTAGAAATATGGCACTAATCATTTTAATTTATTAGTGAACAAGATAGTAGCCATTGAGCTTAATATAAAATTATAGATAGATTGTAGAGGTAATGGTCATAGAAACTATATTATTTAACCAACTAGAAGTATCAGAAGAAATCATTAGAGCGGCTGGAGATATGGGATTTGAGGAGACAACTCCTATTCAAGCAAAAGCAATCCCTGTTATTTTAGAAGGAAAAGATATTATTGCACAAGCACCAACAGGAACAGGTAAAACATGTGCATTTGGTATTCCAGCAATCGAATCAGTGGATACAAGTGATGACAGTGTACAAGTATTAATCCTTTGTCCAACACGTGAATTAGTTATTCAAGTAGCTGAAGAATTAACAGCTTTATCAAAATATAAAAAAGGTGTAAGAGTTCTTCCAATTTATGGTGGACAACAAATTGAACGTCAAATTTCTGCACTTAGAAAAAGACCACAAGTAATTATCGGAACACCTGGTAGGGTAATGGACCATATCAGAAGAAAAACACTTAGACTTGATGATTTAAATATGCTCATCTTAGATGAAGCTGATGAAATGCTTAACATGGGATTCCGTGAAGATATTGATATTATCTTAGAAAGCGTACCAGAAGAACGTCAATTCGTATTATTCTCAGCAACACTTGCAAAAGCAATTTTGGATATTGCTAACAAATATCAAAATGATCCAGTGAAAGTAAATGTAGTTCACAAAGAACTTACAGTACCAACTATTGAACAATATTATTTAGAAGTTAGAGATGCTAATAAAGTAGAAGTATTATCTCGTTTAATCGATGCAAATAACTTTAAACTTTCAGTAGTATTCTGTAACACAAAACGTCGTGTAGATGATCTTTGTAGAGATCTTCAAGCTAGAGGATATAGTGCAGAATCACTTCACGGAGATATGAAACAACTTCAAAGAGATAATGTTATGTCTCGTTTTAGAAATGGTCTTATCGATATTCTTATTGCAACAGACGTAGCAGCGCGTGGTATTGATGTAGATGACGTAGATGCAGTATTCAATTACGATGTACCAAGTGATGAAGAATATTATGTTCACCGCATCGGTAGAACAGGTCGTGCAAAACGTCAAGGTGTATCTTATACATTTGCAGCAGGTAAAGAACTTGTTAAATTAAGAGACATTCAACGTTATACAAAATCAAAAATTAAACTTATTAAAGCACCTTCAATTGAAGATATCCAAGAAAACAAACTTACAGGTATTATGGATGAAGTTAAAGCAGTACTTACTGAAGGCGGACTTTCTAAATATACAGCATATGTTGAAACACTTTTAGATGAAGTGGGAGACATTACAGAAGAAAACTATGCCACTTCTCTTGAAGTAGCAGCAGCTTTCCTTAAAATGACTATGGATAAACTTGTAATGGGGGCATCTGCAGAGTTTTCTGTAGAAGATTTATCAGCTCGTTCAGGAATTGCCCCATCTAAATTTGATGGTAATATGGTTCGTCTTTTCATCAACCTTGGTAAAAAAGATAACTTACAAGTTTCAGACTTAGTTAAATTCATTGTATTAAACTGTGAAATCAAAGGAAAAGAAATTGGTCGTGTAGATATGCTTGAGAAATTCTCATTCTTCGAAATACCAAAAAATCATTTAGAAAATGTAATGACAAGCCTTATTGGTGAAACATTAAAAGGTAGAAAAGTAAACATCGAAGTGGCTAACAAAAGAGATGGTGGTCATAGAGGTGGACGTCAAGAGCGTGGTGGCGATAGACGTAGAAACTTCAAACCAAGAAGAAAAAAAGAGCAGTAAAGTAGTCCGGGTTGCACGTGGGTGTAACCTGGATTTTTTGTGCGTGGATATGGGGATAAGTGGCATAGATGGTAATTCAACATGGTTAAATGATTATCCAAGAAGAGAAAACGTAACAGTCTCTCCATCAGAACCTATTACAGGAGAAGAAGTAACGATTACATATGATGCATCTAGCACAGTATTTAAGGGGTCAAAAGATGTGATACTTCACTGGGGCTATGATAAGTGGGTTAAATTAAAAAATTTTATAGAAATAAAATAAGAGATACTTACAAATGTATTGTAGGCATCTCTTTATTTATATGATTTAAAGATTAGGGTCAAAATATTGTAAGATAAGGCCAGCAGCTAAATGAAAGCCTGTTGTAAGGCTTGAAATATCTATCCATTCATCTCTAGTATGGGCACCAGCACCTTCATAGAGACCAAAGCATACTGTTGGAATGCCCAATGAAAATGGGATATTACAATCTGTAGAAGCTGATACTAGTTGAGGTTTGTGGCCAGTATAGTATGTAAGAAGTGCTTCACATTTTTTTGTAAGTGCGGACTGTAATGCAATATTAGTATGCTGCATACAAGGTCTTGTACCTAATTCTTCAATTTCAATGTCTAATCCTTTTGCGCGATAGTTATTGATAACTGTAGTAAAATTATTTTTCATAATCTTAAGACATTCATGAGTATCTGAACGATATTCATAGAGTACTGAAGCATTTTGTGCAATTGTATTGACAGAAGTACCGCCTTCAATAACACCTACATTATAAGTCGTTTGACTTTCACCAACTTTAGGAATGGCTATATCATAAAGTTTAGTAATTAATGAGGAGAGATAATAAATAGCATTACGATTACCGAAGTCTTGGAAGCTATGACCACCTTCTGTACGAATTGTGATTTTATAACGTGAAGACCCTACAGCTTTTTGACAAAGTGTATTATAAGTACAATCAAAAGAAATGACTTCACGTATGCGCTTGCCATAATCCTTAATAAGCTGTTTGCAGCCTTTGAGATTTCCAAGTCCTTCTTCACCTGAATTGGCTACAAATAAGATACCACAATTAGGTTTAAGCTTTGATAAAGTCACATATTTGGCCATTAATAATAAAATGGCTAAGTTGCAGTATCATCTCCTACACCTGGTGAATAAATCTTATTATCTTTAATTGTAACGGGCATTGGTGATGTATCTGGAAATACAGTATCTGTATGTGCCATAAAGATAACGATTTCATCATGTTCACTACATCCTATCGGATAGACAACATTAAGCGCTTCATCTATATGCACTTTTTGTGCGTCGAAACTTTCAAGGTATTCTTTACAAAACTTAGCACGATGTTCTTCGTGAAGAGAAGGTGCTGGAATTTTACACAGTGTCACAAGTAAATCAATAAGTGTATCAATATTTTGATTAATATAATCTTCCATTTCTTTAGGTAATATATAAGACGTCACGATTATGCCTCCGATTAATTACTTTATTTTCTTTTCCAAAGAGTAAAGGCGAAGCTATTCCCATCTTCTGTAAGGGTTTCACCTAGCTTACTTTGAATCATTTCAAATTGATCTTCATATACCGGAAAATCTGTATCACCATTTATGACTTTATCAACTAAAGTAATATAGAGATAATCTGCATAAGGAAGGAAGAGACTATAGATTTCGCCGCCACCTATAATAAAGATTTCTTCTTCAGTTTTACAAATTTCTAAAGCTTCATCTAAGCTATGAACTACAGATACACCTTCAGGTGCAAAGTTAGAATCTCTAGTTAAAACAATATTTTTGCGGTTTGGAAGAGGTCTGCCGATACTCTCAAAAGTTTTACGTCCCATAAGAACAGTTTTACCGCTTGTAATTGTTCTAAAGTATTTAAGGTCTTCTGAAATATGCCAAGGGAGCTGGTTGTTAATGCCGATTTGATTATTTTTGCTTGTTGCTACAATTATATTAATCATATTAAACCCTTTCTTTTATAGTATATTAAACTGCTACAGGTGCTTTAATAGCAGGATGAGGATCATATCCGATAAGTTCTAAATCTTCCATATCAAAATCAAATACACTTGTTTTAGTAGTATTTAATTTAAGAGTTGGAAGTGGACGAGGTTCTCTTGTAAGCTGCTCTTTGATTTGCTCAATATGATTTGCGTAAAGATGTACATCTGCACCAGTATAAACGAGATCTCCTACTTCAAGCCCACATTCATGAGCAATGAGGTGAGTAAGTAATGCATAAGATGCAATATTAAAAGGTAAACCTAAGAATACATCGTTAGAACGCATATTGAACATACAGCTTAATTTGTTATTTAAAACGTAGAATTGGAAGCAGAAGTGACAAGGTGGAAGTTCCATAAGCCCTTCATATACAGAAGCTACATCCCAAGCATTTACAAGGAGTCTTCTAGAAGTAGGATTTGTCTTGATTTCATTAATAACCCATTTAATTTGATCATAAACTTTGCCATTGCCGCCTTCCCAATTACGCCATTGTTTACCGTATACATTACCAAGGTCACCATAATTATTAGAAAATTCTTCGTCAGTAAGGACTTTTTCTTGATAAATATGAAGTTGTTCTTCGTAAACTTTGTTAAATTCAGGGTCTGTTGTACAGCGGATTCCAAAGTTGGTCATATCAGGACCTTTGTAATCGTCAGATTCAATCCATTTTTTGAATCCCCATTCATCCCAAATATGATTATTGTTTTGAAGTAAATAACGAAGCTTTGTATCACCTTTTAAGAACCATAAAAGTTCTGAAGCGATTAAGCGGAATGGTACACGTTTTGTTGTAAGAAGCGGAAAGCCCTGAGAAAGATCAAAGCGAAGTTGTCTGCCGAAAGTACTATAAGTTCCCACACCTGTACGGTCTTCTTTAAAAGTACCATTTTCTAATATATCTTTACACATGTCTAAATAAACTTTATCAACTTGATTCATTATAAAAAATACCTCCTTAATACTTTAAGTATATAGGAATTTTCAGGAGACGTACAGGCATAATAGGAATATAGAAATATAGGAATATAGAAATATAGGAATATGCATAATTTAAGTAAAATGTATAAATATGGGATAGGTATAAATGTCCATATTATTAGAGATATTAGTGCAAAAAAGTATATTAAATAAATAAAAACTTATAATAAATTTGATAAAATATCCAATAATGATTGAAATCGCTTGATTTTTCTATACATTTATGATAATATTACATAGTAAGTTAAAATATTGAAACGGAAACGATAGGTAGGCCTCTTGTCTTATTAAAACAGCAAGACCGAAGAACGTTTTGGGTAACAGTGTTTTAGCAATTATGTATTTTTTAAGGAGGCCTAGTTAACATGACAGGTAAAGTAAAATGGTTTAACGCAGAAAAAGGTTTTGGATTCATCGAAAGAGAAGGTGGAGATGACGTATTCGTACATTTCTCAGCTATTCAATCAGAAGGATACAAAACATTAGAAGAAGGTCAAGAAGTTGAATTTGATATCGTTGAAGGAAACAGAGGACCACAAGCTGCTAACGTTATTAAAAAATAGGTAAATATAAAAACTACTCATGATAAATGGGTAGTTTTTTGAGCAATTTTAAAAATAATTAAATTGATTTTGATGACATAATCAAAAAGTTGCTATCACAATACCTTCTCAACGAGAGCTTCGCCGTAAACTTTTAATACTTTGTCAAGCTTTTTCAAGCAAAAAATAACCAAGTACTTATAATAAGTACTTGGTTATTTAAGGAAATCTCAGAAACAATGTCTTAACTTAATGACATTGTAAAGGAAGCTGACTTCTTTTTTGTATAAGAATATTATTACTAAATTATAGCACATAATATAAAACAACTAAGTAGTGACAAAGACTACCTAACATAACAAATATATGAAAAAGTTCATGGAAACCAAATTTTTCTGAGATATTAGGTTTCTTTAAACCATAAATAATCCCGCCAATAGTATACATGAGGCCGCCTAGTATAAGTAGTACAAATCCAGCTAATGAAAGTGCATGATAAAGTGGATTAAGTGCAAAGAGTGCAAGCCATCCCATAGCAATATAAAAAGCTGTGGAGAGCCATCTGGGCATATCGATCCAAAGCATTTTAGTGGTAATGCCTATTAAGGCTAATGCCCATACAGTAATAATAATGAACCATTTCCAAACACCTGTTAAAGAAAGTAAGGCAAATGGTGTATATGAACCTGCAATTAAAATGAAAATCATAGAATGATCAAGCTTCTTAAGTCTTAAAATAACAGAATCTTTAGCTTGAACTAAATGGTAAATACCACTTGTTGTATATAATGAAATAAGACTGAATCCAAAAATAATGACACAAACAGTTGCAGTCGTTGTAAGTGAGTGCGCAACATGGCTAAAGTTAAGAATAAATAATGTGCCAATTAGTGAAAGTAGAGCACCAAAAAGATGTGTGAAAGCATTAATAGGTTCTCGGATATATTGCTTCATTAAATCATCTCCTATACTGTTATAAGTAGTTTTTAATACTATTTAATATTATATATAAAATATATCATAAATCAAGGGTAGAAATCAATATAGTAAAAGGAATAATTTAACTTGATTTTTAAAATGGTGATGTGTATTATAAAAACTATAAAGTGGGAGGAAGATATAGATGGAAATACAATTAATAGACGAAATGATTGAATCACTTAAGTTAAATGAGTTGATAGAATTAGAAAGTATTCCTAATATCGATTTATATATGGATCAGGTGATTACACTTTTTGAAGAAAAACTAGCTCATACAAAGCGTAATGAAAATGATAAATTACTGACTAAGACAATGATTAATAATTATGCCAAAGATAAATTATTGATGCCTGCTAAAAAGAAAAAGTATACTAAAGAACATATTATCCTTATGATTCTGTTATATGAAATGAAACAAATCTTAACAATAGCAGATATTAAAGAGATATTTGGAACTATTATAAAAGATGGAGAAGTAGATTCAAAAAAGTTAAATAAAATTTATAAAATATATTTAAAAATGAAGATAATAGGTCTAGATGCTTTTGAAAATCAAGTAAATACTATTCACAGTGATTTAAAAGAAGAGATTAGAATACTTTCACAAGAAGAAGGCAAAATCGAAGATGAGATTACTCAAGATATGTTAATGGCAATCTTACTGACACAAAAAGCAAATTATTATAAACGTTTAGCTGAAAAGATAATAGATGAGAAAATTAGCATTATAAATAAAGGAAATAGTAAAAAATAATGAAAAAGGATATTCAAGTGAATATCCTTTTTTGGATTTATATAGTAAAAAATAATAATTTTTAATAAAAATTTTATTCTGAAAATTAATTGAATAACTTTTAATTAAATGTTAGAATACTAATGAGACGTCAACATAATAATGTTTGGTGCATATATATTTATATACTAAGGGGGAATAGATAATGGCAAGATTTACACTTCCTAGAGATCTTTACTTTGGACCTGATGCAATATCAGAACTTTCAAATCTTAAAGGTCATAAGAAGGCAATAGTAGTAACAGGTGGTAGTTCAATGAAAAGAGGAGGATTTCTTCAAAGAGTAGAAGATGTTCTTAAAGAAACTGGACTCGAAGTACTTTTATTTGAAGGTGTAGAGCCAGACCCTTCTGTAGAAACAGTTTTCCGCGGAGCAAAAGCTATGCAAGAATTCGAACCAGATGTAATCGTTGCAATTGGTGGAGGTTCTCCAATCGATGCTGCAAAAGCTATGTGGATTTTCTATGAACATCCAGAAATGACTTTCGAACAAGCAACAGTACCATTTGGACTTCCTAAACTTAGAGATAAAGCTATCTTCGTAGCAATTCCATCTACAAGTGGTACAGCTACAGAAGTAACATCATTCTCAGTTATTACTAACTATAGTAATCATGTTAAATATCCATTAGCTGACTTTGAAATTACACCAGATATTGCTATTTTGGACACTAACATTCCACGTACTATGCCTAAAAAATTAACAGCACATACAGGTATGGATGCTTTAACACATGCTATTGAAGCATATGTAGCTACAGCTCGTTCACCATTCTCAGATGGTTTAGCACTTAAAGCAATTACAGATATCTATGATTGCATCGTAGCTTCTTACAATGATGATGAAGAAGCTAGAGGTAAAATGCACTATGCTCAATGTATCGCAGGTATGGCATTCTCTAATGCATTATTAGGTATTGTACATAGTCTTGCACATAAAATTGGTGCACAATATGAAATTCCACATGGTTGCTGTAACGCAATTATGTTACCATATGTCATAGAGTATAATGCTAAAGAATGTCCAGAACGTTTTGCAGATATTGCAAGAATTATGGGGCTTCAAGGTAGAACAGATGCTCAACTTATCAATTCATTAGTTGATGCAATCAAAGCATTAAATACAAAATTAAATATTCCTAACAGTTATAAAGAATATGGTGTAACAGAAGAAAAATTCAAAGAAACAGCAGACTTCATTTCAGAGCAAGCAGTACTCGATCCATGTACAGGTTCTAACCCACGTACAATCGATGTAGCTACTATGAAAAAAGTACTTACATGCTGCTACTATGGAGAAGACGTTACATTTTAATAAAAGGAAAAAACAGGTTGCATTTTATGTAGCCTGTTTTTTATAGATGTATGCGAAAAAAGGACGTAGGGATTCGCCCCTACGTCCTTTTTTCGACGATTTGGTTACTTTGTTTATATACGATTTATTATTAAGCGCGTTTTGATTCTTCTACTACTTTTTGTAATGCTTCTAATGCATCAGCTGGAAGTTTATCGAAACCACCTTTAGCTGTTTCACGAGAAGCTACGAAGTCAACACGTTCTTGCATACGTTTTTGTAATTGATCAACGTAATTGCTATCCGCGAAGTCTGGAACGAATCCTTCGATTTCCATGATTTCAATATCGCTGAATGGTCCCCATTGTTTGAATTCTGTTTTACCTTCAACAACAGCTTCAAGAACACCAAGAGTAATTTCTTTTGTTACTTTTTTGCCCATGAATTCACCTGTGTTGATGATGTAGCAATCTACATTTTTGTCTGCTACTAATTTTTTGAATGCAATGTAGTCGTTTGCAAGTGGGTATGTTCTGAATGGGTTAGCGTATGGTTCTACTACTAAAGCATTAGGGTCTACACCAGGAGCAAGTCTTTCTGCACTTGAACGTTTTGTAGCAAGTGTTGCACCCATAACTGAAGCAAGTTCAGCACCACTAAGTCTTACGATTGGTGGAAGTGTAGGGTCTTTCATAATCCAGAAGATTGCATTGATTGGTTCGTCAAATTTGTTAACACGGTTTGGTGACCAAAGGATAGATTTTACTGCACGACCGTTACCGTTACGAATATCTTCTGTAACTGGAACAATTTTACCATCTTCATCAATTGTAGCTGCACAGTTTTGAAGAGATACAAGGTATTTGTTATCTTCACATGTAAGTGGGTAATCAGCTGTTTTATCGAAGTATGCTGGTTCAAGAGCGATTGAAGAACCGTCTTCTCCAGAAATAACGAAAGCATCATCGTGAAGAACTGTGATATCATATTTTCCATCGTGACGAGCATGTGTAAGTGTTGATTTACCAGAACCTGAAAGTCCAAATACACCAGCTACGAAGCTTTTTCCACCTGGTAAGTTGTAACGTTTTTGTCCACCGTGGCAAGAAGCATATCCGTGACGGTTAGCCATAGCCCAAGCAAGAGTAAGAGTACCTTTTTTGTGTTCTCCGAAGTATCTAAGACCAAGGATACAAGCACAGTTGTGAGCTGTATCAAATACACAAAGTCCAAGTGGATGATCTGGATGTGACCAGTCTGGATCAGAGTAGATGTAAAGGTCTCCTTCACCATCGTATACTTTAGAGTCATTGTACATTTTAGCTACTTCTTCATTGATAACTTGGAAGTTAAGTAACCAAGAATACATATTGTTAGCATATGTAGCAGGTGTACAAAGGTGAGCTTTTACTGTGAAATCTTTATCAAGACCTACGATAGCTTGTGCATGGCACATTTTTTTAGTTCTACCTTGGAATACAGCTTCACTAATTTTAAGTCTATATTCGTTTACATCTACACCAGTTTCGCCAATGATTCTACGAGCAGCTGCTGTACGGCCAGTTACAGCTCCATCATTGAAAAGAAGAACTTTAGAATCTTCATCAAGACCTAATAATTCAGGTTTATATACTGGCATGTCTGTGATAATAGTACCAGGAGCTTCTGTTGCTAATTTATAAGCTTCTTTCAAAGAGTTTACAGGAACTACGTTGTTACCATAGAATGCTGTTTCGATTGTTGCACGAATTGAGTTAAAAAATTGGGTTATTTGCCCCGATTTCAGTTCTAGGGAATCTTGCTTTTGTTGCCATGAGTAAATCCTCCTTAAAAATAATTAGATTTAAGATAAATTATTATAAAATAAACAACTTAGTTAATACGACAAGAAGTGTTAAATTTCTTTCAAACTAATTATCGGATATAACAGATTAAAAGTCAATAAAAAAAGATATAAAAAATAATAATAATGTACAATATTAAAATAAAAAATAAATTATTAAAAAAATAGTAAAAAGTAACTACTAAAATATTTTTTGAAGTTAAAAGTAAGGACAAAATGCTCAAAAACATAAAAAATAAAAACGTGAATATATATCTTTTAGGAGGAGGATATATAATGGCACAAAAAATAATTTATCGTGAATTATTTAATGGCATAGAAGTACCCATAGAACTTGCAGATGGGAGGCAAGTTATTCCTATAAATTTTGACAACGGTGCTACTACGCCGCCTTTAAAGGAAGTGGACAAATTTATAGCTGAAAATATACTTATGTATGGTTCAGTAGGAAGAGGTGGGCATAAATCAGAATATTGCACTAAGGCTTATGAACTTTCAAAAGAAGAAATACTAAGCTTTTTTGGTGTCTCACAATTAGATAAGTATGAAGTGATTTATGTGAAAAATACTACGGAGGGGATTAATTTATTAGCAGGTACGTTATGCGATCGAAATAATTATAAAATTTTAACGTCTAGAATGGAGCATCATGCAAATGATTTACCATGGCGAAACGTTGGGGATGTATTTTATATAGATGTCAATAAACAAGGGAAAATTAACTTAGAACAATTAGAATATATGCTTGAAAGAGCTATTGGAACAATTAAATATGTATCAATAACAGCAGCGAGTAATGTGACAGGATATATTACAGATATTCATCAAATTGCTAAGATTGCACATAAGTATGGAGCTAAACTCATTGTGGATGGAGCCCAAGTTGTGGCCCATAGAGTAGTTTGTTTAAAGGGACAGACAGAAGAAGAAGATATAGATGGCTTAGTATTTTCAGGACATAAAATGTATGCACCTTTTGGCAGTGGGGTAGTGATTATAAAAAAAGAACTTTTACAAGGTAAAAAGCCATTTCTACAAGGGGGAGGATCAGTGAAAGCTGTATTTGACTATGATGTGTATTATAAAGATTCATGGGAAGCAGAAGAAGCTGGTTCACCAAATTTTTTAGGGTGCATGGCTATTGTGGCAGCTATGACAGTATTGAAATCTATAGGCTTAGATAAGGTTGCAGATCATGAAGATGCTCTGAGAAGGCGTCTTATAAAAGGCCTAAGGGATATAAAACAAATTAAGTTATATGGTGATCCTAAAGAGGAAAATAGAGTAGGGGTAGTAACTTTTAATGCAGAAGGTATTTATAATAAAGAAGTAGGACGGTTACTGCAAGAAATAAGGGGTATCGCAGTAAGAACAGGATGTTTCTGTGCCCAGCCTTATGTCATGCGTTTAATGGGGATTTCCGAAGAGGAAAGATATTATTATTTAAAACATTCAGAATTACAGCATCCAGGTATGATTAGGGCTAGTTTTGGTTTGTATAATACGGAAGAAGAAGTAGATGAATTCTTAGATACATTAGAATTTATAATAAGCCATTATAATTAACAGAAATAAAAATAGAGCTATCATAAAGTATGAGTTAATAACTTAATGATAGCCTTTTTTTTTTATGCATTAGGCACGAAGCCAAGTGTTAATGCGATGAAATTTATATTCCATTATAATAGATAAGATAAAGAAGCAAATAAAAATACTTAGGCCAACACCTAATATGAGTCTAAAGCTGGTTGCAATATTATAATGAAAGAGTAAATTTAATATAAGTTTAGAGAAGGTAGTCCCAGATAGTGAAGCAACAAGTGGATTTAGGACCCAGTTGGTAAACTGCAATTTAAGTTTGGTAGTATCTCGTAATTTATTGAAGTTAAGGATGATGTGGTGATATTGCTGATAATCATAATACCTAAAAAAGCAAAAATTCCTTTAATAGGTATGAAAAAGTAGATTGTTGTAATACGAAATAAAGTATCAAAAATACTGTATTTTAGGCAACTTACTTGTTTGCCTAAACCTTTTAAAATTGCATCAGTAACAACTTCTACATACATAAATGGTACAATAATTGCAAGGCAGCGAAGCATACTGCCTATTTGATTATTATGATATAAAACAATGCCTATTTCATCTGCATAGTTAATAAATAAACTTGCAGCAAAAATACTAAGTATCAGTGTGAATTGAAGTACTTTGTTAATAATAGAATGGACACGTTCTTTTTGGTTTAGTATATTAGCCCGTGCAATTTCTGGAATGAGTGTCGTACAGAAAGCTGTAAGAAATGCGGAAGGGAAGAAAAGAATGGGAATAACCATACCTTTTAACATACCATATAGACTTAAAGAAGTAGTTGATGAAGCACCGTATTTTTTGAGTCCGGCAGGAATAAGAATATTCTCTGTAGAGACAAATATACAAGAAACATAAGAAATTGCTGCAATAGGCAGGGCAATCTTAATAAGATTTATAAAAAGGCTCTTAGATGAAGCAAGTTGTTCGGTTGTATAGGGTGTATGTTTGCGGCTTAATATGTATAATGAAAGTAAATAGCTCCATGAAACGACTTCACCAATAGTAAGGCATAAACCAATTAGTCCATAAGTGTAAGTTTGGTTGGAAGTTTCTTTTATGGTAAGCATAAGTAAGGTAAGACTTACTTTAATGATTTGTTCAAGCATTTCGCTACTAGCTGGAAGACTTGCTTTTTTGTGGCATAAAAGTATCCCTTAAAGCAAGAAGAACAAGCAATAAAGGGGATACTAATAGATAAAATGCGGAGGCTTAAAATGGCCCGAGTATCTTGAACAAAGTTTTTGGCGATAAATGGTGCAAAAAAGAAGAAGCTTACACCAACTAGTAAACTTAGAAAAGCACTAAAGGTTAAAGCAATCTTCATAATATGAGCGGCGTTACGTAGGTGCTTTTGGCCCAGTTCTTCAGCAACTAATTTAGAAACAGAGGAACTTAGACCAGATGAAGCAAACACAATGGCAATCATGTATACGGTGATAATGAGATGATAAAGCCCCATACCCTCTGTACCTAATAGATGGGATAAAAAGATGATGGAAATCATATTTAGAGTACGTGTAAAAAAGGATGTAAGGGTTAAAATGATAGTACTTGTAATAAGACCTTGTTCTTTCAAAATCATCTCCTCCAATAAAAGTTATTTAGATGAAGTCAGTCTAAAAAATTAATTCTAAATAAAGTATATGTGTACAAATCCTTTTTAGGACTAGTTAATTAAAAATAAAAATAAAAAATATAAAAGAGGACAATTATATGAGATCAAAAAGAGAAAAATTACCTAATAGGTTAGATTTAGGACCAGTAGCAGAAAGACAAAAGAAATATGCCAAGAGCATAGGGCTTGTATTACCAGAAGGCATTACAAGGGGAGATGCGGAAGCAATTATAAATTGTGAGTTAGATGATGACGAAAGAGCGGTAAGAGGACTTATTGCTTATGCAAGAAATAAAGGCATTAAGTGTTCAGATTATGTAGGCAATAAATATTTACATAATTTAATCTTTGATCATTTAGAAGAAAAGGATAAAGTAGCATTCTTCTGCTACTGCGTTTATAAATTCCATGTAAAGATGGCAGAGGAAGAAGGTAATTTAGAAGAAGATATATATAGCGATTTATTCATTAAATTTGGAGAGGAAAAAGCAAAGGATTACTATTTCACAGCCTCTATGGATGAGTATTATGGAGAACAAATTGTATACTTTGGAAAGTGTGAAAGAGTTATTAATGGTAAGAAAACAACTGTTTATGGTGGAAGTAATTTAACAAGAGCTTACAAAGAAGCAGATGCTTATTTAAAAGCAAATGAATTAATCTAAGAAAATATGAGTTAAAGTAAAACGTTAAGGAATATTAAAGTGATACTTGAAGAATACGTTAAGTAAAGTGTTCAAGTATGACTTTAACTATATATGAAGTACTACTTGAAGAGAGTTTAAAGAAAAACTTCAAGTAATTGGTAAATGTTTGCGTATTCTTTAGGAAAATAAGGAGATACTTCTATAAAAGGAGTGAGATAGATGAGTATACAAGCAATACTGATGAAGAAGTTTTTAAACAGATTTGATGGGACAGCCTTTGATGTAATGTTTGAATCCGGAGAAGAGTTTCATATAGGTGAATTACCTTCTAAGTTTAAGGTGGTTTTCCATAAGCCAGTACCATACAGGGATTTGATGAAAAGCACATCGTTAGCATTAGGTGAAGCTTATATGAATGGGGAGATGGAGATAGAAGGCGATTTAGTAATGGCATTAGATGAAATCTTTAAATTTCAAAGTCAATTCATCACGGACAAACATGCTATGAAGAAGATTTTATATACATCAGGAACTAAGAGTAATCAAAAGAAAGAAGTATCTTCTCATTATGATATAGGTAATGATTTTTATAAGTTATGGTTAGATCCTACTTTGAGTTATTCTTGCGCTTATTTCAAAAAAGATGATAATTCTTTAGAAGAAGCTCAAATTAATAAGGTAGGTTATATTTTGAAGAAATTAAGTTTACAACAAGGAATGAGTCTTTTGGATATAGGTTGTGGATGGGGATTTTTATTAATTGAAGCAGCAAAGAAGTATAGGATTCATGGTTTAGGTATTACATTGAGTGAGCAGCAATATAAAGAATTCAAAAAACGTATTGCAGAGGAAAAGCTAGAAGACTATTTAGATGTACAGCTCATAGATTATAGAGATTTAAAACATATGGAACGTAAATTTGACCGCATTGTGAGTGTAGGGATGTTGGAACATGTAGGCAGGGAAAATTATGAACAATTTTTCAAAAGTGTAGATGCAGTTATGAAGGAAAAAGGGGTATTTTTATTACATTATATTAGTGGATTGAGGGAACATCCAGGAGATGCGTGGATTAAGAAATATATTTTCCCAGGAGGTGTTATACCTAGCCTGAGGGAAATCATAGATTTGTCAGCAGACTATGGATATCATGTAAGAGATATTGAAAGTTTAAGACAGCATTATGTTAGAACATTGCTTAATTGGCATGACAATTTTGAGCAGAATATTGATCAAGTTAAGAAAATGTTTGATGAAAGATTTATACGTATGTGGCGTATGTATTTATGTGCTTGTGCAGCTAGTTTTAACAATGGTGTAGTAGACTTGCATCAGATTTTATTTACAAAAGGAGTTAATAATAATCTGCCACTTACAAGAGAACATCTTTATAAAGAATAAAAGAGGATTAAAAACAAGGATAAAATAGGAGCTTCTTAATATGAAAATAGCTCCTATTTTTATGTATTAATAAAGGTACTAGATTAAATGTTAAAATCCTTTAACAAATTCTATAAAAATAAAGCGAATTATTCTATATGTAAAAGAAAAAGTAAAGCTAGGGGTATTATTTTAGAAATGATAAAATAGAATAAATAGAATAAGCTTTTCGAAGAAAATTAATAAGATAAAGGGGGCTATATTATGAATACAAGCAAAAAGGAATTAACTAAATTTTTATGTGAAGCCAAGAGAAATACTTATGCAATAGCACAAAATGAAGTAAATGGAACAAGGCCGGATTCACATGATTTTTATATGAAAATGAAAGTCTGAAATATATAGATACTTATTTAGGAAGCGAGCAGTTTGTAGGAGAAGAAGCTGTATGGGAAAATAATCAACCTATATGGGGATTAAATTATACAGGCAGGGCCCTAAGTGATGAATTTGATATTGATTTTCTGAAAGAAGCATTAAAGAGAAGCACAGAAGAATATCCTTATAGAGGTCCAAAATTCTTTATGAAAGGTAACTTTACATATAAGTGCCGTGTTGAAGGAGATTTTGGATGGTTTGTAGGATGCGAAAAAATTATGTATAAAGGGACTAAAGTATATGAAGCAATGTTCCAAGGCGGTTTTATAAAGTAAGAGAGAATAAGTGAAGAGACTTCTGAAAAGTTATTTTTTGGGGTCTCTTTTTTGTGTACTGTAATGGGGAAGGGAATAAAAAGGAGAAAAAAAGGGACAATAAATACATACGCAAATATTTATCAGAAAGGGATGATTTAATGAAAAAATATATATGTACAGTGTGTGGTTATGTTTATGAAGGAGATACACCTCCAGAAAAATGTCCAATTTGTAATGTATCTAGCGAAAAGTTTAAAGAACAAGTAGGTGAGTTACAATGGGCAGATGAACACAGAATTGCAGTAGCAGAAGGGGTGGATCCTAAAATTCTAGAAGATTTAAGAGCTGATTTTATGGGTGAATGTACTGAAGTTGGTATGTATATTGCTATGGGTAGACAAGCTGATAGAGAAGGATATCCAGAAATTGCTGAAGCTTATAAACGTATTGCATATGAAGAAGCAGATCATGCTTCTAAATTTGCAGAACTTTTAGGAGAAGTTGTACGAGCAGATACTAAAGCTAATTTGAAAGCAAGAATTGACGCAGAATATGGTGCATGCCAAGGCAAAAAGGAACTTGCTACTCTTGCTAAACAACAAAATTTAGATGCTATTCATGATACAGTACATGAAATGGCAAAAGATGAAGCAAGACATGGCTGCGTATTTAAGGGTTTATTAGATAGATATTTTAAATAGCATCAAGGAGGACTAGAAATATGCCAAGAATTAATTGTAGTGTAGAAAACTGTTCTTATAATCAACAAAAAGATTGTTGTGCAAATATTGTAAATATTGGAGGAAAGGGTGCACAAGATAAATGTGATACTTGCTGTGGTACTTTCTTAAATCGTTTAGGATATAGTAATCTTGCTCAATATACAGAAAATAGAGGGGATATTGACGCTATTCTCTGTCGTGTGGATACTTGTGAATATCATGCAAATGAGCACTGTACACTTAATCAAATACAAGTGGGAGGTGCTGAAGAAGTAGATATTTATACAGAAACAGATTGCCTCAGTTTCAAGAAAAAATAAAGTATAAAATAGGAGTTTTAGGTAACATATTGTAGTGTAGAAAAATATCATATTTATAGAGATATATTTTTTATGAGGTAGCAATATGGAATATGACAGAATATCTACAATAGGTTTATGTTTACTTGCTTTAAAGACGTTAACTTCAAGTCCTAAAGTAAGTAAACATGATAAAAGGGAAAGTGAATTTTTAGATCAAGGTATGATATCTAATATGAGTAATGCAAGATTGGATAATTTTATAAGTGAGGATTATGGTGTTATTTTTAAATACCCTGCAAGTTGGAATAAGAATCCGCGTTATGATAATAAATATGAAGGCATTGGTGGATTTTTTGAAGTAGCTGGTTTTGAAGGTAATAGTAATAATATAGACTCAGCAATACAAGAGCAGATTAATGAAGCTTATAAACCATATGGTAGTAATCCTATGGTTAGAAAACTCACAATAGATGGTCAACCTGCTAGAGAAATTATTCCTTCAGAAGATCAAGGTACATTAATTAAAGATAGGGAGGCAGCATTGGTTGTACAGTATAAGAACCCTATGATTATAAATGGGGTGCCTTATCAATATATCATTATATGGACTAATCGAGAAAACTTACCATTAATTATTAAAACCTTTAAATTTATGCAACATGAAAATCTAAATAGTTAGATACAGCTAGGATATTTCTTCTTATGAGTGTATGGATATATTGTAAAAACGGGTATACTATGATAGAATACTAAAGATAAAAATAAACGCAATGAAAAGAAGAGTAGGTCTAGTAATCTTTTTAAGAGAGCTTCGGTAGCTGAGAAGAAGTAAAGAAAATAGATTGAAGATGGTCTTGGAGTGGTGCACCGACAACTTTTAAATATAGAAGTTTAGGCTGCAACGGGGGTTGCCTGTTATAGCAACAGAGTATAAATTACAAAGCATGATTTATGCACAGTAATCGTACTTATTGAGGTTTATGTCCGTGAGGCATAAATGAATTAGAGTGGTATCACGAGAGTATATAATACCTCGTCTCTATGAAATGTGTAAACAGTCATAGAGGCGAGTTTTTTTGACTTTTAATGACTGAAAACACATTAGTATATTTAAAAGTTCAATATATAAAACATAATAAGGAGTCGAAAAATGAGTAAACCAACATTTTATATCACAACACCTATTTATTATCCAAGTAACAAACTTCACATTGGACATTCATACACAACAGTAGCAGCAGATGCTATGGCAAGATATAAACGTCTTCGTGGATATGATGTAATGTTCTTAACAGGAACAGATGAACACGGTCAAAAAATTGAAAGACGTGCTGGTGAAGAAGGTGTTACATCACAACAATTTGTAGATAATATCGTAGATTGGATTAAAGATTTATGGAAAACTATGGACATTAGCTATGATAAATTCATTCGTACAACAGACAAGGAACATAAAGAGACAGTACAAAAAATCTTCAAAAAACTTTATGATCAAGGTGACATTTACAAAAGTGAATATGAAGGTCTTTACTGTACACCATGTGAAAGTTTCTTCACAGAACACCAATTAGTAGATGGCAAATGTCCAGACTGTGGTAGACCAGTAGAAAAAGTAAAAGAGGAATCTTACTTCTTTAAACTTTCTAAATACCAAGCTCGTCTTATTGAGTACATTGAATCTCACCCAGATTTCATAAAGCCTCAAACAAGACAAAACGAAATGATTAATAATTTCTTAAAACCAGGACTTGAAGATCTTTGTGTATCTCGTACATCATTTAAATGGGGTATTCCAGTAGAATTTGATCCAGGTCATGTAGTATATGTATGGCTTGATGCTTTATCAAACTACATTTCTGCACTTGGTTATTTACAAGAAGATGATGCTAACTTCAAGAAATTCTGGCCAGCAGATGTACATTTAGTAGGTAAAGAAATCATTCGTTTCCATACTATTATTTGGCCAGCAATGCTTATGGCTATGGACCTTCCACTTCCAAAACAAGTATTCGGTCATGGATGGCTTGTAATCAATGGTGGTAAAATGAGTAAATCTCAAGGAACAGTAGTTGATCCAAGCGTACTTGTAGGACGTTATGGTAGCGATGCAATCCGTTACTTCTTACTTCGTGAAATCGCATTTGGTCAAGATGGTAACTTCTCAAATGAAGCACTTATCTCAAGAATCAACTCTGATCTTGCAAATGACCTTGGTAACTTAACATCTAGAACAGTTGCCATGATTGAAAAATATTTTGGTACACTTCCAGAAGAACAAGAAGGCAATGAATTTGATGCTGACGTTCAAAACGTTGTAAAAGAACAAATTGCTAAGATGGAAGCTAATATGGAAAAATTATTCTTCAACAACGCTCTTGAAGATATTTGGGTAATCATTAGAAGAATGAACAAATACATTGATGAAACAATGCCATGGGTACTTGCTAAAGATGAAGTTAACAAAGCTAAACTTGCTGGTGTTCTTTATACATTATCAGAAGTAATCCGTATCGTAAGTATCATGATTGAACCATTTATGCCACAAACACCAGAAAAAATCTGGACACAATTTGGTATTACAAGAGGAGAACTTACTGCTTGGGATACAATTCATACATTTGGCAGCCTTCCAAAAGTTGTAGCAGCTAAAAAAGGTGAAAATATGTTCCCACGTATTGATAAAGAAAAAGAACTTGAAATCTTAGAAGCTCATGCACCAACAATTGAGAAAAAAGAAGAACCAAAAGCTGAAGCTAAAAAAGCAGATAAAAAAGCTGCTAAAGAAGAAAAGGTACTCGAAGTGTCTGAAATCACAATTGATGATTTCGCTAAAGTTGAACTTAAAATTGGTGAAGTAATCGAATGTGAAAAAGTACCAAAAGCTGATAAGCTTTTAGTTTCTAAAATTAAAATCGGTGAAGAAGTAAGACAAATTGTATCTGGTATTGCAGCATATTATACACCAGAAGAATTCGTTGGTAAAAAAGTAGTAGTTGTTACTAATCTTAAACCAGTTAAACTTCGTGGTATCTTATCTCAAGGTATGGTTCTTTGTGCATCAGATGACAATGGAAACTTAGTTGCAGTAGGACCACTTGGCGAAATGGTAAGCGGTGCAACTGTACGTTAATTTGTACGTTTATTGGATTTATATAGGTAATTAGGAATAAATGTTAATGCTCTAAAAGGCATTGACATTTATTCCAAACTATAACATAATGTTAAATGGTTAAATTAGAACAAAATAGCATTAATATATGAAACAGCAGATGGGCGGCTAGACTACCCATTAGTTGTTTCTTTTTTTATTCTAAATTTTGGCATAATATAGAATGCTGATTTTATATTATAAATAAAGGTACATAACTTTAGGAAAATGGCAGAGTTTTAATGGAGGAAAAGTATGAAGAAAGTTTTTAAAGACAAAGCGTTTTTAAGTACATTGCTTATGTTAGCAATTCCTATTACACTTCAAAGTTTCATTACATCATCACTTAACTTAGTGGATACAATGATGGTAGGAAAATTAGGAGAAACAGCAATTTCAGCAGTAGGACTTGCTAATCAATATATGTTTGTGTTTACACTATGTCTTATGGGAATCAATGCAGGGGCAAGTGTATTTATGTCACAGTTCTGGGGCGGCCGTGATTTAAAAGGGATTAAAACATTTTTAGGAATAGATTTAGTAGTAGGACTTGGTGCTTCAGCTTTATTTGGCGGGGTAGCGTTTTTTGCACCACATATTGTAATGGGTATCTTAACAAGTGACCCAGCAGTAATTGTGATTGGTGTAATTTATCTTAAAATAGTAGCAATCAGCTGTTTATTTATGGGTGTAACTCAAGCTTTTTCAGCAGCTCTTAGAAGTACGGAGCAAACTAAAGCACCAATGTTTGCAAGTCTCATCGGTGTAGCAGTAAATGTTGTTTTAAATTGGGTATTAATCTTTGGGAAATTTGGTGCGCCTCAAATGGGTGTAAATGGTGCGGCATTTGCAACAATGATTGCACGTTTAATAGAAGTAATTTTCATCGTAAGTGTTGTTTATTGTAGTAAAAATAAAGTAGCAGCTAAGTTTAATGAACTTATGAACTTTAATATGGGTACAATCAAAACTTATTTTAAAACATCATGGTCTGTTATTGTGAATGAATTAATTTTCTCAGTAGGTTCAGCAGCATACGCTACTGCTTATGCTAAAATCAGTACAGATGCTTCAGCAACAATGCAGATTTCAACAACAATCATTAATATGTTCTTTATCTTCTTAACAGGTATAGGTTTTGCAGCGGCAATTATGATTGGAAATAAAATTGGTGCAGGCGAAGAAGATATCGCACATCAATATGCTTCACATGTTGGCAAACTTACGCCACTTATTGGGATTATATTAGGTATAGCTATGTGGTTTTCGGCACCTAGTGTTGTAACTTTATTTAATATTAAAACAGAAACAGCTTTGGCAGCCATTAAAGTATTACGCGTTATGGCAGTTGTAATGCCCCTTCGAACATTTAATGCGATTATGATTATTGGTGTATTTAGAGGTGGAGGCGATACAACTTATTCAATGATTGTACAAGCAGGTACAATTTGGCTTTATTCTGTACCACTAGCATTCATTGGTGTTTTAGTATTTAAGTTACCAGTGCATATTGTATTTCTTTTAGTATGTACAGAGGAGATTGTTAAAATACCATTTGAACTTGTTCGTTTAAAATCAGGTAAATGGCTTAAAAATGTCATTGCATAATTTGATTAATTAATAAAATACCCCCTACAAACTTAAAATTATAAGAAAGTTTGTGGGGGGTATAATTTTTAGATTGCATTTTTTTTTTTACAAAAAAGAGTATAGTTGCTAAATTTTCTAAGTGAGATTATAATATATTATACATAATAGAATAGATTGATAGGCAATATTTAGACTTGAATAATGTGAGGAAGAAGCTATGTTTACAATTGTAATTTGTGAAGATGAAAAAACTCAAAGAGAACAATTAAAAAGCTATTTAAGCTTGATATTAGGAGAATTAGGGGTTCTTTATGAATTTATTGAATATGAATCAGGTGAACAGTTACTGAATAATTATGTATCGAAAGCACAACTTATTTTTTTAGATATACAGATGGGCGAGTTAACGGGAATGGAAACTGCTAGAAGAATAAGAGAACGTGATAAGAATGTAGACATTATTTTTGTATCTGGTTTAACTTCATACATGCAAGAAGGCTATGAAGTGAGTGCAAGACGTTACATTATAAAGCCTATTGAAGAAAAAGAGTTTAGAAGACAAGTGCTCCCTTGTATTGAAGAAATTTTAAAGAAAAATGAAGAATATGTATGGATAAAGAGTCAATATTCTTCATATAAGATTTTGATGAGTGATATTCTATATGCTGAAACTTATGGTAGAAAGATTAATATTTATACAAAGCAAAGAGTATATGATACGCATATAAATTTAGGAGAACTTGAAAAGAAACTAGACCCTGAGGTATTTTTTAGATGCCATAGAGGATATTTAGTTAACTTAAAAAAATAGAATACATAGAAAAGGATTTTTTATGTATTGATGATAAAGAAATACCGATTAGCCGATTTAAAGCAAGAGAATTTAAGAAGGCATTGACTTACATAATTGGAGAGTAAGAATGATTAGTGCAACCTATTTGAGTATATTAGATTGAGTAGATGCTATAATTTTAGCAGTAGGTAGAGTATATTTTCACCCATTGTTATCATGATATTAATAATGATATTTCATGTATTAAAGAAGTTACAAAAGGTCAAGGTGAGATTACAAGATATATTAATGCTTTAGAAAAAGAAGTAATGCTTACAAAAGAGATTTATAAAACAGGTTACTCTGTAGTAGATGCAATTTTAAGACAAAAAAGTATGGCTTATGATAACGAACAGATTCAGTTAAGAGTGAATTTGGATTTGAATTCATGTGGTTTTATAGAAGATAAAGATTTATGTAGCATATTTGCAAATGCTATTGATAATGCTATAGAATCTTGTGAAAAGATTAATAGTGAAGGTATTAAGAAGTATATTTATATGGAGAGTCAAATAACACAAGACTTTTTAGTAATTAAGATTAGAAATTCAAAAGAGCATATGAATAAGTGGTGTAATAATCAATTAATTACACAAAAGAAAGATAAGAAGTTACATGGCTTAGGCATCAAAAATATTAAGAGAGCATTAGATAGATATAATGGTGAATATATTATAAAAGAAGGAATGAATGATTTTCGATTTAAGTTAGTTATTACTATAAATGTAAAAATGTAGTTAATACAATAAAAATAGCTGTTTAAACAAAAAGTGTATGCAATATAGAGGTAGTGTAGTAAACTATACGTAGGAAATAGATATTGAGGCAATAAATTATGGGGCGATACTTAGTAATGGAGAGCTAGGTATCAAAGAAAGACAGTCATTCGGTGCAGATAACGAATGGCTGTTTTTTTATGTTATAAAACTTGAATAAATAGTTCACATGTGTCATAGTAAGAAATGAAATAAAAGATATGTTGTAATAACTATGGAGGTAGCACGTGGAATACATTGATTTAACACTTCAAGTAAAGAAGACAAATCGTATTTATAAGATGGCAGAAGCTCAGCTTAAAAAAGATATTGTTATGGGACATGTTGGGACACATTTTGATTTATATGGAGATATACAAGTGCCACTGGATTATATGCAGACAAGAGGGGTATTGTTTGATGTAAGTCATATTCAGGATAGAGAAATCACTTGTGATGACATTGATTTAGATTATGTAAAACCAGGGGATTTTGTATTAATTCGTACAGGTGTAATCGAGAGACATCCTTATGGTAGTGGACTATATTTTAGTGATAGTCCAAACTTATCTTGGGAACTTATTCAAGAGTTAGCTATGGAGGAGATTAAATTTATAGGAATCGATGCATCAGATCTTAGAAAAGGAAAAGAACACACAGAAGCAGATAAAATCTTTTTAAGTCGTGGAACCTTTGTTATAGAGAACCTTACAAATCTAGATAAAATCAGACCACAGGAAGTATGTAAAATACTTACAATGTGGCATGAAGATCCAGAGGCTACAGGTATGAAATGCAGAGTAGTAGCAGTTCAGCCTACAGATGAAGATGGAATATAATTGATAAAAGAAAGTCCTTTATTTGAGGACTTTTTTTGTATAATTTAGGGACAAGCTTGCTATAATTTAATAAAGTAGGAGTAATAACCTAGAAAAGGAGAATGGAAATGAGTAATAGGCGTGAGAAGAACTATTCTTTAACCATGAGAGATTTAGGGCTCATGATATGTATTATGATTGTATATGGTATCATTTCTTTTATTAATTTAGCAAGTTTTAAAAATCCACAGACATTTTGGAATGTACAAGAACAGGGGAATAGGGCAGTTATTGATTTAAATCAAGTAATAAGTATAAGTAAAATGAGGTGTTTTACAGGTGCTAGAGTTGGAAACTATACAATACTGATATCAAACGATGGTGAGAATTTTGAAGCAGTAGCGACTTTAGAAGAACCTAAGGTGTTTGCTTGGTCTGAAATGGATTTACCATATACCTTTAGGTATTTGGCTATTGAGGGACGAGAGGAAGGTATCATAGGCGAAATTGTTTTATATGATACAGATGGGAATATAGTTTCAGGTGTAGCAGTTAATGCCATAGCTCAAGTACTGATTGATGAAGCAGATACTAATCCAAAAGAAATTAGCTATTTAAATAGTACTTACTTTGATGAAATTTATCATGCAAGAACAGCTTATGAATATGTTCATGGTATGGATATTTATGAATGGACACATCCACCATTAGGTGAACTCATTATTTCGATACCTATTAGATTATGGGGTATGAATACATTGAGTTATAGGCTAATGGGGAATATTGCTGGAATACTTATGTTAGCAGTTATATATATTTTTGCTAAGAGACTTTTTGGAAAGACGAGAGAGGCTTTTTTAGCAGCTTTATTTTTGGCAGTAGATGGTATGCATTTTGTGCAGACACGTATTGCAACAGTAGACAGTTTTATTGTACTCTTTGTATTGTTATCTTTATTATTTATGTATCAATATGTACAATGTGGCAATAAAGAAAGTCTTGGTAAAAAGCTGGTTAATTTGTGCTTTTCAGGGATATTTTTAGGTGCGGCTATGGCAACTAAATGGAGTGGCATGTATATAGCACTTGGACTTGCAGTTATTTTCTTTGCAAACTTATATAATAGATTAAAAACAGTAAGTTATCATAATCAGTTTAAAGAACAGGTACCTATTATAATTGGTAGCTGTGTAGGATTTTTTATTGTGATTCCTATAGTAATTTATTTAGTGAGTTATATTCCATTCTTCTTAAGAACTGAAAATACAAGTATCAAAGATTTTGTGGCATTACAGCTTCGAATGTATAGATATCATTCACAGTTAAATGTAACCCATCCATTTACATCACCATGGTATTTATGGCCATTAGATATTAAACCTGTTTGGTATTATCAAGGAGCTGTAAAAGAAGGATTTATTGCAAGTATAGTGGCTTTTGGTAATCCGATTATATGGTGGAGTAGTATAGTAGGTATGCTTTATGCTGTGAAAGAAGTAAGTGTAGAAAGAGATAAGCGTTATGCCTTTTTAATAATAGCTATTTTATCAGTGTATTTACCTTATGTATCTGTTTCACGTATTATGTTTTTATATCATTATTTTCCTGTAGTGCCTTTGATGATTTTAACCCTTGTAGGTTTGTTGAGTGAATTAGAAGAGAAAGCTAAAAAGTTTAGTGTAATCAAATGGTTTAGTGGTATAGCTATTTTGATATTTACATTCTTCTATCCTGTTTATGCAGGAGTTACAATTCCGAGATGGTATGCAGCAATGACACAATGGATTCCGGGTTGGTGGCATTTCTTTAATTAACAGTGGTATGAGAAAGATGAAAATAGGCACAAAATTATAAGACAAATAATACAATGTATTAACTAGGATAGTCATTTCAACCCCCTTGTTTTCAAAAATAATAGAGCTTAAAGCAAAAAAGAGGTGAGAAAATGAAGAATAATAAAATAACCTTACTTATTGACCAAGATGATGTAATTGTAGAATATATGGATTTAGTTACTAAGACTTATAATGAAAAGTATCATACAGACATCAAGGTAGAGCAATGTACTAATTGGGATATATATGAATTCTTTGGTCAAGAAATAGAAACAGTAATGCATGATCCGGATTTATTTAGGAACTTGCAACCGGCACCTTATGCATTAGAAGTATTTGAGAGACTATATCATAGTGGTTTATTTGAAATGTATATTGTAACGGCAGCAGATCCAAGAACTGTAGAAGCTAAATATGAATGGATTGAAAAATATTTACCATTCTTTCCTAAATGCAATATCATTGTGGCAAGTAACAAATTTATGATTAAGGGTGACTATTTGTTAGATGATGGCATGCATAATATAGAAAATTTCGCTAATGCAGGAGGAAAAGTTGTAGTGTTTGATAGGCCACATAATACAAGTAAATCACATAACTATCCTAGGGTATCTAATTGGCTAGAATTTGAAGAATATATACTTGCAGAATGCAACATAAATGAAAAGATGGCATAACAGAAAAGGAGTTGTCTATGTTATTTAGATGACTCCTTTTTCGTTAAATGATGGCTACATAATCATAGAAGGTATTGCAATAAGATGTGTTAAGTGTTGTAATAGTATATAAGAATAAATTTAAAGGAGGAAAATTATGTTACAAGAGATACTTAATCTATATTATATAAGTGTAGTAAGTGCTGTATGTTTGATGATGTTAGATAATATGATGAGTAGGAATTCAGATATGGACCCCTTTGAATTAATGGATAGTATGAATGAAATGCTTAATAGTATGGAAGATGAGAAATTAAAGCATCTTATATCAAGCTTTTTAGAGAGGTCAATAGAAAATAAAGCATTAGGATATGCATTTTTATTCTTATTATGTGGACTACCCATTTTAAATATATTTATCATTGTTATGTTAATGAAGAGTATTGTACAAAATCATAAAGAAGGGCGATAAGTAAGCCCTTTTTTGTTGGAATTTGATCTAGAAAAGTAACACAAATGAAATGTTTTATCTGATATAATTGGGATAAGTATAGAGTTGTATAAAAATGACAACTTATACAATGTGAAATAAATGGAGGAAAGCCATGAAAAATATACAAAAGGCTATTTTAATAGGTGGAATAGCAACAGCTTTGGTTTTTAATGCAGTACCAGTTATGGCAGCGACCTATTCAGCGATATATTTAACAAATGATGCAGAAGTAAGAGTGGTAACAGGGGATATCCCTAGTATTGAAAAAGAAGGAACACTAGCAGCTATTAAGATTAGTGAAAGATATAGTGGCATATTAACCACAAGTAAATCAGAAGCAGATCGTACAATTACCTTATCATTAAAAGGGACAAGATATAATTTTGCGACTGATAAACCAAAGATTACATATCTTGGTGGATTTAAAAACATGGATGAAGTAGATATTAGCTACGGAAAAACGAATGGAAAAGAAGATCCTCAAATTTTAAAGATTGTCTTACCATATGATAAAGGAATAAAAAATACAGGAATACTTGAAATTAATAATTTAAAGGTAGTGGCAGATTCTATAAAAGAAGGTAAATTAGAACTTCAAATAAGCGGTGCACTAGAAGAGACCACTAATATTGTAGTAGCAGAGGTGAAATCTTATGGTGCTAAGTTAGAAAGAGTAGGCAAGAACATAGAAGATATTACTGCTGGTGATACAAGTAGAGTAAGCTTTAGTTTAACAGAAGGGATGCCGGATAGTTTAGTGCCTGGGCGTACTATTGAGTTTACTTTAAATAGGGGATATTTTTACATGGATAGTAAAAAAGAATTATGTGTGGGTGCAATATCGTTAAATGGTAGAGATATTAACGCTAAACTTAATAAGATTGAGGATGAAAATGGGCGTGTTACAGGATTTGAGTTTGTTGTTCCAGAACTAGATAGAACTACAAGTAATACGATTACTTTTAGAAATGTACTCATTTATGCAGATGTGATGCAAAAAGGTGAAGTAATTCTTAATATGGAAGGAAGAGGCGTAGATAAAGGAGATAGATTAGTAATTGGTGAAATTAAGGCGCCTGCTACTACTAGTGTAAAAGGCTTTCAGGCTAAAGTAGGGGTGAAAGGTCAAATAGGTGGACATGTAACAATTAGTGAAACAGAGAAAGCAATGTTTGAGAAGGGGTATATTACATTAGAAATCGAACAGCAAGATGGCATCAACTTTAGAAGTGAACCTGATGTAGAAGTAACAGAAGGAAATATGAAGGTCAGTGTAGTGGGGTGGGATAAAGAAAATCCCAATATATTTAAATTACGTGTAACACAAAGATCTACAGAGCCATCTACTATAGAAATTAGTAATTTCAAAGTAAATGTAAGTGAAAGTGTACCAGATGGGACTTATAGTTTAAAAATAGGTGGTAATGCTATTTCGCCAGAAGGAGAAGGTACACTAGAATTTAAAGATTTTCTTACAACAAAATATGAAGAACCTGCTACTAATAGTGCGAATGGCAATATAAGTAGTGGAAATAACAATAATAACGGTGGAAGTAATATACGTCCTGTAAATAATAAAAAGACAATTACTCAGTTTATATTAGGAAGTTCAACTTATACTATTAATGAAGAAAGTCGTGTCATGGATGGTATGCCATATGTAGAAAGTGGGCGTACTATGGTACCGCTTCGTTATGCTGTAGCGGCAGCAGGGGTAAATCCTGATGATGTGGAATTTTCTAATAGTATTATTACAATACCGGCAAGTAAGCTTATTAAAATGACATTAGGCAGTAGTACAGTGACAGTTGATGGGAAAGAAAGTACAATGATTACAGCAGCTAAATCAGTAAATGGTAGAACTTATGTGCCTATTTCTGAGATTGCTAAAATATTAGATTTAACAGTAGGCTGGGATAAAAATACGAAGACAGCTACTTTTGAATACTAGAAAATAAGGAGAGAAGGAAATGTATTTTGATTCACATGCACATTATGATGATGAAAGATTTGATGAGGATCGTTATGAATTTATTGAGCGTATTCATGAGGAAGGTGTAGATTATATTGTTAATGTGGCAGCAGATATACCATCTTGCTATACAAGCTTAGCTTTAGCACATAAATATCCTTTTGTATATTGTAGCATTGGAGTACACCCACATGATAGTAAAAGCTTAAATGATGAAAAGTTAGCAGAGCTTAAGAAATTGGCTGGAGAAGATAAAGTAGTGGCTATTGGTGAGATTGGATTAGACTATTATTATGATTCATCACCAAGAGAAGACCAACGTAAATGGTTTAAAGCACAATTAGCTTTAGCAAAAGAATTGGATTTACCTGTTATTATTCATAGCCGAGAAGCTTGTCAGGAAACCTTCGATACAATTATGGCCAGTGGGGTAAAAGAAGGAGTTATTCATTGCTTCTCTGGAAGTGCGGAGCTTGCGAAAGAATATGTTAAGCGTGGATTTTATATTGGCGTAGGAGGTAGTCTAACTTTCAAAAATGCTAGAAAAGCAGTAGAAGTAGTAGAAACTATTGGACTTGAAAATATTTTGATCGAAACAGATGCACCATACTTAACACCAGTGCCACATCGCGGCAAACGTAATGATTCTTCTTATTTAGAACATGTAGTGGCTAAAATCGCTGAAATTAAAGGGATAAGCGTAGATGAAATAAATGAGGTGACTTGTCAAAATGCTAAAAATCTCTTTAGAATAAAGTAGGTTTGGATGTAGAAAAAGAAAATAAATAAAAATAAAAAAGCAGCTTTTGTAAAAGTTGCTTTTTTATTTTTGTATAGTATAACTAAACTTTAAGGTTATTGTAGTTAAATAAAAATAAGGGGTATCACATAAAAATATCTAATAAATTTTTTTAGCGAAAAGGAAAATTGTATAAAAAAACGAAGCCTAAATAAAGAAGATGGGATAAGTTTAAAACTGGAGTATAAAGTTGTTAAAATGTTAGAAAATTATTATTAAGCAATTGTTACATAATTATTAAAATGACTTTTTTTTAGAAATTAAAAAAAGTGTGCTCTAACCCCTTGAAAATACGTAGTGTTTTGATAAAAAATTGTGTTTTTTAGAGTTTTATTTTTTAAAATTATTACAAAAGGCTTGAAAAACTCGTTGAGATATATTACAATTCTATTTGTAGTTGCAATAAACAGGCAATTACATTTATTACCAAAATGTTGTAGTAAAGCACGATTCACCAGATCAAGTGAGAAAAACCGATTGTTTAAATAAGTAGAAGTAAAACTAAACTTTTATTTGTTAAGCAATTATTTTAAGGAGGATATCATGAAGAATCGAAGTAGGATCGCTTTATTGATTGTAGTGTTGTTTATGCTAGGAGCGGTTAGTATCACAGCCTATCAATCCATGTCAAAGATTATTACTTTAGTCGATGACGGGAAAGTGACTCGATATGAAACAGATGCAAGTAGCGTACAAGAGCTACTCACACAGTTGGAAATTACATTAAATGAAAAAGACACTGTAAAACCAGAATTAAATACAAAAATAGAAGACAATTTAAGAATTACTATAGACAGATGGAAACCAACAGTTAAATTCGTTTTAAATGGCGAAAGCGTAGAATTTAATACAGACTTTAAAACAGTAGGAGACATCGTTAAAGCTAAAGGTTTAAACGAGGAAAAGGGCATTTCAGTAGAGCCTGAAGAAAGTACAGCTATTAAAGATGGTATGGAAATCGTCGTGAAAACTAAAGAATTTAAAACAATTACAGAAGAAAAACCAATGAGCTTTGAAACTGTTGTAAAAGAAACAATGGATTTAGAAGCAGGTGAAACAAAAGTTACACAAGAAGGACAAAATGGACTTAAGAAAGTAACAATACAGGAAACTTATGTCGGTGGTGAATTAACAAATAAAGAAATTACAAATGTTGAGGTTATTGAAGAACCTGTAAACAAAATCGTGTTAAAAGGCATTAAGAATACTGTAAAAGATACTACAACTGGTACAAAATATGCGTATACAAAAGCTATCAACGTAGAAGCTACAGCGTATACAGCATATAACGGAGATGGTTGGGGTAATAAAACAGCTAGCGGAATGACAACGGCAGTTGGAGTCATAGCTGTAGACCCTAGTGTGATTCCACTAGGAACAAGATTATATGTCGAAGGTTACGGCTTAGCAGTAGCTGGAGATACTGGCGGTGCAATTAAAGGGAATAGAATTGATTTATTCTTTAATACATCAAGTGAGTGTACAAATTTTGGTCGTCAAAACACAACAGTGTATGTGTTAAAAGACCAGGACATAGCATTGTCAGATATTAGAAGATAGTGAGGAGCTCTTGCACTTGGGTGCGGGGGCTTCTTTTTTTGTGTTTGGTGCATGGGGATGTGTGGATAAGTTCAAAAATGCCTTAGAGTGGGGATGGAAGGCGTAGCATGGGATTTTGTAGAAAATAAGGAGTGGAAGAAAACTCTTTTTAGAGTATGATAGAGGGCTTTGAGGATAGATTGAGGATGAGTTGGAAAATTGGAGGTATATTAGATGGGAAAATGGAAATAATAGGATTAGGCGGGTGGTGCCCGAGAGCTAAGCTTATTAAAGTTTTGTGCTAGAAATGTTTCTAGGAAAGCTTTTAGCTATAACAGTAAGTCACTCCGGAGAGGATTCTAGAGACTCTCCGGTATACATAGAGTGTGAATTTAAGTCTCTGAGGGGATTTTCCTTAGAGGCTTTTTTATTTAAGGAAATAAATGGAAAATTGAGACAAAACTTTAAATTTAAGAGAGAGTGTGATATAACTAAGGGATATGAAAAATATTATAATGGAATAATAAGGAGAAGAGAATGCAGACTTTAAAGCGATTTATAAGTTATTATAAGCCGCATAGAACGTTGTTCTGGGCGGATATGGGATGTGCGTTGACTTTATCAGGAATTGATTTGGTCTTCCCGCTTTTAGTACGTTATTTGATGAATGATATTTATATATTACATGATAAATCAACTATCCTAAAATACATTGGATTAATTGGTGCAGCATTATTGGGGATGTATGTGATTACATACTTCTGTCAATATTTCATTACTTCGTGGGGACATATCATGGGTGCCAGAATGGAATCCGATATGCGAAGAGAACTATTTGGACATTTAGAGAAACTTTCATTTTCATATTATGATGAAGTAAATACAGGAAAATTAATGTCTTGTATTGTAAATGATTTATTTGATATTTCAGAGCTTGCACATCATGGGCCTGAAGATATATTTATTTCGATTATTAAGATTATAGGAAGCTTCATTGTTTTAAGTATGATTAATCTTAAGATGGCAATGATCTTGATTTTCTTTACAGGACTCATGTTATTCTTTGGAATATATTATAACCGTAAGATGAAAGCGGTATTTAGAAAGAATCGTGAGAAGATTGCTAAGGTAAATGCGATTACACAAGATGCTTTGGGCGGTATTCGTGTTGTAAAATCATTTGCTAATGAACATATCGAGATGAATAAGTTTGATGAAGGAAATGAGGAGTTTGTATCTACTAAATGTAAAAGTTATGAGATTATGGGACGCTACTTTAGTGGAAATGGATTCTTTAAAAACTTATTATATTTAGCGGTAGTTTTAGTAGGTGGATATTTCATTACAACAGGTGAAATGGGTGTAGCAGATGTTACAGTTTATATTTTATATATCAATACTTTCTTAAATCCTATTGAGAAACTTGTTAACTTTACAGAACAGTTCCAAAAAGGTTTTTCTGGTTTTGAACGTTTCTTAAGAATTATTGATACAGAACCTGAAATTCAAGATATTAAAGGTGCTAAAGCCTTAAAAGATGTAAAAGGTGAAATAGAATTTGAAAATGTGTGCTTTAGTTACAATGATGAAAAGGATGTTTTAAAAGATGTAAATATCTATATTCCAGCAGGGAAAACAGTAGCTTTAGTAGGGCCTTCAGGTGGCGGAAAGACAACTTTCTGTTCATTGATTCCTAGATTTTACGAAGCAACATCAGGCCGTATTAAGGTAGATGGAAAAGACATTAGAGGTTTAAAACAAACTTCACTTAGAGATGCTATCGGTATTGTACAACAAGATGTGTATTTATTCTATGGTAACATCAAACAAAACATTGCATATGGCAATCCAGATGCCACAGATGAGGAAATTGTTGAGGCAGCTAAAAAAGCCAATATCCATGATTTCATTATGAGTCTGCCAGAAGGTTATGAAACTTATGTAGGTGAACGTGGTGTAAGGCTTTCAGGCGGTCAAAAGCAAAGAATCTCTATTGCTAGGGTATTTCTTAAAAATCCACCTATTCTAATCTTAGATGAGGCTACATCAGCTCTAGATAATGAAAGTGAAAGATATATTCAAGGTTCATTAGATGAACTTGCTAAAAATAGAACAACACTTGTAATTGCACATAGATTAAGTACAATTCGTAATGCTGATGAAATCATAGTTTTAACGCAAGATGGCATTGCAGAACGCGGTAGTCATAAAGAACTTATGAAAGCAGATAATGTTTATGCAAAACTTTATAATATGCAGTTTGCATAAGTAAGAAGCTGTTTTAAAAACCTATATATCAGTATATGTAAGCTGATATATAGGTTTTTATTTGTGTTTTGATTTTATAATACGTTTAATAATAAAGAGAATAATTATAAGAAGGATTAATATTGAGAATAAATGAGAGGGGTTATATGGTCTTATAAAAGGTGGAAAAGTTAGTAAAGCATTTGTACCATAATGCCTATTAAAAAGCAAGAAGTTTGAAGTAGAACTATAAGTTGAATGGTAGTAAGGTGACCAATGATCATAATTAGATATTTTATTTTTATAGGATTTAAAAGGCATAGTGTTTGTGTGAGTAGAGGCAAAGATGCTATCAGAATAGGTATAATAAGAATCTGAAGAGTAATTGGTATCATAGTCTTCTTTAGAATAAGTATTTACAGAAGAAGCTGCTTTATTATTAGTAGTAGCATTTTTAGTAGAGTTAGCTTTATTTGCTGAAGTATTACTAGTAGAAGTTGGAGTAGTGTTAACTGTGCTATTCATAGAAGGAGAAGTATGGCTTGGTGCAGAGTTATTTGTAGAATGAGAAGAACTACTAGAAAAGGTATGAGTGTTAGAAGATTTATGGGAACTAGAAGATTTGTGTGTAGAACTGACATGACGACTGCTACTTCTAGAATGAGAACGTCCTTTTGCAAGGGTAGTAGTAGATAAAGATAAAAAAGTTAAACTAAATGTTGCCATTTGTTTTTTCATAATTTTATAAAGCCTCTTTAGATATCTGTTAGAATAATAATAATGGGTATTATATAAGGATGTAGTAAAAAATCCATGACAAAAAATGGATTTTAAATATAGTGAATAATAAGGAGATAAGAATGGAATTATTAAAACAAGGTGATAAAGTTGCATTAGTAGCATGCTCTAATGGATTGAGTAAGCAAAGTAAAGCGGTGATAGAAGAATTAATAAATGAGTTAAAAGCTATGGGACTTGAGGTTGTGTGTAGCCCCTATTTACATGCAGTAGAAGATGTATTTAGTGCTACAGCTCAAGAGAAGGCTAAAGTACTTATGGATTTCTATAAAGCTCAAAGTGTAAAGGCTATTTTTGATATTTCGGGTGGGGATTTAGCCAATGAAGTATTGGGGTATTTGGATTATGAAATTATTAAAGATACTCAAAAAATGTTTTTTGGTTATAGTGATTTAACGACTATTGTAAATGGTATCTATGCCAAGACAGGAAATAAGGCAGGGTTATATCAGATTCGAAATATAGTAAGGGAAGAAAGTGAACTTCAAAAGAAGTGGGTGAAACATACTTTATTTGAAGGAAAGAAAGATTTAGTAGATTTTGGGTATGAATTTATTCAAGGTGATACTTTAGAAGGAGAGGTAATAGGTGGGAATATTCGATGCTTTTTAAAGTTAGCTGGAACGCCTTATGTGCCAAATTTTACAGATAAGATTCTTTTATTAGAAGCTATGGGTGGTGGCCCTGCTCAAATGAATACTTTCTTAAATCAATATGCACAGTTGGGCGTATTTGAAAAGATAAAAGGGATTATATTGGGTACCTTTTCAAGTATGGAAAAGGAAGAACGTACGCCAGATGTAGTAACCTTATTAAAACGTATTTTAGAGTCATCAGACTTAGAAGGGGTACGAAATTTACCAATTGTTAAGACAAAAGAAGTAGGGCATGATGCAGATTCTAAAATGATAATCATTGGAGGAAAAGTAAGTCTTAATAAAAACTAATGCTATCATCGGTAAATGCCCATGTAGCAGTTTAACAGTATAAATATGATTAATATATACCATAAAAGACATAATAACCATATAACAATATAAGGAGAGAATAGTATGAAAGTAAGAAATTTAGTAGTAGTATTAGCATGTTTTGGATTAACTGTGAGCAGCATTTTTGCAAAAGGAAAAGTAGTGGGAGCAACTATTGAGCAAGGCATCGCTATAAAAAAAGAATTACGTGATAAATTTGTAGGTGATATAAGCAATAGAGGCGTAAGTAATGTAATAAATAACGCAGTGAATAATGTATCTAATGCTGCAGGAAATAAAGTAGCTATCTCAATGGAACAAGCAAAACAAATTGCTTTACAACAAGTAGAAGGAGCTGTAGTTACTGAAATTGAATTGGATAGATTCGGTACTGTTTATGAGATCGAACTTAGAAAAGGTGGCATAAAATATGAAGTAAAAATTTCAGCAATTACTGGTGCTGTAATCAAAGTTGAAATTGACGACTAATTAAAAGTCCTTGATATAGCATAAATCTCATGTTTAATTATATAAATCCTGCCTAAATAATGTTAAATAAGGACAAAATATGATATAGTATTGAGATAAGAGTTAAAAACAAGGAGCGACAATATGCAAAGAGTAGCAACACCGGAAGGTACTAAAGCATTACTTAATAAGTATGGCTTTTCGTTTCAAAAGAAATTTGGACAAAACTTCTTAATAGATCCTAGAGTACTTGATAAAATCATTGATGCAGCTAACATTACAAAAGAAGACTGCGTTATTGAAATCGGACCTGGAATCGGGAGTGTAACACAAGCTTTACTTGAAAATGCAGGTAAAGTTATTTCAATTGAGATTGATGATAAATTAATTCCAATTTTAACCCAGGAGTATGGACATAATGAGCATTTTAAACTTATTCATAAAGACGTTTTAAAAGTTGACCTTAAAAAGCTTATTGCTGAGGAATCACCAAATCGTCCAATTAAAGTTGTAGCTAACTTACCATACTACATTACAACACCAATTGTAATGACACTTTTAGAAAATGATTTACCAGTTGAAAGCATTACGGTTATGGTACAAAAAGAAGTAGCAGACCGCCTTGCTTCTAAACCAGGTAGCAAACAATATGGTGCAATTACTGTATCAGTTAACTACTTTGCAGAACCATATTTAGTAGCAAATGTACCAAGAAACTGTTTCATGCCTAGACCAAATGTAGATTCAGCAGTTATCAAATTAACTGTAAATCAAAATCCAGTAGTTAAAGCAAATAATACAAAACAAATGTTTAATATTATTAAAGCTGCATTTTTACTTAGAAGAAAAACACTTTTAAATACACTTGCAGCACATGCTAACTTAGGATTAGACAAAGAAGAACTCAAAAGACTTCTTGATGAAAGTGGAATTGGTGCACAAACTCGTGGTGAAACTTTAAGTCTTGAAGATTTTGCAAGACTTTCAGATTACATTGATGAGTATAGAAGTGATAAATAATAAAGTTTTTAAAACATCTTTTTTGTTGTATAGGGGAAAATACTCTTATTAAAGCGTATTGACAAAAATTAAATTGAAAATTATAATAAATACAATTTAGAATAATTAATCAATAAATGTTCAAAAATATATTTAGAAAGGAGTATATGAGGTGGAACGTATAAATAACTTAATTAGTTTTGCAGCAAAATTTAATATTTTCTTTTTTAGCTTTAGCTGGGGCTTTTTCTTTTTTAGCGCTGGTTCTTTTTGCTGTAAACAAAATAAGTTAAAGCCAAGTGGCATATACGTCTAAATCATATCTCTGCTCTAGTAAGATATAAGGCCTTATGCCTAACCGGCATAAGGCTTTTTATTTTTACGAATTTAGTGGATGAAAAACTAATTAATAGTAAGTAAAAGTACAAATAAAATAAAGAGGTGAAGAAAAGATGGAAGAAACACAATACTTAGGAGTTCAAAAACAAGTACAAATATCTATTGAGCATTTATACGCACATAATGAAGCCATGTTAGAAAAAATAGAGGAAGGGTTGAATACATATTTTAAGCCTCTTCCAGTAGTCGGATATCAAGGAGTTCCTGGAGCTTATGGGGAACAGGCAACTATCAATTATTTCCAGGGAAATTGGTCGAAATGTGTAGCGCATGAGGAATTTAGAGATGTTTTTGAGGCACTTGAATCAGGGGAAATAGATTATGGGGTAATTCCTATTGAAAACTCTAGTGCAGGTGAAGTGTTAGATACATATGACCTTATTAACAAACACAATTTATATATTGTAGGAGAAGAGGTTGTAAAGATTCAACACAATCTTTTAGGCGTAAAAGGTGCAAAACTAGAGGATATTAAGGAGGTTTACTCTCATAAACAAGCTCTTTCACAATGTAAACCTTTCATAAGAGAATGTGGTCAGATAAAATCTGTGCCATATGTTAATACAGCAACCGCCTGTGAATATATTGCTAGTTTAAATGATGTAACTAAAGCAGCGATTGGAAGTAAGCGAGCAGGGGAAATCTATGGACTTGAGCCTGTCGCTACTAATATTCAATTCAATAAATATAATAGTACAAGATTTATTATACTTGCTAGAAAGATGCATATCCAAGATAACTGTGATAAGATTAGTATCTGCTTTACAACAGCACATAATAGTGGGGCACTCTATAATATTCTAGGGCACTTTGCTTATAATGGACTTAACCTACTAAAGATTCAATCACGCCCACTTTTAGAAAGACAATGGGAGTATTATTTCTTCGTAGATATTGAAGGAAACTTACAAGAGGCGAATGTACTTATTGCCTTAAGTCGTGTAGAAGAACAAACTAGATACTTTAAAATACTTGGAAACTATCAAAAATATAAATAGTATAAACTACAGGTTTAATGCCATATATTTCATACTAGACTATACTTAATTTATATATGGATTTGTAGATGTATTAGAAACAGAAAAGCTTATTAAGAAAATAACAGATGAGATGGAAGAATTTGAAAGTTAAGCAAATACTTTATCTTCAAATTTTAAGTAGTATTACAACGATAGAAATTGATTAAAAAAGAATATATAATATATTTGTAGTTATGCGAAAATTTTAAATGAAGTTCCCTTCACCAAGGATTAGAGGTGAAAACATTTAGCCTTTGAGGCAATTTAACACATGACTGTATAACTGCAAATATTGTTAAACTTAGAAAAGCTAGAGGATTATCAGTAAAGGACTTGCAAATATACTTTGGATTTGGACAACCACAGGCGATTTATAAATGGCAGTGGGGGGAAAGGTTGCCTTCAGTAGACAACTTATATGCGTTAAGTAAAATATTAAATACACCAATAGATGATATCTTGGTCGGAAACGATCAAGATTTTTTATTTTACAAAGGTATGTGGAGTTTTTGTGGAAAATATGGCATCAAATAATAGATTGAGAATATAGAACAAATAATATAATTAATAAAATGTTTTGAAAAAATACAAATGTGGCATTGAATCGCTAAAGGAGAATGCATATAATAAAGATAGCAATTAAAAATAAGAGTTTTAAATCAGGAGGATTTATAAATGAAACAAAGTGTACACACAGATAAAGCACCACAAGCAATTGGGCCATATTCACAAGCAATTGTAGCAAATGGCATGGTTTATACATCAGGTCAATTAGGGATGAATGCAGATGGTGTACTTAAAGAAACAGTAGTAGAACAAGCTGAACAATCTATTAAAAATCTTATGGCAGTACTTGAACAAGCTGGCTCAAGCATTGATAATGTTGTTAAAACAACAGTATTCTTAGCAGATATCAATGATTTTGCTGCAGTAAATGAAGTATATGGTAAATACTTTACACAACCATACCCAGCTAGAAGTGCAGTTCAAGTAGCTAATCTTCCAAAAGCTGCAAAAGTTGAAATTGAAGTTATTGCAACTTTATAAAGTGCGAGCTTATAAATAATTAAATAGATAAACAAAGGCTAAAGCATAGTAAGCAATGGAAAAGATTATGTTTTAGTCTTATTTTTATGTCTGAAATAAGATTTAAGGGTAGCAATTGTCAGTTTAAAAAGGAATAAGTTGTACATTATTTTTGCTGGTATACAGAGGTAAGAGGGGTCATATATATAGTGTAGAGTTTGAGTATGACGGACAAACAAAGGAGTCGATGCTATGTATGTAAATACGCTCATTAGTTTACAGGAGAACATCCCTACATATGGGGTAGAAGGTAAAACTGTAACTGGGCATGTAACGATTTCTACACCGGGTATAATTAAGTGTTATGTACAAAATCTAAAAAAACAAAGAATAGAACATTTGAATTATATGTACTAAGTAGTAAGAAGAATACAGGTGTTAAAATAGGGAAATTAGGAGAAGAAAAAGAAACTAAGTGGCGTGTAGAAGAAAAGAATATCATGGGTGGAAGTCTTGAATTAAAAGATATAGATGGCGTAGCAATTGTTGTGAAAGAAAATGATCATAGAAGTGTAGATGCCATCCTTGTTGGATTTAAGAATGAAAGATTTACTGTTTTGCCAATATTAGAATCTATTGTGCCAAGTCCAGAACAAGAGGCGAGACCATGGGGACCACATATGCCACCAGGACCAGGTCGATGCCGTCCTCCCCACCAAGGCCGGGAGGACAGGGGTCAATGCCGCCTCCCCCACCAAGGCCAGGAAATCCAGGAGGTTCCCCACCGTGGGCAGGAGGTCCAGGAGGTCCACCGGGACCATGGGGACCACATATGCCACCAGGACCAGAAAAAGATGATAAACCGTCAAGACCTAGACCAAAACCTAGACCAAGGCCAAGATGGTTCAGAGGAATTTGAAGAAGTAGACGAATTCTCGCCAGTAATTCAAAGTCCAGCTCCAGTGATAAATACAGGAACTAGTATGCCACAAGGTCCAGACCCAATTATTAATACTGAAGAAGGTGAAACTGTACCACAGGAACAAGGACCAGAAACCTCTATCAAGCCGGGTAAAGTGAAGTGCAGTTGTTGGGGTAAAAGTGAAATGCCTACAGCTCAGGGGGGTGCTCCAGAGCCGGTAGTTAACAATGAAGATGACTTAGAAGGTGGAAGTGCACCTGTTATTATTCAAGAAGAAAATGTGGAGAGAAAAGATAGCTTGGATGCTAGAATAGCAAGTAAAAAGGCAATTAATCGTATTACAGAAAGACTAGAACAATTAGGTAGCCAAAACCATCTAATCAATGAGGCTGTAAATGTAGATAGGGATGAGCGATTGAAAGAAGAAAAGAACGAAAGTGTTTATTGGGATTTGGAAACAGATTCTAATGAAGTTGATGACAAAGAAAATCGAGTAGAAGAGTCACCAGAGGAAATTGATTATCTAGAGGAGATTGAAAGAAAACTGCAAGATATACAGAGTAGACTAAAAAAAGAAGCTAATAAAGAGCGACAAATAGTTAGTGAAGAAGTTACAAAAACATTAGAAACTAAAGTATCACAAGCTGACAGTGAAAGAAATCAAAAACAAGAAGATAGTAGAACTAAAAGAAATATTAGTACCAGTACTTTAGCAGAGATTTATGCAAAAGGTGAAGTAGTAGAATCATTTATCCAAGAAGAAGCAGATACGCAGTGGGTTAAGATCCCTTATAGGGAATTTCTAAAGATTCCAAATCTCAGTTATGAATGGTGTACACAACCTTTTATTACTTTTGCATATTATAAGTATAATGAGATTTTATTAGGGTATAATGGAGAAGGTAAATACTATTTAGGTGTACCAGATATTTATAGTCCTAATCGACAATCTATATTATCTGATCCTATCAAAGTAACTGGATTCTTATGCAGACAAAACATGCAGCCAGCTAATGGCGAATATGGTTATTGGATTATTCCATTGTTAGATGAATAAAAAATTAGATTTAGGTATTGCAAAAATTAGAAAATTGTAATATTATAAATTAAATTAAATAATATTCAAATAAACCTTTGAGGGAGAAGTAAAACTAATTACGCAATTACAGAGAGCTGGTGATGGTGGGATACCAGTATTAAACGAATTAGATAAATGGCCTCCTGAGGGCATAATCAAAGGAACGTAAGGTTCTGAGTATTTTGTGACGTAACATCTGCGTTATAGATGAAGAATGTGATGGCATTCTGCGTAGAGTGCGTATACTAATGTATACGAATCAAGGTGGTACCGTGGGCTAAATCTAATGTCTATTTTATGAGAAATCATATTGAGATTAGGCGCTCATCCTTGGCTAATAGCTGAGGGTGGGCGTCTTTTTATATTTACTAGAGTCCTTACCTCAGCAGAATTGTAAAAATAAAATTTAAGAGTTTAGGGAGGTAGTAAAATGTTCTATCCAAGTTTAGAAGAAGTTAAAACACTTGCAAAAGCGTATAACAAAATACCAGTAAGCTTAGAAATGTATATGGATTTTCAAACACCTATGGGGGTACTTAGCCGCATTAAAGAAGAGTATGATCGTTACTTCTTACTTGAAAGTATTGAAGGCGGAGAAAAATGGGCACGTTATACGTTTATTGGATTTAATCCTAATGCCAGTTTTTATGTGAAGAACGGGAAAACTTGTTATGCGACAAGAGAAAAGGTTAAAAAGCTTACAGGCAATCCATTAGATGAGTTAAAGAAATTAATGGAAACATATCGTTCACCTAAAGGTTTAAAATTACCACCATTTACAGGTGGAGGTGTAGGTTACTTTGGTTATGATACTGTGAAGTATGTAGAGAACCTTAATTTCACTAATAAAGATGAATTGGATACGGATGATATTAAATTAATGTTCTTTGATGAAGTTATTTGTTTTGACCATTACAAACAAAAGATTATTTTAATTGTTAATATTGATGGTGAAAGACAAGATATAGAAGCGAGTTATGAAGAAGCTAAGGATCGTTTAAAAGAACTTGTACAATTTGTGAAACGTCCTTCTAAAAAGGTAGAAGTTAATTTTGATGATGAGATTGAATTTACAAGTAATATGTCAAAAGAAGAGTTTATCTCAAAGGTTGAAAAAGCAAAAGAATATATTGCTAACGGAGATATATTCCAAGTTGTACCTTCACAAGTGTTTAGGGCAAAAATAGAAAGCAATTTATTTGATGTGTATCGCATGCTTCGTACAATTAATCCATCACCTTATATGTATTTAATGCAATTCGAAGATTTACAGCTTGCAGGTGCTTCGCCAGAAACATTAGTAAAAGTACAAGATAAAGTTGTGGTAACACAACCAATTGCAGGCACTAGACCAAGAGGTAAAAATGATGAAGAAGATCAAAGATTATGTGAGGAACTTTTAAAAGATCCTAAAGAACTTGCAGAACATAATATGCTTGTAGATTTAGCCAGAAATGATATCGGACGTATTAGTGAATTTAATACGGTAGAAGTAACAGATTATATGGCACTAAAAAAACTTTCTCATGTAACACATATTACAACCAATGTAAAAGGTCAATTAAAAGAAGGTTTAAATGCAATTGATGTAGTGAAATCTATTTTACCAGCAGGAACTTTATCAGGTGCACCTAAAGTAAGGGCTATGGAAATTATTGAAGAACTTGAAAACAATAAACGTGGCATTTATGGTGGTGCAATTGGTTATATCGGATATGAAGGAAACTTAGATACTTGTATAGGTATTCGTACAGTTGTAAAAAAAGATGGTATGGCTTATATACAGGCAGGATGTGGCATAGTTCTAGATTCTAATCCAGAAGCTGAATATCAAGAAACAATTAATAAAGCATCAGCCTTATTTGAAGCAATGAAGAAAGTGAGGGAAATAATATGATTTTAATGATTGATAACTACGATAGCTTTACTTATAACTTATATCAATTTATTGGGGAAATTAATCCAGATATTAAAGTATTTCGTAATGATAAGATTACAATTGATGAAATTGAAAAGCTTAATCCAACACATCTTATTATTTCTCCAGGACCTAAGTATCCTAAAGATGCAGGAATTTCATTAGAAGCGATTCGTCATTTTAGTGGCAAGCTTCCTATCTTAGGTGTATGTCTTGGACATCAGTCAATAGGAGAAGCCTTTGGTAGTAAGGTTGTAAGAGCTAAACGCATTTTACATGGTAAGACAAGTGAAATTTATCTTAAAGAAGAATGTCCTATTTTTAAAGGGTTTGATGAAAAGTTTATAGCAGGGCGTTATCATTCACTGATTATTGATAAAGCAACTTTAAGTGAGGACTTAAGAATTACAGCAGTTGATCCAGATGGTGAAATTATGGGAATCAAACATAAAGAACACCCAACATATGGATTACAGTTCCATCCTGAATCTATTTTGACTCAACAGGGTAAGAAGATGATTAAAAATTTTTTGGAGGTGGGTATGTATGAATAGTTATATTAAAAAGTTAATCGAGGGTAATGACTTAAGTTATGAAGAAACAGCAGCAGCTATGGATATGATTATGAGCGGTAAGGCAACAGAAGCTCAAATAGGGAGCTTACTTACAGCACTTCGCATGAGAGGCGAGACAGTAGATGAAATCACAGCTAGTGCAAAGGTTATGAGAGAAAAATGCAATGTACTCAAAGGAACTGGAGACTTACTTGATATTGTAGGAACTGGTGGGGATTGTACAAATACATTTAATGTCTCTACAATTTCATCTTTAGTTGTAGCAGCAACGGGCGTTAAAATTGCGAAACATGGTAATCGCAGTGTTTCAAGCAAATGTGGAAGTGCAGATGTTTTAGAAGCCTTGGGGTGAAATTAGATATTACAAAAGAACAAAATGAGAAAGTATTAGATGAGGTCAATATTTGCTTCATGTTTGCACCGCTTTATCATAGTGCTATGAAATATGTGGCAGCGGCTAGAAAACAAATGGGGATTCGTACAATTTTTAATATTCTTGGGCCTTTAGCTAGTCCGGCCTTAGCTAATTTACAAGTATTAGGTGTTTATTCAGAAGAACTAGTAGAACCAATGGCAAAAGTACTTGCGAATTTAGGTGTCAAACATGCCATGGTTGTTTATGGGCAAGATGGAGTGGATGAAGTTTCATTATGTGCGCCAACTACAATTTGTGAAGTAAAAGGAAAAGAACTTCATTCATTTATATTAAATCCAAAAGAATTAGGGCTTACATTATGTAAGCAATCTGATTTAGTAGGAGGAGAAGCAGCCCTTAATAAAGAAATTGCTCTTCAAATCTTAAAAGGTGAAAAAGGTCCTAAACGTGATATGGTACTCCTTAACAGTGCAGTGGCTTTAAAAGTAGCACTTGATATGGATTTAAAAGAAGCCCTTAATCTAGCAGCAGAAATGATTGATTCAGGCAAAGCGTTACAAAAACTTAATGACTTTGTAGAGATGACAAATTCATTTGAGCAGGTGACAGTATGATTTTAGATGAAATAATTGCAAAACGTAAGCAAACGATTGCTCAGTTAAAAGAATATACTACTATTGAAGATTTCAAAGCACAAATCAAAGATAATACTTATCCTCATTATAGTTTCTTTGAGGCCTTAAGCGGTGTTAAAGACCTGTCCCCAAATACTAAGATTATTGCAGAGGTTAAGAAGGCATCACCTTCTAAAGGAATTATATGTGAGGAATTTGATTATATAAATATTGCTAAGGATTATGAAAAAGGCGGTGCATCAGCTATATCTGTTTTAACAGAGCCGGATTATTTCAAAGGGGATAATAGTTATTTAACAGCTATTAAAGAAGAAGTAAAACTTCCTTTATTAAGAAAGGATTTCATTATAGATGAGTGGCAAGTTTATGAAGCAAAAGCAATAGGAGCAGATGCAATTTTATTAATTGTAGCAGCTCTAGATCAAGAAACATTAGAAAGGCTACTTCAAAAAGCACATGAATTAGAAATGGATGTTTTAGTTGAAACTCATGATGAAGAAGAAGTAAAAAGAGCATTAGCAGCAGGGGCAAGAATTATTGGTGTAAACAATCGTAATTTACAAACTTTCGAAGTGAGCTTAAGTGTTTCTGAAAGACTTAGTAAACTCTTACCTAAAGAAAGCATTTTTGTAGCTGAGAGTGGTGTGAAAACTTTAGAGGACATGAAATTTATTAAAGACTTAGGAGCAAATGCAGTACTCATTGGAGAGGGTGTTGTAAAATCTGGCGATAGAATAAATAGATTAAAAGAGCTAATCGAAGTTTAAAAATGTGCATAACATATACAAATTTAAGGAGTTATACATGGTAAAACTTAAAATCTGTGGATTACGTAGGGTAAAAGATATTGAAGTTGTGAACAAATATGTACCAGAGTATATAGGATTTGTGTTTGCAAAAAGTAAACGTCAAGTATCTTTGGAAGAGGCTAAGATTTTAAAAGCTAAACTTCATCCGGAAATTAAGGCGGTAGGTGTATTTGTAAATGAATCAATTGCAAATGTTTGTAGATGTGTAGAAGAAAGAGTTATTGATTGTATTCAATTACATGGGGATGAAGATAACAATTATATCGTTAAGCTTAAGAAAAAAGTAAATGTACCTATAATAAAAGCCTTTCGTGTAGGAAGCAAAGAAGAACTGATAAGTAAGATAGAAAGCTTGGAAGAGGCACCTATAGATTACTATTTATTTGATACTTATACAGCAAGTGCATATGGTGGTAGTGGTGAAAGTTTTGATTGGAATAAGCTGAAATCATTGGTAGGTAAACAAATTCAAAAGCCATATTTCTTAGCAGGAGGTATAGGGAGTGATAATTTAAAAGAAGCCATAGCACACAAACCTTATGCCATTGATATGAGTAGTAAATTAGAAAATAATGCTTGTTTTAAAGATGAAAATAAGATTAAACAGATTATAGATATTTTTAATGAAGTAATTGAGTAATAAAAATTATTGATGAGGTGAAAAACATGAGTAAAAAAGGGAAATATGGAATATATGGTGGACAATATGTTCCAGAAACATTAATGAATGCATTAGAAGAACTTGAAAAGGCTTATGATGTATATAAAAATGATCAAGCATTTAATGAAGAATTGGATTTCTTATTTAAAGAATATACAGGCAGACCATCTCTTCTTTATTATGCAGAGAAAATGACTAAAGATTTAGGTGGTGCAAAAATTTATTTAAAACGTGAAGACCTTAATCATACAGGTTCTCATAAAATCAATAATGTATTAGGTCAAATGTTACTTGCAAAACGTATGGGGAAAAAACGTGTTATTGCTGAAACAGGAGCAGGACAACATGGAGTGGCAACAGCTACAATTGCAGCACTTATGGGATTTGAATGTGAAATCTACATGGGTGAGGAAGATACAGTAAGGCAAGCGCTTAACGTATATCGTATGGAACTTTTAGGTGCTAAAGTAAATCCTGTAACAACAGGGACTAAAACACTTAAAGATGCTGTTAATGCAGCCCTTCAAGACTGGGCACAAAATGTAGAAACTACATTTTATTGTATGGGTTCAGCAGTAGGTCCACATCCATATCCGGAAATTGTAAGAGATTTCCAAAGTGTTATTGGGAAAGAAATCAAAGTACAAACATTGGCTAAAGAAGGTAGACTTCCAGATGCGGTTATGGCTTGTGTAGGTGGCGGAAGTAATGCTATTGGTACATTTTATGATTTTATAGGAGATAAAGAAGTTGCTCTTTATGGTGCTGAAGCTGGTGGTAGGGATATTGAAACGATTGAGACAGCAGCTACAATGACTAAAGGAACACCAGGTATCTTCCATGGTATGAAAGCATACTTTTTACAAACAGACAATGGTAGTATTGCACCAGTTTACTCTATTTCAGCAGGACTCGATTATCCAGGAGTAGGGCCAGAACACAGTTATTTAAGAGATATAAATCGTGCCACATATTTACCAATTACAGATGATGAAGCTGTGGAAGCTTTCGAATATTTATCTAAAGTAGAAGGAATCATTCCAGCTATTGAAAGTTCACATGCTGTAGCATTAGCTAAAAAAATAGCACCAACTATGGATAAAGATAAGATTTTAGTTATTACCTTATCAGGTAGAGGAGATAAGGATGTAGCAGCAATCGCAAGATATAAGGGGGTAGATCTTCATGAGTAATATTAAGTTAGCATTTGAAAAGAAAAAATTAGAAGGTAAAAAAGCATTTATTCCATTTGTAACAGCAGGTGATCCAAATTTAGAAGCAACAGAACAGTTTATTTATGCTTTAGAAAAAGGTGGCAGCACACTTATTGAAATTGGTATTCCATTTTCAGATCCAGTAGCAGATGGGCCTGTTATTCAAGCTGCTAATTTACGTGCTATGGAAAATGATATTCACGTTAATAATGTATTTGATATGGTAGCAAAGATAAGAAAGAATACTCAAATCCCATTAGTGTTTTTAATGTATGCGAATACAATTTATCACTATGGCATTGCTGATTTCTTTAAAAGATGTCAGGAAGTAGGATTAGATGGGGTGATTATTGCAGATTTACCTTGTGAAGAAAAAGAAGAATTTGATGCATATGCAAGAGATCTTGATATTGATCTTATTGCTCTTGTAGCACCAACTTCTAGAGCACGTACAGAAAAAATCTGTGAAACAGCTAGAGGGTTCTTATACTGTGTATCTTCTTTAGGGGTAACAGGTATGAGAAGCCAAATTGAAACGGATTTTGGAGAAATGTTTGAGACCATTAAAAAGTATAGCAAAATTCCAACAGCTTTAGGCTTTGGTATTTCTAATGCAGAGCAAGCAGCAGTTCTTAAAGATTATGCAGATGGTATCATCATTGGAAGTGCAGTGGTTAGAATTATTGAAGAAAAAGGTGTTGAGGCTGCACCGGCTTTAGAAGCTTTTGCTAGAAGCGTTGTAGACGTATTATAAAATAGTACAAATTTATAACCTTTTAAAAGGTTATTTGGAGTATGAGAAATAAAATAGCCCCCAAGAATTTAATTCTTGGAGGCTATTTTATAGTTTATTAGAAAGGGATAGTAGTATTAATTAGAGCATTGACAGAAAAATAGAGTTTTAATCAAGGCAATGCAAATTATATGAGGAAATTTATATATGTTGATTTTCTAAGTAGGCCTTATTATAATGAATAAGAATGATTTAGTCAGAAAACAAAAGTTTTAAAATAAATTGAATGGCACGAAAGAAAGGAATATCCTTATGCGCTTAAGAAGAGATGCAAGAGCTACAGATTACTTAGCACAAGACGAAAGAGTAATTCAAAAACCAGAAGAATTAAAAGGAAAATGGAAAGAACACTTCGGTAACGACAATCCTATTCATGTAGAATTTGGATGCGGTAAAGGTGGATTCATCACACAACTTGCTTTAAGAAATCCAGACATTAACTATATTGCAGCTGAAAGAGCGGAAACAGTTGTATATAAAGCTTGTAAAAAAGCTAATGCCAGTGAAGAAACACCTAAAAACTTAAGATTCTTATTCTTCGATGTACACAACTGTACAGATATCTTTGAGGCAGGAGAGGTAGATAGACTTTATCTTAACTTCTCAGATCCATGGCCAAAGAAAAGACATGCAAACAGAAGATTAACATATAGAGAATTCTTAGATCGCTATGAACAAATCTTAGCAGATAATGGTGAAATTCATTTCAAAACAGATAACAAAGGATTATTTGCTTCATCAATTGAAGAGCTTTCACTTAGAAATTGGCTTATGAAAAATGTTACTTTAGATTTACACAATAGTGATATGGAAGATAACATTATGACAGAATACGAAAAGAAATTCTCAGAGCTTGGATTCACCATCAATCGCTTAGAAGCAGTAAAACCAAATAGATAAAATAGCAAATAAACTTTGAAAACAAAAGTGTGAGAATAAACGGGAAAAAGGCAACCTTATGATAGTCAAAGACTTGATAAGGTTGCTTTTTTCGTGTGAATAGAAGTAGTAGATAAAGTCATAATAAATAAGGAGAATATTATATTGCATTTATAAATGATATATAATAAACTAACCTTGTGTTTGAGTTTAAAAAATTTTATAAGTAAAGCATATGATATATATATTTAAGGAGGAACAAAAATGGCATTTAAATTTGAAGATGGAAACTTCCAAACAGAAGTACTTGAGTCATCAATTCCAGTAGTAGTAGATTTTTATGCAGACTGGTGTGGACCATGTAAAATGATGTCACCAGTTATTGACGAATTAGCTACCGAATATGAAGGAGAAGTTAAGATCGGAAAAATTAACACAGACGAAAATCGTGCTATCGCAAGCAAATATAATGTGATGAGCATTCCAACAATCATCTTAATCAAAGATGGTCAAGTAGTAGACACAGTAGTAGGTGCATTACCAAAAACAGTACTTCAACAAAAAATCGAAGGTATGCTATAAGACAAGGATCTTCAGCGGGTTCGTCAAAAAACGCCCCCACTCAGCTACATTCTACACAATTTGTGATACTCTAAGTTTAATATGTAAAGAAATGGTGTGAACTCACTACGCTGGCGCTTCGTTCAGACAGTACACCTAAAACCTTTTTACATATTTTCACTAAGAGTATCAACAAATTATTCCGAAGGTAGCGTAAGGTGGGGGTGTTTTTTGACTTCCTGTTGAACGCTTCCTAATAGCAACAGACGTTAAAAAAATGCAGATAAGATTTTGCAAGTTATATCAAGAATTAATGGTTGGGGATGTGGTATTCTTTAAAGGAAGGGAGAGATAAAAAGCAATGTATGAGTGGCATGAGGCAATACAGAAGATGATTTATTGGATTGAAGATCACTTGGAGGAGAATCCTACTTTATTGGAGATGTCGCAGCATATCGAAGAAATCCTGTACCTGTGCCACTATGTAGCATGCAGAATGTGGTCTTTCCTGAATATTATTTAAAAGAGGGAGGAGCTATTATGAATAAAACAATTTTAACAGATGCAAATGTAAGAGTTGATCACATCCCGGAACATAAATATATTGGTTAGAAGCAAAAGACTATATGAGTTTTTGGGATAGACATGATTGTGACAAGGTATGTGGTATCATTGATAGCATGAGTCATGTATCAAATGCTATTGTGACTGGTCATACAGCAGGATGGTTTAAGGAAAATAGTAAACAAGGATACTTTTATGGTTTTGGGGTAGATGCTGACTATAATGGCGTGATTCCTGAAGGGTTTGAAGATAAGTGTTAGATAAATAGAAGAAGGATATTAAATAAATAGCTGCATGAACTTAAAGGAAGAAGTGCATACAGCTATTTTCATAGAGAATAAATTATTTTTTTTGCGTTCTATTTTTATACCACTGTCTTGGTGATTGAGGTTTTTTATAAGGGGGAATAGTTTTTCAAGTTCTACTAAAACCACATCTTTTGCAATAAGCTTACTATCAATTGCACGGTTGATATTTGTTAAGATTACTGCAATGACTGGTGAAGCGAAGAACATACCAAGAGGTCCCCAAAGAGCGCCACCTATGATAATACCTGTGATAATCCAAAATGGACTAAGTCCAATAGAATCGCCAAGAATCTTTGGCCCTAATACTAAGCCATCGAATTGTTGAAGGATAACGATAAAGATTAAAACAGCAACTGCTGATGGTAATCCTTCAAATAGTGTAATAGCTACAGCAGGAATTGCGCCTAATATTGGTCCGAAGTATGGAATCATATTAAAGAGGCCAATGATTACTGCTAATAATAAGGAATATGGATTTTTCATAAAAGATAATCCAATAAAGGCAATCAAACCTATAATGAATGAATCAATAAATTTCCCCACAAAGAACTGAATAAAGACACTGTGGCCTTCTGAAAAAATGGCAATTACTTTTTCAGCACGTTTTTTGGAAAGAAGTGAATAAGTTACACGTTTTGAAGCATAGGCAAATGCTTCTTTTTGCATAAGGGCATAAAACGCAATAACGAGACCTATTACAAAATTAAGTAATGAAGAAGCAATAGTAATTGCTTGAGACATAATGAGCGTTACTAAATTATTGATTGTATCAAAAGCTGATGTTGATAAAAGCTTTTGCAAATCAAATTGATCAAATAATGTAGCTACATTAAGCTCGTTAGGTAGAATGATACCGTTTTGATTTAAATCCTGTTGAAGCTGAGTGAGTGTAGCCGTAAGTTCCCTCTTATAAATAGGCAACATTGTCGCTAATTCTTTTAAGTTGTTGACCAGTTGTGGAATAAGGTAGCGGAACATAAGAATAATAGTTCCTACAACACATAAATAAACGGCAACAATAGAAGTTGTACGAATAAATGTTCTTGTACGTTTTTGAGTTGGTCTAAACTTCATTAGTAAAAATCTCTCAAAGAAATCCATAATAGGATTAAAGAGATAAGCAATAAGAAGTCCATAAAAGATTGGCGAAAGAACACTAGCAATGCCTTTAAGAAACGTCATTATAGAAGGTGCAATGTTATCAGTGTTAGAAGAAACACGATAAAATAAAATTGATAAGATAATGACGCCAAGGGCATATAAGGAAATTTCAAAGTAACGATTGTCTTTCCAAAAGTTTTCATATATACACCTCCAAAAAGTTACAAGTTTATTTTAACATAGATATCTTTAAAAGTATGAAGAAGGTATGAAAAAAATAGAAAAACATGTTGACATATGAAGTTGAATTATATATAATGATTTCTGTCCTTGAAAGGGGATGAAGAAAATAGATGCGGGAATGCTGGAATTGGCAGACAGGCTAGACTAAGGATCTAGTGATTGTATGATCGTGAGGGTTCAAGTCCCTTTTCCCGCACTAAGAGAAGAAGCAGTTGCATTGAGAATTCAATGTAGCTGCTTTTTTGTCGATTTATAGAAGTGTTATTTATACCTTATAAAATATATGCTATAAGAAGTGGATATTGATTCAATGAATAAGGTTTAGAACAATAAAAAAGAAAAAATAAAAAAAAAAATAAAAAAAAATTGACATATGTAAATGGTTAGTATATAATAAATATTGTCTTCGAGAGGAGACAAATTGAATAGATGCGGGAATGCTGGAATTGGCAGACAGGCTAGACTAAGGATCTAGTGATTGTATGATCGTGAGGGTTCAAGTCCCTTTTCCCGCACTAACAAAGCCCTGAAGCAGTATTTCTAATACTTCAGGGCTTTTCGTTATATAAATGTTTAACATCAGATTTATATCTATTAGGAAGAGAAACTATTAAATATTGTTTAAGAAATGATAGTTTAGAGGAATATGTAGAGTTAATTTATATCCAATATTAAGGAATGAAGGAAATTTTATCTGTTTGTGGGATATGGAAAGATATAAAATAAAGTAAATGCAGTAAAATGTATGTATAAAATTATTTCTAAAACTCAATTATTAACAAAATGTTCACAAACTAGAAGTAAATTGTACAAGAAGTGGTGGTAATATATAGAAGAACGGAACAGTGGTTGCAACGGAAGCAACCACGCAAATTGATGATTATTGTTACTTTATTCCCCTAAACTCGAAACTCCCCTAAATACATTATAAAGTAACAATTAATTATTCAAATAGCAAACCCTTACAAAACTCTATTTTTTACACCACATCCCCCAATGTGGTGTGTTTTTTATGCGCAAAATTGTGTGGATGCACTAAAGGGTCAGCCGCTGTGCTAGGCTGAGAAATGCTACGCTCTATGGAATTTGTGATACTCTAAAGGTAGCTTGTTCTCAGCCTAGTATAGCGGTTTTCTTTATTGCATGACAATTTTGCGATGAGGACATGATGATTTTTATATTCCCAACACAAATTAGGAATATAATGGTTTGAAATATAAAGAAATAGGTTATATTTATATTAAAGATATGATGTTACATATGTTTAAGCAAAAGATAAGTGTGCCTTGTTTGAGAAGAAGGAGGGTGGAGGGATTGTTAACAGACCGAATGGAAAAATGGTTTGATAAAGTGGGAAAGAAAATATTAATTGCGATTGGTGTTATTATTGCTATTTATTTGACTTTTAAATTTAGGATTTTGAGGCTTGTGGCGCCGTTTATTGTGGCTTGGATTTTTTCGTGTATATTAAATCCTTTTGTAACTTGGGCCCATAGGAAGCTTAAGTTAAATAGAGGTGTGGGCAGCATAATTAGTATGCTGAGATTTTGAGTGCTTTAGTAGCAGTTATTTATGCTATTGTGAGAAAACTATGGATGCAAGTTACGGGACTTGCTAGAGATTTGCCTTATTACAGTAATAATGTAGTGGATGGTTTTAATAATTTTGAAGAGAAGCTTGCAGTTATATTTAAGATGGTACCTCTTACGGATACTATTAGTAATATTGATACGCTTATTGCCCAGTTTTTAAAGGGCATAAGTAGTGTAATTACTTCTATGATTCCAAATGTTTATGGGGCTGTAGCGGCTGTGCCAGATGTGGTGATTTTTATTATTATTACCATACTTTCAACATTCTTTATGACTAAAGATCATTATTATATAAAAGGATTTGTAAAGGCCCAGCTTTCAGATACGATTATTGATAAAGTTGTGGTTATGCAGGAAGGATTAATTCAAGCAGTTGGGGGATATATTAAGACACAATTTATTTTAATGAGTATTACCTTTACAATTTGTCTTGTAGGATTATTTATATTAGGTCAGCCATATACATTATTATTAGCACTTGTTATAGCAATAATTGATGCATTACCTGTCTTTGGCAGTGGTACAATATTGATACCTTGTGGTTTTTATAATATTATAGTAGGGAACTACTCATTAGGCTTAGGTTTAATTATAATCTATGGTGTGATATTTGTTATGAGACAGACAATGGAGCCTAGAATATTAGCAAATCAGATTGGGGTATATGCATTAGTTACAATTATGGCTGTTTATATAGGTTATAAAGTAATCGGTGTATTTGGATTGATTATTGGACCAGCAATTGTAGTCATTATACAGATGCTGCAAAATGTAGGAGCCATCCCTAAGTTTAAGCCAGTGAAGAAAATAGACCATAGGGGAGAATAGTTGAGATGAGAAACATACATGTAGATGTCATTACAAATGCAGTAAAGAAGTTGTGTATCGAAGCTAATTATTATTTACCAAAGGATGTTTACGGTGCACTTGAAGCAGGAAAACAAAAGGAAGTAAGCTCAGTAGGAAAAAGCATCTTAGAAGATATTTGTGTGAATGCAGATATTGCTAAAAATGAAGATATTCCTATTTGCCAAGATACTGGGACAGCAGTTATTTTTGTTAAATTAGGTCAAGAAGTGCATGTAGAAGGCGGGCTTTTAAAAGATGCCATTAATGAAGGTGTTCGCAGAGGATATATCGATGGCTATTTAAGAAAATCTATTGTAGAAAATCCACTTTATCGTAAAAATACAGGAGATAATACGCCAGCTATTATCCACTATGAAATCGTAGAAGGGGATAAAATTGAAATCCTTGTAGCACCAAAAGGTGGCGGAAGTGAAAATATGAGTAAAGTATATATGCTCAAACCATCTGATGGCATTGAAGGTGTAAAAAGATGTGTGAAGGAAGCTGTAAGTTTAGCAGGACCTAATGCTTGCTTACCAGTAGTAATAGGTATTGGGATTGGTGGAAATTTTGAAAAGAGTACATTACTTGCAAAGACAGCCCTTACACGTCATGTAGGAAGTCATAATGAAGATCCACGCATGAGAGAGCTTGAAGAAGAACTTTTAGAAGAAATTAATGCAATGGGTATTGGACCACAAGGATTAGGCGGAAAGGTAACAGCCCTTGCTGTACATATTGAATCTTATCCATGTCATATTGCATCTATGCCACTTGCTATTAACATGGGATGTCATGTAAATAGACATCAGAGTGTAATTTTATAAAAAGAAAAATTTAAAATATAGATGTGAATATGAGGGGGATTAATGTGAGTAAAGTAGTAAACGTACCAATGACAAGAGAAGAAGCTAGAAATCTTAAAGCGGGTGAAAACCTTTTATTAAATGGCATCATGTATACATCACGTGATGCAGCTCATAAACGCATTATAGATGGATATAAAGAGGGAAAAGATTTTCCAATAGATTTAAAAAATGTAGCCATTTATTATGCGGGACCAGCACCAGCTAAACCAGGACAAATCATCGGAAGTTGTGGGCCTACAACAAGCGGACGTATGGATGCTTATGCACCACAATTTATGGCTTGGGGTCAAACTGTTATGATTGGAAAAGGACTTAGAAATGATGCAGTTATTGATGCTATGAAAAAAGAAGGTGCAGTTTATCTTACAGCTATCGGTGGTGCAGGTGCGCTCCTTTCTAAATGTGTTAAGAAAATGGAATGTGTAGCTTATGAGGATTTAGGTGCAGAAGCTATTTATAAATTAGAGGTTGAAAACTTTCCTGTTATTGTAACAATTGATAGTGAAGGAAATAATCTTTATACCACAGGAAAAGAAGCATACTGTGAGACAAAGTAACGTATAGTTAATAGAAATGTTAAGTGAGTTTGATAGGAGGTAAGAATATGGATTCAGGTGAAAATAATAAAGATTATAAGCCAGAAAGCGGTACGATAGACCTAAATAAAACGGTTGAAGATATACATAACCTGGTACAACAAGAGAATACATCAACAGAAAATCAAGAGACAGTGCAGTCAGACCAAAATATTCAGATGACAGCATCATTAAAGCGTAGAGATAGAAGAAAAAATAGAGGGCCTAAAAAGTTAATGAATGGTTGGTTAGTGGCACTTTGCATAATTTGTGGATGTGTTACATTTGTATTTGTTTGGGGAAGTATATTTAAATCATTTATGTCAGCAGGTAGCAAAGCGGCAAATGCAAGCGCAATCCCAGCGGGAAATACTATTGATGTTGTAAAGGTAGAAGGAACTATCGCTGAAGGCCAAATTAGTTATAATCACATATGGACATTGAATCGTATTGACTCACTTATGAAACGACCAACGAATAAAGGAATTTTATTATATGTAAATTCCCCAGGTGGTGGCATTTATGAATCTGATGAACTTTATTTGAAATTAAAAGAGTATAAAGAGAAAACAGGCAGACCAGTTTATGCGTATATGGCACAAACAGCCGCATCTGGTGGCTTATATGTATGTATGGCAGCAGATAAAATCTATGCTAATCGTATGACACTTACTGGTTCTATTGGCGTTATTATGTCTCTTACAGATACAACAGGACTTCAAAAATTAATTGGTATCAAATCAGAAAATATTGTTTCAGGTAGGAACAAAGCAATGGGTAATCCATTAACAGAAGAACAACGTGCTATTTTACAAAGTATCATTGATGAAAACTATGAAATTTTTGTAGATGTTATAGCTGAAAACAGAGGATTAGATGAAGCGACAGTTAAGAAGTTAGCTGATGGTCGTGTATATAGTCCAAAGCAAGCTAAAGAAGTTGGTATAATTGATGAAATTGCTGATTTTGATAAAGCGGTTGCAGAATTAAAAAAAATAGATAGCGTTGGAGAAGATGCTAGACTTTATTATGATGATCCACCATCAAGTTTCTTACAACAAATCATATCAGCAAAAAGCAGTTTAAGTCTGGGCAAAGCGGATAGTGATTTTAGTGCAATTCGTTCTTATATTGATAATAATAAAGAAATGAAAGTCATGTATATGATGCAGTAAAAAGGGGTTACCAAATAGGTTGCTGGGGTAATGCTGGCTTCGCGCACTCAGACAGTCAACCTAAGAGCACTTTCCTAAGCCTATCAGGAAATTACTCCAGAGGCAGCGTCTAAACCATCATTACCACTAGATTAGAAGGTATAAAAGAAAATTGAATAAAAAGAAGGAGCAGAGGCTACTTGCAAAATAATTTTTGTAGGTAGCCTCTGTTTCATATGTAAGGGTTAATCTTTCACATAAGATTTAATGAGTACTTACCTTGATGGAAATTTTAGTGATAATATCTTTAGAGTTTTGAACGACTAATAAGTCTACTATAGTTGCTTCGTTAGAATAAGAGTAGAGATTATAATAGGCATTTGTTTTATTAAAGGTAAAAAAGCGTATCATTATTAATGTGTAATCAAATATTGCCTTTTTCGTGAAATGTGTTGAATAAATTTTCTTAAAATGATAGTATTTTATAAACAGTAATTAAAAAGACTATTAAGATATTAGGGAGGAGTACATCGTGAAGTATTGGCAAAAGGAAGAAACAATGAGTTTAGAGGAAAAAAGAGCATTACAAGGGGAAAGACTTATAAAAACAGTTAACAGAGTATATAATAATGTGCCTTTTTATAACAAAAAAATGAAAGAGATTGGTATAGAGCCAGGGGATATTAAAGGAATTGATGACTTGAAGAATCTTCCTTTTACAACTAAACAAGATTTGAGAGATCATTATCCATATGGTCTTTTTGCAGCGCCTATGAAAGAAGTTGTTAGAATCCATGCTTCCTCAGGAACAACAGGTCAGCCAACAGTTGTAGGGTATACAAAAAATGATATTAAAATGTGGCAGGATGTATTTGGAAGATGTGCTATAGCTTATGGTTTAACAGATGAAGATGTAGTACAAATTGCGTATGGCTACGGTTTATTTACAGGAGGCTTAGGTGCTCACTATGGATTTGAAGAATTTGGGGCAACAGTTGTGCCTATTTCAGGAGGAAATACAAGAAAACAAATCAACTTATTCAAGAATTCGGGACAACAGCACTTGCATGTACACCATCTTATGCTTTGTATATTGGCGAAACAATGCAAAACATGGGAATAGACCCTAGAAGTACAAAACTTCGCGTAGGTATATTTGGTGCAGAACCATGGACAGAAGAAATGCGAGAGCAAATCGAAAGCTTACTTGGCATTAAAGCTATGAATATTTATGGATTAAGTGAAATTATGGGACCAGGTGTAGCCTTTGATTGTGAGGCAAGAAATGGCTTACACATTAATGAAGACCACTTCGTACCAGAGATTATTGATCCTCAAACATTAGAAGTATTACCTTATGGACAGGAAGGGGAACTTGTATTTACATGTATTACAAAAGAAGCTTTGCCACTTATTCGTTATCGTACAAGAGATTTAACACACCTTGATAATACACCTTGTTCATGTGGTAGAAGTTTAGTACGTATGGGACGTATTAATGGTCGTAGTGATGATATGCTGATCATTCGTGGAGTTAATTTATTCCCATCACAAGTAGAAAGCGTTATTTTAAAGGTTGCAGAAGTTGCACCACACTATGTATTAATCGTAGACCGCATCAATAACTTAGACACTGTAGAAGTGTGGGTAGAAGCTAAAGAAGGTTTAATCTCAGACTCTATTAAATCAATAGAAAAAGTAGAAAAACGTATTACAAATGATTTGGTAAGTTTAACAGGATTACATATTAAAGTAAAAATCGTAGAACCTAAAACAATTGAACGTAGCGAAGGTAAAGCAAAACGAATCATTGATAAACGTAAAAAATAATAAGGATAGGATATCATTCTAAAAGAAGATAAGCAGTCATAAATATTAATAAGAAGGTATATAGAGGAGAGTAAAAATATGGTTATTAAACAACTTTCTGTATTTATTGAGAACAAATCAGGTAGATTATATGAAGTAATGCAAATACTTGGAGATGAAGGAATTAATGTATCTGCACTATCTATTGCAGATACATCTGAGTATGGTATTGCAAGAATCATCGTAACAGAACCAAGCCGTGCCGTGCAATTATTAAAGGAGCAAGACTTCTCAGTACAAGTAACTCCAGTTATTTGCTGTAAGTTAGATGATAAACCAGGAGAGCTTAAACGTATGTTAGGCGGTTTTTCAGAAGATAACATTAGTATTGAATACATGTATGCTTTTTCAAAAGGTGAAGATGCCCTTATTATTTTAAGAGCTGAAGACTGTGATAAGGCTATTGAAAGTTTAACAAAGCATCATCTAGAAATTGTGAGGGCTTCTGATATATATCAAATTTGATAAAAATGCTAATAAAATGGTATTAAATATTAAAAATATTATCTAAAAAATTCAAAAAGCATTGCTAAATAGACACAAAAAACGTGAACAATTATATATAATTAAGTAAAATTTAATAAAATTATATTTATTTAATTAAATTTATGGTATAATTAAATCAGAGTTTGAGTAAATGGGAGGGGACAACATGGAGACGTATTTTTGGAGAGAAGGCCGCGCTGTTAAATATGAAGAAATGCTAGAAATGTTAAAACAAATGATTAATAGAAAAGTCATAGATGAATTAGATGATAGTGAAGTAGATAAATTATATGTCAAAGTTTGTGACTCTGTTTATTTAAGTATCAAACAATACTTAGAAGAAAAAAACTTCAAAATCATTAATCCAAAGCAAGGATTATTAACAGCATGCCAAGTAAAGCTTGTAAAAAATAAATCATTATGGGACGAAGCTCTCGAAAGAAAAAAAGTGATTGAAGAAGGAGCTAAAGATCAAGTTTTCAATAAAGGAATCAAAGCATTCGTCAAAGGAGAATTCTTTGATGAGTTAAAGTCTCTAGAAGATAAATTAGGAACCGTGAATTTGGCGATAATGGCCAGGACGACTAATTACATATGGGGAATTATAAGAAAAGTGAAGAATAGAGTTATATAAAAAGCTGGATTAGCAATATGTAAGAAGCCTATTACTAATCCAGCTTTTAATTTGGTCCACATGATATCAATCAGACCTTCGTCCTTCATATGTCTGAGTTCTCTAGATATAGATGGGCGTGATACATTAAGGTAATCTGCAAGTTCATTCATAAGGGATTGTAAGCAGTAATGTATCAATAGTCGCTTTTGCACTAACAGGAGCAAGACGTTTTGTAATTAATAAATTGTTATCAGATAAATTTGGCATTTATAGCGCTCTTTCTATTTGGAGATATTAAAAAAATTATGTAGTTATAGCTACACATTTAGTATGAGTTTTATATTAAGATGTTATTAACAGCAAGTCAAGAAAGAATCGAAACTTAAAAGTTTATAAGTGACGAGTATAAAAGTAAAAATATAAGTGTTAGTAGTCATGAGATATGGATTGATGTTTTATAGAATTACAAAATGTAGATTTGTATAAATATAGCTATTAACCATTAAATAGATTTAGATAAGAGACATATAAGGAGATAAAAAATGAGCGCATTTTTAGGACCAATTCACTTCTGTTATATAACAAAATTCAATTACAACAAAGATATCGTAGTAGATAATGAAGTCATAAATGATGATAGGATAATATAAGTAGTATTTGATATAATGGAGCGAGAGGCTTTATAAGCAGGCAAAAAATAAGATATAGATGAGGGTGGAAAAATGAAATATAAAGCAGTTTTATTTGACTTTGATTATACTTTAGCAAACTCAGAAAAAGGGATTTTGATGTGTTTTAGACATGTTTTAAATACACATGGCTATGAAAATATATCAGATGAAGCTATTAAAAAAACTATAGGGATGACGCTTCAAAATGCCTTTAAAGAACTTACTGGCATAGAAGACATGACTATAATTGAAGCTTATCGTAATGAGTATATTAGTAGAGCTGATATAGTGATGACACCAAATACCAAGTTGTATCCTGAAACATTACCAGCATTAGAGAAGTTAAGAGAAGCAGGGATTCAAATAGGGATTATTTCTACGAAGTTACGTTATCGCATCGAGGCAATTTTTGAAGTATATGAGCTTCCAGATTGGATTAGTATCATAGTAGGGAGTGAGGATGTTAAAACAAATAAACCATCTCCAGAAGGATTGCTTTATGCTATGAATGTTTTAGGAGTAAGTAAAGAAGAAGTTTTATATGTGGGAGATAATATTATTGATGCTAAAACCGCTCAAAGTGCAGGTGTAGATTTTGTAGCAGTAACTACTGGTACGAATAAAGCAGAAGATTTTACAGAGTATCCTTGTAAAAAAGTAATATGTAATCTAAGTTATTTAGCAGATGTAGCTCTAAAATAGTAAAGCTATATTATAAAGAAGAAAATTTATAAAAGAGGATTAAGGAAACGTTTATAACTATTCCTTAATCCTCTTTTATGTTATCTGAGTCATGTTCACTATTAGGTGAATCATCTAATGAATCTGAAGTTGTACTAAATGCTTGAGAAAGAGCTTCTAATTCTTCCTTAGAAAGTAGATTTAAAGGTGTACCAATAGTAGTGTCAAGTGTCTGATCTGTTACAGCAATTTCTTCTGAAGCTGAGGTCGACGTGGGAGATTCATCTTGTTCAAGTGTTTTTGTAAGTATTGGTGAATAAAAACGAATGACCATTTGACGTATAATTTGTGTAGCCCTTTTATAAAGTTCATAATCATGATTCAATGTAAGATTTAAGCTGCAAGTGATAAGTGAAGAAGAATGAAGTTTAGAGATTTCAATAGGTGTCTCTTCACTATAAAGGGTCATGATTAAATAATCTTCTTCTGTAAGTTGATAGTAGCTATCATAAAATGTTTCTGCTGACATTGTACTAAACTTAGGTTCTTTACATAAAAAGTAAAGGGAAATTTGGTAAGTTGGTGTAATGGAAAGTGTACCCAATTTAATAGGTGTATAGCCCTTAGAAAAAATATTTAAATCAGTATATAACAAGCCATTAGCACAGCTAGGAAAAGTCTGTACGCTTGGCACTGAAGTAAGCTTAACGATGTTAATACCAGTTGGATTCTCTGCAAGTAACAAGTGGTTCAATATAAAGTTAGAATAAGCATCAATATAAATTTGAATGTTTTGTTGCATAGTAGTTAATTCCTTCTGTTAATGTATTATTATACAAAAATGTTAAGTACATTTTTATATACGTTAATTTAATTATATGAGGATAAAAGGCATAAAACAATTAAAAAAACAATAATCTAATTAATTTTATGGGAAAATTAAAATACACTAATACATTAGAAATAATATAAATCAAATATTGACAATAGAGAGAAAATAATATAATATTTAAAACTATAAAAGCTATAGGTTTAATAGGAATAGAATTGGGAGTAAAAATAATAGAGTAGATTAACTTGGAGGGAATTTAAATGAAGCAAAATGCTGACTTACATCAAGAAGAACATACACATTGCCATGAAGGACACACTCATTCTCATGAAAATCATGGTGCGCATGCACATATACATAGCCACCGAAATTTAATCGGTTTTGATGAACATGGTATTCCAACAGTTATTTTAGAAGCAGATCACCATGAAGGGGAAGAAGATGAAAATGCATTCATCAAAGATTATATGACAGCAGTTGCTGAATATAAAAAGACATTCCCATCTAAACAAGATGTTATGGATCAAACACCAGACCCAGCAGTAAGAGAAATGATGTTACGCACAGAGCAACTTGGTATAGATACAGCTTTTGATAGATTTGACAAACAAAAACCTCAATGTAGCTTTGGCCTTGCTGGTGTCTGCTGTAAGATTTGTAACATGGGACCATGTAAGGTAACAGCTAAAAGTCCTAAAGGTGTATGTGGGGCTGATGCAGATTTAATCGTTGCTAGAAATTTATTACGTTCAGCGGCAGCCGGCGCAGCACAACATGGGATGCATGCAAGAGAAGTTATATTAGCGCTTAAATGGGCTGCTGAAGGGAAATTAGATATTCCGATTATTGGAGCACAAAAAGTAATGACTACAGCAAAAGCTTTCGGCATTGAAACAGAGGGTAAAACTTTAAATCAAGTTGCCTCAGAATTTGCAGATGCATTATTAGAAGATATGTCACGTACAGTACCAGCAGAGCACAATACGATCAAAGCTTGTGCACCACCTGAAAGACAAAAAGTTTGGGAAGACTTAGGAATCATTCCTATTAGTGCTTATCATGAAGTCTTTGAAGCTTATCATAAAAGTGGATGTGCACAGATGGGGACTGGAAAAGTATTATGGAACAATTCCTTCGTTGTGGTTTAGCTTTCACATTCTCAGGTGTAGTAGGTGCTTCTCTTGCTACAGATAGTTTATTCGGTGTAGGGGATAGAGTAACTTCTAAAGTAAATATGGGAGCTCTTAAAAAAGGTTATGTAAATATTGCGGTTCATGGACATTTGCCACTTTTAGTGAGTGAAATCGTAAAAGTAGGTCAAGATGAGAAATTCATCGAGCTTGCTAAATCAAAAGGAGCAAAAGGTATTCGTTTCTATGGTATCTGCTGTTCAGGACTTGCAGCTATGTATCGTTATGGCGGTGTCATTCCACTTTCAAATGCGGTAACAGCAGAATTAGTGCTTGGTACAGGGGCCTTAGATTTATGGGTAGCTGACGTTCAAGATGTATTCCCATCTATTATGGAAGTCGCAAAATGTTTCAAAACAACAGTTGTTACAACTAGCGATTCAGCAAGGCTTCCAGGAGCTGAACGCTATGAATATGATCATAGACATGCCAATATTGGAGAAACAAGGCACTTGCAGAAAAAATTGTGATGCGTGCCATTGAAAGCTTCGAAGCACGTAAAGGTATCCCAGTTTATATTCCACCTTATGAAGTGGATGCTGAGATTGGTTTCTCAGTAGAATATATTCACAAACGTTTCGGCAGCATGCAACCACTTGCTGATGCTGTTAAGAGTGGAAAAATCCTTGGAATTGTCAACATGGTTGGATGTAGCAATCCAAAAGTACTTTATGAAAAAGCGACAGTGGATGTAGCAGACGTATTGCTTAAAAACAATGTTTTAATTCTCTCAAATGGTTGTGCTTCATTCCCGCTTATGAAACTAGGTTATTGTAATGTAGACGGCCTCAAAAAAGCAGGGGAAAGCCTCAGAAAATTCTTAGAACCAGATTTACCACCAGTATGGCATGTAGGGGAATGTATTGATAATACCCGTTCATCAGGTATTTTTGCTGGCATAGCTGGTGCACTTGGTCACAAAATCTGTGAAATGCCATATGCTTTCGCTTCACCAGAATGGGGAAATGAAAAAGGTATTGATGCAGCATTAGGATTTAGATTATTTGGAGTCAACTCATATCACTGCGTAGAAGCACAAATTCATGGTTCAAAAAATGTTATTGAATTCTTAAAAGAAGGCACGAGAGAAATGCTTGGCTCAGTGATGCATGTAGATACTGATCCAGTAGCATTAGGCGAAAAAATAGTAGCAGATATGAAAGCAAAACGTAAAGCTTTAGGTTGGGATTAATTAAATTTTAAATCATAAGATTTTTAAATAAAAATGTGTGAAGTAAGGAGGGAATCGTATGAAGCGTAGCGTTTTAATAGGATTATTGGCAGGTGTTATGGGGATGTGTTTAACAGCTTGTGGGGGAGGCAAAAGTGAGATCGCAAATGCTACTCACGATGAAAATACAGTGAAAATAGCTTACTTACCAATTACACATGCTTTGCCAGTTTTTGAAGAAGCAGAAGAATTAAAAGGAAGCACAGGATTAAACGTAGAACTTGTGAAATACGGTTCTTGGCCTGAACTGCTAGATGCGTTAAATACAGGAAGAGTGGATGGGGCGTCTGTACTCATTGAACTTGCTATGAAATCTAAGGCACAAGGGATAGGCATCAAAGCTGTAGCTTTAGGACATAGAGATGGAAATGTTATAGTCGTTAATAAAAACATTAATACTATGGCAGATTTAAAAGGGAAAACATTTGCCATTCCACACCGTCAATCTTCTCACAATATATTATTAAATGAGGCTTTAGCGCTTAATAATATGAGTCTAGATGATATTAAGATTACAGAACTTTCACCAGCAGAAATGCCATCTGCTTTAGTAAGTAAACAAATAGATGGTTACTGCGTGGCAGAGCCTTTTGGAGCGAGAGCAGTAGCTTTAGATGTAGCAAAAGTATTATATACTTCAGAAGAACTTTGGGAAGATTCCCTTTGCTGTGGACTCGTTTTAACAGATACATTCATAGATGAAAAGCCAGAGCTTGCCAAAGAATTTGTAGCATCTTATAAAACAGCAGGTGAAAACTTAGATGTAAGCCGCACCAAAGAAATTGGTAAAACTTATTTAAAACAAGAAGATGCAATATTAGATGTTTCATTAGAGTGGATTTCCTTTGATAATCTAGAAATTACAAAAGAAGCTTATGAAAACTTAGTTCAAAAGGTTAAGAAATATGGCTTATTAGATAATCCACCAACCTATGAAGAGTTTGTAAAAACTGAGTTTTAAGGGGGAGTCAAAATGAAAAAATTAAGATCTATTAAAAATGTAGTTGTAGCCTTTGGAGCTTTAATCATACTTTGGCAAATTGTTTTTACAGTAAGTGGGTTTAATCCAGCATTATTTCCATCACCAATTTTAGCCGGTAAGGCACTTGGAAAAATGGTTTTAGATGGTTCTATCTTTATTAACATAGGGGCAAGTATGTACCGTTTTGTACTGGGTTATATTAGTGCCATCGTAGTTGCAGTGTTATTAGGACTTTTACTTGGTTGGTTTAAAGGGGTATTCCAATATATTAATCCTATAGTACAACTTTTAAGACCAATCTCGCCAATGGCTTGGATGCCTTTCATCGTCCTTTGGTTCGGAATAGGAGATATTCCAGCTATTGTGATTATCTTTATTGCAGCCTTCTTCCCAGTATTATTATCAACAGTTTCAGCAGTAGGTGGCATTGATCCTATTTATTTAAAAGTATCTAAAAACTTTGGGATTAAACAACCTGAAATACTTTGGAAAGTTATTTTACCAGCTGCTTTCCCTCAAATTGCCAATGGGATTCACCTTGCCCTTGGAACAGCTTGGGTATTTTTAGTAGCAGGGGAAATGTAGGTGCCCAATCAGGACTTGGTTATTTAATCATTGATTCTAGAAATAATTTAAGAGCAGATGTACTTATAGCCACAATTATCGTGATTGGTCTTATTGGATTATTATTAGATACATTGCTTAAAAAACTTGAAAAACGTGTCTTAGGACTTTGGGGAGGTGCACGCTAATGTATATCGAAGTAAAAGATGCAACTAAGAAATTTATTCAAAATGAAAAAGAATTTACAGCATTTGAAAATGTGTCATTAGACATTGAAAAAGGTGAATTTATATGTCTCCTTGGTCCATCAGGATGCGGGAAAAGTACTTTACTAAATGCCATTGCAGGTTTCGATCTTGTGACAGAAGGTAGTATCACCATAGAAGGCAAAGAAGTTTTAGAACCTTCTACTAAGAACGTAACCATCTTTCAAAACTATGGATTGCTTCCTTGGCGTACAGTTCTAAAAAATGTGGAGCTAGGCCTTGAACCTAAGAAAATCCCTAAGGTAGAAAGAGAAGCCATCGCTTCTAAATACATTGATATGGTGGGACTATCAAATTTCAAAAATGCCCATCCCAAAGAACTTTCAGGTGGGATGCAACAACGTGTATCTATAGCTAGAGCCTTAGCTATGGACCCAGATATTATCTTCATGGATGAACCATTTGGGGCATTAGATGCTATCACGCGAATGAAATTGCAAGAGGATATCTTAAGCATTTGTAAAGATTATGAAAAAACAATTATCTTTGTAACTCATGATATAGAAGAAGCTGTATTCTTAGCAGACCGTATCGTCATTTTAACACCTAATCCAGGGAAACTTAAATGCGTACTAGACGTACCACTTTCAAGAAAAATCGCGATAGAACAAGCCAAGATTTTTTCTTAGTGAGAGATAAGATTTTTGAAATTTTCAATATGAAACATGAAGATAATATTGAGTATTTTATTTAATAAGGTTAAAAAGATTGGATTTTATACAAATGAAATAGGAGGTGCATAAATTATGCATATGGCAAGTACATTAATCTCAGCAACAGTGGGCGGTGCTTTTGGAACAGGTTCAGGAAGTGCGGCAGTGGTTTCAGGTGTGAAATATAATAAGATGGAACAACATAAACCATTATTAATGGGTGTAGCAGGAGCGGCAGTATTTGCAGTCCAAATGATGAATTTCAGTATTGCAGGAACAGGCTCATCAGGACATATTGGTGGAGGATTTTTATTAGCCACATTATTAGGACCAGTACCAGCATATTTAGTCATGTCAGTTATTTTAACAGTTCAATGCTTATTATTTGGAGATGGGGGATTATTAGCATTAGGGTGTAATATTTTTAATATGGGCATTGTACCTTGCTACATCATCTATCCACTTCTTAAAAGATATTTAGTAAATAGCAAAACAAGATTAATAAGCACCATAGCAGGCGGTATGCTTTCAATGGCTTTAGGAGCTATGGGAGTTGTAGCACAAACAGCACTATCATTTACACCAGGATTAGATATGCATGCATTTGTTATCAATATGATGAGCATTCATTTAGCAATCGGTTTAGGAGAGGGAATTATCACAGCAGGACTTGTTTATTTATATGACAAAGCAAATGCAGTAAGCGAAAATCACGCTTTAATTGGTACAATGAGCTTAGCGGTACTCACAAGTGGTTTCTTATCACTTTTTGCATCAAGTTATCCAGATGGACTTGAATGGTCACTAATCCAAGTAGCAGGCACTGATACATTAGCAGCTACATCCAAGGTACATACAATTTGCGAAAGCATCCAAACACAAACGGTACTTCTACCTGATTACGCTTTCAAAGCAGTAGAAAATAGCATCTCATCAGGAGTAGCTGGATTAATCGGATGCATCCTCGTATTTGCCATAGCACTTGCAGCAGGATTAATCCTAAGCCACAATACTAAAAATCCATTATTCTAATGGAGAAGGAGTGCTGTTATTATTTTAAATAATAACATATATAGAAAATAAGTGAAAAACAATCTTTATTTTAGTAAAAAAGATTGTTTTTTTGTTCTTATTACATTGATGTTAGGTTAAAAATAACATATATTATTGGCAATAATATAAAAATTAATTAAATTCTTTCTAAATATAGAAAGAGAAAAAGAAAGTTGTCGACATAAGAAAAGAGAAAGTGTATAATCAAAATATAAAATTCTGAAAAAAGTATATATTTAGAGACTAAACACAAGGAGATAAGTTATGGGAGATTTTACATTAACAGTAGCATCATATTTTCCAGGGGAGCAAGTTGATATTTTAGCTGAGATGAAGGAAAAGACTAGGGATAATGCAGATTTTGATTATAAAAAAATTCATTTTTAGTACAGGGAATATTCGGTAAAAAATTTCGTTATAAAATGAATCCCCTTGAAGAAAATTCTTTAGATATGGCAGTTAAATCATCTAAAGCATGTTTAGAAAAAGCAAATTTAGATGCGAAAGATATTGATAGGATAGTTTATATTGCATATAATCCAGAAACATTTGTACCACCAGCTGCTATTGCACTGCATCATCATTTAGGATGTAAAGATGAAGTTATTAGTAAAAATATGAATGTAAATTGTGTAGGGATGCTTATAGCTAGCATAGAGACTTATTATTTAATGCAGTCTATGAAGCATATAAAAAACTGCTTAATTGTACAGTCAGAGTATACAAGTGTGCTTGGTGATCCTTATCAATCAACACCATATATATTTTCAGATTCGTCAACGGCTGTTATTTTATCTAAAAGTGATTTAGGAAATGCACGTATTATAGATTATTGCGTTGAAACGCATTCACATGACCTTGAGGGGCTTAAAGGGCCTAAACATGGCTTTACACATTTTATAGCCAATAAGAATGTAGAAGAATACTATATAGATATGCCAGGAGGAGCAGCAGAATCAGAATTTGTAGCTCAGACGATAAAGCGATTACTTGAGAAAAATCAAGTTGATATTAGTGATATAAAAGGCTTCTTCTTTTCACAATGTAGCTATACTTATTTAACAGAAGTACGAGAATTACTTGATGTAGCTAAGGAAAAGGTATTTTATTATGCAGATCAAACTGGATATACAGGTGCAAGTTCGCCTTTTGTTGCGTTGGAATTTGCTATGAATGAAGGGAAAGTTAAAGCAGGAGATTTATGTATGTTTTGGACATCAGGAGCAGGTGTAGAGCATGCTTTTGTATTAATGTATATTTAAATGTTTATGAAGGTGTACAATATAAAAAAGCAATCCTTATTCTAATGGAGAAGGATTGCTTTTTTGTTATAAGTGCTTCGATGCTAATACCACGTGTACCCACTTCAATAGTGGTTTTAATCGTTGCTTGGGCATATTCTGAGATACAATCGAGCATAAGCATGATTAAAGTGGTGAGCTTAAAGTACATAATAACAGGATTGCTTTTATAATTTTAAATAATAACATATATTGTACCTATACCTATTAAATATTAGCAAAAACAGTATAGCATAAATACAAGGGTAATAATAGAAAAATAAGTAATATCAATCGAGGTTAAAGAAATTAAAAGGAGAAAGAGCAATGTTTATGATAATAAATAATGGATATATTTTATAGAAGATAATATATGGAGTATGCGGTATGTAAATTAATTAGTTATAGTTTAATAGTTCTATATATCAGCTATGTGGAAAGGGTATTTTGTAAGTTTAAGGACTTATGAAATACCTTTTTTATTTAGGATTTAAAACTGGCAGAGTAGGAAGATGATACAGCAACAATTAGGAATCATTCAAATACTAAATGGGGGCAAGATAGTAAATGCGAAACAGTTAGCGGCAAAATTATATATTTCATAAAGAACTGTAAGGAGATATAGTGAAAAGCTTAGATTAAAAGGTGTACAAATGGAAAGTAAAGAAGGAAAAGCTGGTGGATATATGATGAAGGTGAAAAATTTAGAAAATTATGATATACTTTGGCGAGAGAGGTGATTAAGTGAGCTATATAGGTAATGCAATCAGAATGGCAATTTTATTAAGAAGTAGAGGAAGAATGAAAAGCTCAGAATTAGCAGAGGAATTAGAAGTAGGAGAAAGGCAAATTAGAAAATATCGTGATGACTTAGAACAAGCAGGTATTTTCATTAATGCTAAAACGGGAAATTATGGAGGCTATGAATTAGTATCCAATGATTTAATTGGGCTAGGGTTAAAAGCTGATGAAATTACTGTATTAGAAATGGTCAATGAACAACTTAAATATAATAATGATTTATATAGCAAGGAATTTGAGGGGATAGTAGATAAATTACGTGCTTATAAAAATCAACAAGTTGATACAACAGCACATATGAGCTACTTTACGATTCAGCCTAAAGCTAATTATGATACAGAGGTCGAAAAGAAAAAATATTTAGATATTCATTCAGCCTATTTATTACATCACAAAATTAAGATGAAATATTATTCTTTAACTTCAGGTCTTAGTGAAAGAATTATTCATCCCTATGGAATTTTTCATTATAAAGGAGATTTATATCTAGTTGCATATTGTGAGAAGCGTAAAAAATTTATAGATTTTAAATTATGTCGTATTAAGGCACATGAAATATTAAATGAAAAATTTGAATTAGATCGTACATTTAGTTGGAAGAAATATAGCGAAAATACCATTGGGATTTATAAAGATGAAGAGATTGAGTTGGTACTCAAGATAAAACATCCATTTTCGGTCATTATTAGTGAAAAAGTATGGGTGGAGAATCAGGAAATCCAACAATTTGAGGATGGAAGTATTTTATTTAAAGCTAAGATTAAAGGCTATAGTGAAATTAAAAGTTGGATTATGAGTATGGGAAGTCAGGTAGAAGTTATAGCCCCTGAAAAGTTAAAGTTGGATATCAAACAAGAGGTAGAAAAAATGTTATCACTATATATGTCAGAAAAAATAAGGTTCTGACATATATAGGTCCACAATGATATGTAAAATAAAATTAAAAGGAGGTGCAAGGATGCGTCTTAAGATAGATATGGCGATTCAAAAGATGCCGGTTGCATATAACACAATGTTCATAAGTGCCATAAAAGAAGCTATAAAGGCATCTGATCCAGAGTATTATGAGAAACTTTATTTTTATGAAGGGAAGAGTAATAAGCAAACTAAGAACCTTACTTTTTCAGTAAAGGTAAGTAACTATAAAATCGTAGGTGAAGAGTTTGAAATAAATGGGAGAGTAAGTTGGTTTATTAGTACACCAGATTTAGAACTTGGGCTTGTACTATACAATGGCTTAATGCATAAGCGTAAATTTGTTTATAAGAATTATGAATGGACAAGGATACGTGTGGATTTATTAAAAGAACGAACGATTGAAAATGAGGAAGTTGTGTTTAAAGCATTATCACCTATATGCATTCGTAATAAAGAGGGAAAATTCATTGGACCAGAAAACCCAGAGTATGAAACGGAACTTAATTATATCACCAATGAAACTTTAAAAAGTTATAGAGGAAGAGGGTTAAATAGACCACTTAGCTTTAAGTCTATTAATCTTAAAAAGATAGTTGTAAAAGAAACTTTAAGAGACTTTATGCAAAAAACAGGCAAGTCTTACTTAGGAGTTAATGCTTATCGAGGCATGTTTAGCTTAGCTGGTGATCAAGAAGATTTAATGGCAATTTATCAGCTTGGATTAGGATTTAAGCGTTCACAAGGATTTGGTAATTTAGATGTCGTGGAATGAGGTGAGAGCGAGTGAAAATCAAAGTATATTTAGGTGACTGGTTTTATAATATGGGAATTATAGGCTTCATACGTATTATGGAAAAAGCAGATAAAAAGGTGAAGAAAGATAAAGGATATATTACCTTTGACTCAGAAGACTTGGTAGGATTTGAGAATATTTATTTTGATTATTTCATGAAGCAATATGATGTACATGATCGTATGAAAAATAGCCTTACAAAATCACTTGAGTATGTAAAAGCTCATCCTGATAAGTTAAAAGATACGGTAAAGCGTATCAAAGAAGAGATTAAGCGTAATGCAGATAAGGTTAAGAAAATAGATGAAAGCTTATATAAAACATTAGCAGATAAAATCAAAGAAATAGGAAGTATTAAAAAAGAAGAAGAGCTTGAGAAGTTAAATGAACTTGTACAAGAAAGCTTAGAAATTATCAAGATGCCAATTATTAATGAAAGGCTTACAGCTAACCTTTATAAGTTTATTATTGGTGAAAATTTCTTTGGACAAGTCAGCTATTTCAATGTAGCTAAATCTAGTTTAGGCTTAGAAGCACTTAAAGAAACAATGTATAAAGATTATTTAAGTGAAATCGTAGACTATGGAAGGTTACAAGATTTATTAGAAAAACAAGATGAAGATGGTATCAAAGAATATATAGACCAGCGTCTAAAAGAAAAAGAGATAGGCGCAAATATTAAAAAGATATTTAAAGCAATTGATAAAATCCTTAAAAAGGGTGACACACAAGCTGTAAAAGAGTATTTAGCAAGTGATGAACTGGCAATCTGTGAAATGTGTGGGAATTACAGTGGCATTGTAGAAGATTATACAGAAAGCATTTTGCCCCATTAGCAGTAAGTAGTGGGAATGCAAGAAATATGTATTGGAATATGAATACGGATTATGGTATTTGTGCGATTTGTAAACTTATTTTATTTTGTAGTCCAGCAGGTACTACCCATATTTACAAAAGCTATTTAAGAAAAGAAGAAGAAAATGAATTTTATAATTTCGTAAATATAGATGGTACGGTTAAAGAGTTACTTAATATAAATGAAAGTTTAATGAAGGCGCATGATAAAGATAATCCATTTGAAGTGCTTATTCAAGATTTAGTACAGGATAATAAGCAAAAGAGTGAGTGGCAATTAAGTAATATTTTATTTGTAGAGTTTAAAGCAAGCGTAGGGGGCAAGAAATGTACTTTAAATTACTTTAATATGCCAATGTATTTAGCACAGTTCTTTAGTAAGCAAGATAAACAAATAAGTGGTATTTATAATGGTAAACTCAGGGCTTCAGTAGTAGATCAGCTTATCAAACAAAGAGATTTAAAGCATCTTCTGATTCCAATATTACGTGAGAAGATTAAAGATATTTTAGAGGATAAAAAGGGCTTTAGTATTCTAGGCAGTGATTGCTATAAGATTGCTAAGATTAGATTTTTCATTAATCGTTATAAAGGAGGTAAGTTAGAGGTGGATGATAAAAAGTTAAAGATAGTGCGTTATGCAGGTGAAAATATTCGTGAGAAGTATATAAAGGCAAATAGTAAAAATAAGCTTGGGGGCATTGCGTATAGATTGCTTAATACAGCAAAAGTAGGTAACAAGAAAGATTTCATGGATACTTTGTTACGTATTTTTGTATCAGCAGAAGAAGATGTACCTTTAGTATTTTTAGATGTGATGGCTGAAAAAGAATTAAACTTTGAAGATATTGCGTATGCGTTTATTTCAGGATTAGTTTCAGATAAATATGATCCAAGCAAAGTAGATAATAAGGAGGAGAAATAAAATGGGAAAAGGGTTAACATTATCAATTATTTTTAAGGCACAAAGTTTAAATTATGGTGAAGGCATTGGGAATATTTCAGAGCTTAAGAAACTTACAAGAGCAGATGGCAATATGTATACTTTTGCAAGCCGTCAATGTTTACGTTATGATATCGTACGTTTAGCAGCAGATTTATTTAACTGGAATTTACAAGTAGTAGATAAAGCAAAGGGAACAGTACAATTCAAAGAAAAGTATACCATTAAAGATTCACAAGAAATGGACTTATTTGGTTATATGAAAACAAGTAAAAAAGATGATGACAGCAAGGGTGGCTCTATGACAAGAGAAGCTACAGTAAGACTTAGCAATGCGATTTCATTAGAACCTTATCATAGTGATATGGACTTCTTAACGAATAAGGGATTTGCAGATCGTATTGGAGAACATCCTAACCTTGCAAATATTGAACAACATCTAAGTTTTATACTTATACACTTACAATTGATTTAGATAAAATTGGTAAAGATGGAGATATTGAGTTAGCTAAAGAAGAAAAAGCAGAACGTGTGACACAACTTTTAGAAGTTATTAAAATCTTAAATAGAAATATTAGAGGTCGTCAAGAAACTTTAGCACCACTCTTTGTAGTAGGTGGGTTATATGATGTAGCAAATCCATTTTTCTTAGGTAGAATTAAAATAGAAGGCAATAAAAACGGTTATGCAGTATGTAAAGCACCTATTGAAGAAGCTATGATGTCTACATTTTTAGGTCATGAAGTAGGGGAGAGCACACTTATTGGTATGGCAGAGGGCAGTTTCACAAATAAAGAAGATTTTAAAGAGACTTTCAAAGAGAGTGTTATGAGCGTAGATAATGTATTTAAAAACATTATGCAATCTGTAAAAGCTTATTACGAGGTATAAGCCTATGAAAGCATTGAAATTAAAGTTATTTCAAGAGACGGCATGTTATAGGAAACCCTTTGCTATGAAAATCGCAGAAACTTATCCATTACCTCCTTATTCTACGATTAATGGCTTATTGCATAAACTTTTAGATGCAGATCATCTTATTCCTTTTGAGATTAGCATTCAAGGAGAGTATGAAAGCATTATTAATAACTATCAAACGACTTACTTTTATAAAAAGAATGAAGTAACAACTATGCCTATGAATGGTCACATGTTGTTGGGCGTTAAGCTGATTATTCATATAGCAGCGAGTGAAGAAATATTAGAGCAGTTATATGAATGCTTTAGTAACCTAAGTGAATTTATTTCAGTAGGTAGAAAAGAAGACTTGGCACGTATTGATGAAGTAAGCTTTGTAGAAGTTAATAAGTTTGAAGTGGATAATGATTTAGATGAACCAGAAGAAGGTGTGAGAAAAGCGTATCGATTAAAACAGCCTATTTATATTCCAAGACAAAACTTAGAGGATGAAAATGTGACAGGTATCAATTATCTTTTATGTTGTTCTTATGAAACAATAGGCACTAAGAGAAAGTGGCATAAGATAGATACGTATTACGTAGAAAAGGGAAATGACATTACTTGTGGAGATATTTTAGTAGATGATAGTAAGGATGAAGATATAGTTTACTTTAGTCATAGATAGGAGTATATCAATGATTTATGCAAAGTCAGACCCAGTAGAAAGTTTAAGAGAACATACAGATGGCTTAAGAGAAGCATTAAAAGTATTGAAGGCAGACTATGGAGATAAGATTAATAAATTAGTAAAAGATGAAGAAGAGTTCTGGAGATTACTTGATGTAGCAGTTGAATTTCATGATTTGGGTAAGGTATTTACAGCTTTTCAAAATGTGATTAGAAAAAAAGTTGGAGATGAAAGTATACCGACACTATTTGAAAATAATATTAATCATAACTTTTTATCGCCTGCTTTTATGAATTTTAGAAAGTTAGAGATAAAGGATCAAAGAACTAAAAAACTCTTAACGCAAACTATTGCCTTTCATCATGAGCGAGACATCACTATAGATTCTGATTTTAAAGATAGGGTACAAGAAGTATTAAAAGGCGATATAGAATTACAAGTGCCTAAGATTAATGAGGAATTTAAACCGTGCTATAGAATTAAGGAAAAGAATTTGGATAGCAGTTATTTACAAATGTTACAAAAACGTATTAGTCCTGAAGATGAAGATTATAATTTTTATATTTTGTTAAAAGGATTAATTCATAAATTGGATCATGCAGCCTCTGCACATGAATCTATAGAGATAGATGCTAAAGAAAATGTAGGAGAATATACGGAAAAGTTTTTGGTTAAAAATTATAGTGGGCTAAGAGATGTACAAACATTTGCAAAACAAAATCAAGATAAAAATGTGATATTAATTGCGTCAACAGGTATGGGGAAAACAGAAACTGCGCTTATATGGATTGGCAGAGATAAGGCATTTTTCACTTTGCCATTACGTGTAAGTATTAATGCACTTTATGATAGGGTAAGTATGCAAGATGAACATGGGATTAATTATCCTTATACTGGCTTGTTACATTCAACAAGTGAAGAGTATTTGAAAGATAAAGAATATGAAGACTGGGAGAATATTATAAGTAGTTCTAAGCTTTTTTCTAAGAAACTTACTTTCTCAACTATAGACCAGATTTTTAAATTTCCTTTTTTATATCTAGGATATGAAAAGATTTATGCGACTTTAGCCTATTCAAAGGTTGTTATTGATGAAATACAAGCTTACTCATCAGAAATAGCTGCTGTTTTAATTAAAGCATTAGAAATGATTCATCATATAGGTGGACAATTTATGATTATGACAGCCACATTGCCTACTATTTATATTGATGAAATGAGAGCAAGAGGCTTATTAGATGAAAACTTAGTACAAGCTACTTATAATACATCTGAGTCACGTCATCATCTCAAATTAATAGAAGATTCCATGAATAATCATTTAGAAGTTATTTTAGAACAAGGCACCCAAGAAAAAGTTTTAATCATTGTAAATACGGTAAAAGATGCAGTGGCAATGTATGAAAAGATAGAAGAAAAAAGTAAGCAATTAAGGAAAAAAGTTCAAATGCAGTTATTACACTCTATGTATATAACAAAAGATAGAAGTCGTTTAGAAGAAGAGATAAAGTATTTTGATCGAAATGAGAGTAAGGGCATTTGGATTACAACACAATTAGTTGAAGCTTCTTTAGATATTGATTTCGATAGACTGCATACTCAAATTTCTACTTTGGATAGTCTATTTCAAAGGCTAGGAAGATGTAATAGAAAAGGTAAAAAGAAAGAGAAAATGAAAGTGCCTAATATCATAATTTATACAGAAGAGGTAAGTGGCATTGGGACGATTTATGATCGAGAAATTGTAGGTAAAGGATTAGAAATCTTAAAGAAACAATTGAAAGAAACACCTTGTTTAAAAGAAGATGATAAGGTAGAAATGGTAAGTAAGTTATACAGTAAAGAGTCTTTAAAGGGTTCTGAGTTTTACAAGAAGTTTAAGGATGCATTGGATATCTTAGACAGTATGACACCAGCCAAATTAAAAAGCAAAGAAGCACAGCAAATTTTAAGAGATATTGATAGTGTTACGATTGTACCAAGAAGTATTTATGATAGCATTTATGATGAATTGATAAAACCTTATAAGGAGACACAGGAATTACTTCAAGAAGCATATAGTAAACATGATAAAGACACTATTCAAGAAGTGAAAAATACTAGAAAAGATTTAAAAAGAAAAATCTTTAGGTATACTGCTAATATTCCTACCTATAAGTTAAGAAAGAATGGAAATATAACAGAAACACTAGTTAAAGGACTTGAAGATTTATATGTTCTAGAATATCAATATGATTGTTATGAAGAAGATGGTAAATTAAAAGGTAAGGGAATATTAATAGGTGAAGAGTTAGATTCATTTTTATAAAAATTGCGAGTCTGTATAAAATTTTGTGTAAACTGATTAAAAGCTCTTTTCTAAGGCAATGATTATAAAAAATCAAATGTATCTTAAGGAGGAGCTTTTTATGTCAGTATTACCAAAGGATTTGGTAAGAGATTTTATTAAAGAGCAACATTTTACTAACACAGATGATGTATTAAATTTATTAAAGGAAATGTTTAAAGATGTACATCAGGAAGCCCTTGAAGTTGAATTAGAAGAAAAATTAGGATATGACAAATATCAGATTTCAGATTTCAGATAAGACTACTACTAATAGCAGGAATGGCTACAGTAAGAAAACTGTTAAATCTGAATTAGGTCCTGTTGAGATAAATATTCCTAGAGATCGAAATGGAGAGTTTGAGCCTCAAATCATTCAAAAGCATCAACGTAATATTACCGGTATTGAAGATAAAGTATTATCTTTATATACCGCTGGTCTTTCTACATGAGATATTCATGATCAAATTAAGGACTTATATGATGTAGAAATATCAGCAGATATGGTTTCTAAGATTACTGACCGTATTTTATCAGTTGTATCCGAATGGCAAAATAGGCCTTTAGAACAAGTTTATTCTTTCATTTTTTTAGATGCCATCCACTATAAGGTACGTGATGAAAAACAGATTGTTAACAAAGCTGTATATGCCCTTAGCAAAGCATCAAAGTTGTATCATTCATCAAATACGTGCGAGTATGAAATATGCTGCTTCTGGAGATCAAAAAGCTTTTGCAAAGGATTTAAATTTTATTTAGTGATTTATTGCAAAGCGAAGCATTCTAAATGGTTCAAGACTGCCCCCTTGACAAAGAGAATGTAAATTACGTGATATTTAAAGTCTTCAATAAAAATAGAATGTGTTTGAATACTATAAGTTATATATCAACTATGTGATATCTAAAAAACAAATTAACAATATAACAAGATAAATTTATTTATATATTACCTATGTGGCATAACTTTATTAATGAAAGAGGGTGCCAATATGTCTTTAGACTTAGAGAGTTTAAAGGTACAGGGTGTAAAAATTAATTATTTCTTTATTTGTAAACGTAAGTTATGGCTGTTTGATAAGGGCATTACTATGGAACAGAATAATGATAGAGTATTAGCTGGAAAGCTGATTCATGAGGATTCGTATAGTAGAGCTACAAATAAAGAAGTATTAGTTGATAATTTACTGCAACTAGATATCATTGATGGAGAATATGTAAGAGAGGTTAAGATTAGTAGTAGAATGCAAAAAGCTGATCAAATGCAGTTATATTATTATTTATATTATTTAAAGAAAATGGGGATTGAGAAAAAAGGTAAGTTAAACTATGTAAAGGAAAGAAGACAAGAAGAACTGCTTTTAACAGAGGATAAGGAAAATGAAGTTGAAAGTGTGTTGTTAGATATAAAAAGTCTTACAGAAGAAGAGAAACCTCCTAAGGTCACAAAACTAAGTTATTGTAGCAAATGTGCATATTATGAATTTTGTTTTTCACAGGAGGAAGAATGATAACGAAAGATTATTATATTATGAGTAATGGCAAGTTAAAACGCAAGATAATACGATTTATTTTATAGATGAAACTGAAAGTAAGAGAGCATTACCTGTAGAGCAGGTTGAAAATCTTCATATTTATGGAGAGATTGATTTAAATGTAAAATTATTGAATTATATCAGTCGATATGGTATAAAAATTCATTTCTATAACTATTATGGCTTTTATTCAGGAACGTACTATCCAAAAGAGAAGAATGTATCTGGATACACTGTTGTATGGCAAGCAGCGTGTTATTTAGATAAATTAAAAAGACTAAAGTTGGCACGAGAATTTGTAAAAAGTGCAGCACATCATATTCTTAGAAATATGCGTTATTATAAAGTTGATGAAAAGTTAATAGAAGCAATTAAAGAAGAGTTAAAGCAAATGGAAAGTGTGAAAAGTATTGCTGAGCTTATGGGGTGTGAAGGTCGAATTCATAAACATTATTATCAATCATTTAATGAGATTCTAAAGAATGGTTTTTCTTTTTCAAAACGTGAGAAGAGGCCACCCAAAGACCCAGTGAATGCACTTATTTCTTTTGGGAATAGCATAATGTATACCAATGTATTAAGTGAGATTTATAAGACACAACTTAATCCTACAATTAGCTTTTTACATGAACCTTCAACTAAGCGTTTTTCATTAAGCTTAGATATTGCAGAGATTTTTAAACCATTAATTATTGATCCTATTATATTTTCATTGGTTAATAATAAAAGATTAACTAAAAAGGATTTTCAGTATGAAGATGAATTTTGCTATTTAAGTGAGACAGGAAAGAAAAAATTTCTCAAGGAATTTGAAAACAAAATGAATACTACAATTAATCATAGGCACTTAAAAAGACAAGTCTCTTATAGAACGTTTATTAGATTAGAGTGTTATAAGTTGATTAAACATTTTATAGGTGATGAAGAATATAGTCCATTGAAAGCGTGGTGGTAGAATGTTTGTGATTGTGACATATGATGTAGAAGAAACTAGGGTAAATAAGGTAAGAAAACATCTAAAGAAATATTTAATGTGGTCGCAAAATTCAGTGTTCGAAGGAGAAATTACAGAAGGTAAATTGCATAAATGTTTATTTGAGTTAAGACGTATTATTGAGACTAAAGAGGACTCAATTTATATCTACAATATAAAAAATCCTAATAGTATTAAGAAAGAAGTGTTTGGAGTAGAAAAAAATATTCACGAGTTATTTTTATAGTAAGATATTATTGCAGTGAGCGCTATTCTTATAAAAAACGATTTAAAGCTTAGAGCATCAATGTATAAGAGAGAAAAAAATAAAATTTTAAAATACACTACTAGAACCTCACTGCAAAATAAGCAAATTTGAACAATGAAAATAGTGAGGAAAGCTAGTAAAATGAGGGAAGGAGATAGTAAATAATTTTTGGGTTATATATTAACTACGTGATATTTAAAGGTTACATTTAGAAGAAACTTTGAAAAGGTTAGTGCGTTATATATTAACTACGTGATATTTAAAGGGCTCGTAGATTCTATGAATACCACCTGCAAATATAGTTATATATTAACTACGTGATATTTAAAGTTAACAAAAATGGTATAAGGCGTGAAAGCTACATATGGTTATATATTAACTACGTGATATTTAAAGAGAAAATGGCGTGACTACATGGAAGGTACCACAACTAAGTTATATATTAACTACGTGATATTTAAAGCTAAATATAGTTAGTTGCATGGCTTTGTAATCATCGCGTTATATATTAACTACGTGATATTTAAAGTCCTACTAGCTCAACCTCTTCAAATTTGTACCCCTTAGTTATATATTAACTACGTGATATTTAAAGGGTGCTACAATTTACTACACAACAAATGGTGATGAAGTTATATATTAACTACGTGATATTTAAAGCAGTGTTGTTTTGAAGTAGTAAGTAAATAAAATAATAGGTTATATATTAACTACGTGATATTTAAAGTTGCCAGTCCGAAGCCATTCTTCATTAACATTAAATTGTTATATATTAACTACGTGATATTTAAAGACTTGTGTTGGTTTGCAAAAGTTGATTTGGTCAATGTGTTATATATTAACTACGTGATATTTAAAGTTACACCTAAGTCCTCAATTGCTGCTGCATTTTCTTTGTTATATATTAACTACGTGATATTTAAAGGTATGAGAAGTTAAGAAAGAGACATTGTGTAGGAGCAGGTTATATATTAACTACGTGATATTTAAAGTTTTCAAGCTTTGATACAGCAGTATTTGTAATTCCTGTTATATATTAACTACGTGATATTTAAAGTTCAATTTGATCAAGTGATAGAAGTTCATCATTACTAGTTATATATTAACTACGTGATATTTAAAGGACATTTTAATACATGGAAGTCCATGTCAAGACTTTAGGTTATATATTAACTACGTGATATTTAAAGTGGGGATTGTGTAGTGGTAATGCTAATGATATGAGAAAGTTATATATTAACTACGTGATATTTAAAGTGATGTCTTGTTTTATGAAATGATCATGAACTAATTCGTTATATATTAACTACGTGATATTTAAAGTGTACATACTGGAGCATAGCAAAACAAGGAAGAGAGAGTTATATATTAACTACGTGATATTTAAAGAATTTCTCTAGCTTGTTATATGCAAATGATTCTGAGTTATATATTAACTACGTGATATTTAAAGCTGGGTTACCTTTATCATTAAGAGCTAGTGGGAAAGTTATATATTAACTACGTGATATTTAAAGATTCTTCTTAGTGCAGAACAGTTAAGCAAAGGGAGTGAGTTATATATTAACTACGTGATATTTAAAGGTATAAATCGTCAAGTTTCCTAAAACAAGCTATCTCAGGTTATATATTAACTACGTGATATTTAAAGTTAGCATTGGCTTTACCACCAATCCAAACTGTTATCACGGTTATATATTAACTACGTGATATTTAAAGTATATGACAGGACAAATGCTAATTGAAAAAATGGCTAAGTTATATATTAACTACGTGATATTTAAAGGTTGGTAGTGAACTTCATAATGCATTAATTGAGTTTAGGTTATATATTAACTACGTGATATTTAAAGACGTGCTGTTACTCTGTCCTCACCTGTAAGCTGTTTTAGTTATATATTAACTACGTGATATTTAAAGACAGGAAAGCTTAGCAAAGAACAAAAAAAATTTTTAGTTATATATTAACTACGTGATATTTAAAGATGAGTACGGTCTTTTTTGTCTCTAGATATACATCTCGGTTATATATTAACTACGTGATATTTAAAGGTAGAATACGTTGATGACTTTATTAATATATTAAAGTTATATATTAACTACGTGATATTTAAAGTTGTTTTGCAAAAAAATAAAGCTAGAGCCTAAGCCGTTATATATTAACTACGTGATATTTAAAGCTGGAAGATAGTATAAAAAGAATATTCATTTCTTTAGTTATATATTAACTACGTGATATTTAAAGAATGAAGTGAAACAAGGATATTTAGATAAACTTGAAAGTTATATATTAACTACGTGATATTTAAAGTTGGTAGTACATATTGAGACATTTCAAATGTTAATTGGTTATATATTAACTACGTGATATTTAAAGTTTCATTTTGACCATATATCCTTGCTAAAATAGCATTTGTTATATATTAACTACGTGATATTTAAAGGTAGCTAGAAACTTTGATGTGATAGGTAATAGTATTGAGTTATATATTAACTACGTGATATTTAAAGATGGAATTAAAGGATTTCATGGAAAAAGAACCTGCTCGTTATATATTAACTACGTGATATTTAAAGGTTATACGTGCAAACCATTCACCGACTGCTTGTAGCGTTATATATTAACTACGTGATATTTAAAGAAATGTTGGGATGCTAAGATATGTAATTGCTAAAGCTTGTTATATATTAACTACGTGATATTTAAAGTTGTAAGATAATGAGATATAAGTATCCCTTATCTCTGTTATATATTAACTACGTGATATTTAAAGTTTTAGTGCAAGCTCAAAGGTTTTTCTTAAACAAGAAAGTTATATATTAACTACGTGATATTTAAAGTAGACAAGCCAGAGGATTATAGGAAAGTAGTCACTAAGTTATATATTAACTACGTGATATTTAAAGTATCTTACAGACATACTTAAGGGTACTAGGAATGGTGGTTATATATTAACTACGTGATATTTAAAGTGGTGCTTAGCTTGCAATTCTAGAGCCTTTAACTTGTCGTTATATATTAACTACGTGATATTTAAAGCAAGAGTCTTATGAAGATATAGATTCGGTAGATGTTGGTTATATATTAACTACGTGATATTTAAAGATGTATCTCCTCATAGTACTTACCACTTTAGCTATAGAGTTATATATTAACTACGTGATATTTAAAGATTTCTGCTACTTTAATACTCATTGACTTAGATAAGGTTATATATTAACTACGTGATATTTAAAGGCTTCCTATGTACAAATAACTACGTTGAATAGATGTGTTATATATTAACTACGTGATATTTAAAGTTATATTAGTCTGATTTACACGCTGAATATTATAGTGAGTTATATATTAACTACGTGATATTTAAAGAGAAATGGACAAGTCGGATTGTTATAACCCGTTCATTGTTATATATTAACTACGTGATATTTAAAGATAGGTGTACATTGTCAAGAAAAACTTCAACTGAACGTTATATATTAACTACGTGATATTTAAAGGGAAGTAAAAAGATGTTTGCATAGGAAAACTATTTTAAGTTATATATTAACTACGTGATATTTAAAGTTTAAAAATGCGTTCGTGTTTTCCTTTAGTGCGATGGGTTATATATTAACTACGTGATATTTAAAGCCTGTCTCACCCCCGTATTTTATCTAGTTATAATTGTTATATATTAACTACGTGATATTTAAAGACTACTACAGCTAAGAGTATGTTTAAGGATGTAGAAAAGTTATATATTAACTACGTGATATTTAAAGTTGCCCTTGCAATACTCAATAAGCTCGTCATAATCGTTATATATTAACTACGTGATATTTAAAGAATGAAGGCGTAAAGCTAAATGAAGGACTTATAAAACGTTATATATTAACTACGTGATATTTAAAGATGAGTAAACAACTCTTTTGGTCTCAAAGAACAAATAGTTATATATTAACTACGTGATATTTAAAGTTTGACGTGTCATTTATCTATATATAATATAACATTTGTTATATATTAACTACGTGATATTTAAAGTTTGACGTGTCATTTATCTATATATAATATAACATTTGTTATATATTAACTACGTGATATTTAAAGAAACACGGTTATCTTACGTGCGTAGAAGTAGTAGTGTTATATATTAACTACGTGATATTTAAAGTCCTAAACAACGCAAGCGGTAAATAGTTCGTACCTCGAAAACTAGTAGTTTTTTTGAGACAATGATATAGAACTTTAATAAACTATTAGTTTTTAGGAGGTGCTCCATCATAGATAAAACCACTTATCAAATACGACTTAACAACTGGGCTGCACTCATTAATGAGTGCAACAACAGTAACATGACTAAAAAAGCATAGTGTATTGCGAATAACATTAACGAAAAACAATTCTTTTACTGGCAAAGGCGTGTACGCATGCAGCTTGTTCAGGAATTAGAGCCAACATCAACTTTAACG
>NZ_BBCG01000009.1 GCF_001311925.1 Cellulosilyticum ruminicola JCM 14822
AAACACAGTTCATGGTGATGAACCTTTATTTTTTTATACAATATTTTATCACCATTTATATGAAATTTACGTAACTACAAAAAGGACGTAGCCATATTATACTACCTGCCACCTTAACTTTAAGCTGCCTTGCCTTGTTTCTAGCAATCCTTTCCTTCAACTTTGCCCAAATAGCCTTCAAATTATTTAACCAAAGTTAAGCTTCCAGACTACTTGAAACATTGCTTGGCTGCTTAAAATCTCTCCCTATAATTTTGGGGCTTGCTGTTTAAAAAAATTTTATCTTTTACTTTTTTCTATCTTTTTTTTACTTTCATTAGGTTATAATTTAATTATAAAATTCGATTTAGAAAAGGAGCTTGCCTATGGACAAATCAAGAATATTTTCAACTATGGGTTGTCTTATGACTGCCGGAGCAATTATTTTTATAAGTTATGCATTAGACCATCCTAAATTGTCGTTTATTGGTGGTAAACTTGTAGCATTCTCAATCTATGCCCTGTACATACTCATTACCGTTATATTCTTTATCATAGGGCATAAAAAATAAAAAGTCGTATAATCAAATTCTTAAAAGTACCTATTGTCCATCAATAAGTTACAATATAATAAACATATGATATTTACAAAAAAGTAAGCTATAAGATAGTCCTCTCTTAGTCCCTTTTGAAAGGACTCATAATGAACAATACGCAAACACATAAAATATTAATCGCAGATGATAATGCTGAAATCAGGGAAATACTGCATATCTTATTAAATGGTGAAGGCTTTGAAGTGGTATTAGCCTGTGATGGTGAAAAATGTATTCAGCTAGTAGATAAGACCATCGACTTAATCATTTTAGATGTGAATATGTCTCAAAAATCAGGTTTTATAGCCACTTCAGAGATTCAGAAGAAAACAATGGCCCCTATTTTATTTCTCACTGCACGTACAGGAAACTCTGATAAGACCATGGGCTTCTCAACTGGTGGAGATGACTATATCACCAATCCTTTTTCAAATTCAGAATTACTCCTAAAGGTCAAAGTACTTCTTAGACGCTACTGTATTTATGAACCACAAGTTAAAACTGTATCCCCTAATCACTATAGGAGATTTATCTATGAACACAACTCCACAAACAGTCATATGCAGTGGTGAGCATATTATACTAACGCATACAGAATATAGAATCTTAGAACTCCTCATTACACACCGCAAAAAAATATTTTCTATCGATCAAATCTTTAATAACGTATTGGAAGAAGAAGCTGTAGGTGACAATGCCGTTATGGTACATATGAAAAAACTTAGAAAAAAATAGAAAAAGATAATCGCAATCCGCAATATATTAAGACTGCATGGGGAAAGGGGTACTATATTGATTAAAGGCTATAAAATCCCTAAACTTGGCTTAGTCTTAATCGGCTATATTTTTCATATCTGCACTCATTGGGCTTTTTACATTTGCCTTCCTGCGCAGTATGTGCTATACCCTTAGCTATATCTAATACACGTTTACTATAGGTCTGTATGTATGGATCTTTTACATAGAACTCTAACATTTCTTTAGCATTCATTATGCCACTCCCCCTTATATTAATAATTCATTTGTAAGATTATACTCTCTTATAAAACTAAAATCTACAGTTGTTCAAAAATAAGTATTACTAGCTAGATCCCTTATCCCCTATATTATGGTCTATTTCATGTTTTGCTTTATAATACTTCTACATATATCTGTTCGTAAAAATTTGATATATAACTCACCGTCTAAGTCATTCATGTATTGATTATTACTAATAAGCACACAAAAAGCGTAGCCATAAATCTATGGCTACGCTCTTCATAGCATTCCACTTAGTTCCATGCTGTGCTGCTTTAACTGCTCCAACCTTAAACGCCTCGTAATATTTCTCATCTGCCTTCCTTTAACCCTGATCAAATAGCCTCCCAATTATTTCACCAAAGCTAACCTCCAACAGACGCAAAGCACCTCTTAGCAGCTTAAAATCATCATGGTGGGAGGGCATAACTCTTAAGCCCTTCATGAAAAATGGTACCACAAGCTTAAGACCTATGATAAAAGCAACCTTGCTCGTAAATATACTTTGTAAAATGCTTTACAAACTATAAAATAAAAATTGTTGTGTATTTTCTTAGGTCTACTGTATTAGCCTCCAGCATCCTCTCTGCCGCTACCGCATATCGTCAAATGATAGTATAGGTTTATGGTTTATAGGTTATGATTAAGCTTTATAGCATTAACTTTCAACCGCCGTCCTTACACTCTTATATATGCCATGAAAAATAATTTTTCCTAAAAAATTACTAATAAATTTAATTGCTATCCATATAGCGTTACAATTTTACTTGATCATTATCATTTTTTATTTTGCATATACTCTGAGTCATAGTTCCCATTGGACAGAAAGTACACCATGTTCTTGGCTTGTACAACATCATTACAAATAAACCAATAATAGTAGATGTCAGCATTAAACTATAAAAACCAAAGCTAAACTGTGCAATCCAGTCTGCTACTGCTCCTGTTGTATATGCCCATCCCCATGGTACTTTAAATGTCCAAAGGAGTTTGACCACCTCTTTTAGTCCAGTTGCACCAGCCGCAACCAAATATGTCTGATATATCATATTTCCAAACATGGTCAAGAAAAAGATTAAAAATCCATATCGAAACCATTTAGAAGCAATCCAACTTGGTGCTTGATTTTTTCTTGAACACTTGTAATCATTTCCAATCTTTCTAAATAACTGACCACGCCCGCAATATGTATTACAAAAATTCTTATTATGGCCTACTATGGCAAAAATAAGTGGCACAACAAAATCAATCATCCCAAGCCATGCACACAAAATGTTAAAGAATCCAAGTACAAAATATATAATGGACCAAATCCAAAGATAATCATACCATTTCTTTACTTTCTTATTCATTCTGACACCTGCTCTCTATGCATCATAGTAATACATCCTGCAGGACAGCTTTTTTCACAAAGCCCACACCCTATACACTTGTCGCTGTTAGACAAAGCATATCTTCCATGTATTATTTTTATAGCGCCTTTTAAGCAGACATACATACACTCTCCACAAGCTACACATCTGTTTTTATTCACTTCGGCATATCTTTTTGCCATACTTTATACCTCCCACTGTACTCGCCGGAAAATCACATCAACAGACTCATTATTCTAAAATAGATGCTGCCGCAATTACTGCATTTCTAACGCAATCATCACAAGAATATAAAACCCTCCCAGATTCAATCCCCTTTAATTCTTTACATATAGTTGCGCCACTAGATTGCTCAAATTTAGAAAATAATTGTTTTGATTTCATCATAGTTTTCTGACCACCTGTACATTCACCCATCACCATATTAGCCCCAATCAGTGCACCGCAAGTAGCTCCCATAGTCCCCATTCCAACACCAAATCCCGCAGCTATCTTTTCCAATGCCACAGCATCCATATCATATAATTTAGATAACCCATGAATAACTGCCTGTGCACAATTATGTCCTTCATGTTTATAATCGACCGCTTCCTCAGCAGCATATGTTACTGTAATTTCTTTATTCATATATTCTTCTCCTATTCTAATGATTTGTTTAGCATATTATTTGTATATCACTTTTTGCTATGGCTGTATTTTATATAAAATATTAAGCGGCGTATGTGATTAAGTCACATAACTAATTATTTTTCTCCTAAAAAGCACTAAAAAAGTCCAGCTATTTCTAGCTGGACTCTTTGTCGCTCATATCATGACCCATTCAGGAATTGAACCCATGATTTCACCGTGAGAGTGTGAAAAAGAATTTGTGACAAAGTGATTGATAATCAATGGAAAGCTAGGATGCTCAAGTATTTAAGAGTAGCTTACTTTATTTCTTCTTTCATCTTTCACTTTGAATAATGGGTGTTTATTTAAATTTATTTGCAGCAAAATTTGCAGTTACAATATCGAATATCACTATTCTTTTTTAACTTAAGGTGGATCCATTTTCAAATGCATTTTGGTTCCGAATTCACTTGACAAATACAGTTCTATTTTACCATTAACATGGTGCTGATATTTTAAATTAAATCTATTTCTATCAGTCTATTTTAATTAATATGCTTATTCATAAATCTAAAATTTGCAGTTACACGCAAAAAAGCCCAGCACCTAAGTGCTGGACTCTTTATCGCTTATGTCATGACCCATACGGGAATCGAACCCATGATTTCACCGTGAGAGGGTGACGTCTTGACCGCTTGACCAATGGGCCTTACTTATTCAGTATAGTCCTATTTTTTGGGTTTTGCAATACTTTATTTTAAATTTTTTAATTAATTTTATTATATTTTCATCTATTTAGACTAATATCTTTAAAAAGCAATTCTACTATATTATACTAGAGATAATGATTATTAGAATTTACTATTTTTACCAAGTGGAGGTTTTTATGAATAATGAAAAAAGTAATATAGGGTTTATTTTAATTGTTATTGGTCTACTTGGATTGTGGGGCCATTTTGTAGGGTTTGGGGATTTGAATTGGAGTAATTTTTGGCCTATATTTGTGCTTGTGCCTGGGCTTTTATTTGAGCTTGGTTTCTTTAGTGGTAAGAGTCCTGCTGCTATGCTCGTGCCTGGAGGAATTTTAACGACAATTGGTCTACTCTTCTTCTTTGAGACTTTTACCGATTGGCGTTTTAGTGGCAGTACTTGGCCTGTTTATATTTTTGCACCTGCTATTGGTCTTTTTCAACTCTACTTATTTGAGAAACCACATAATAATGCCTTATTAATTCCTGTTGGTATTTTAGGTGTTGTAGGGGGGATGTGCTTCTTAGGTATTAGTATTGATGGTATTTGGGACTTACTCTTCCACAATTCTCTTGTATGGCCAATTGCACTTGTCGTTATTGGGATCATCATTATTATTGCTCAATCCTCTAATAACTCTAATAAACATCTTTAAGAAGGTTGATAACCTATCTTAGGCGAGCGAGGGAAAGAAGTCTTAACAAAAGGGATATGTTGCTAGTTAATTCTTTGCAACATATCCCTTTGTTGTGTGCCTATTAGTTTTGTTCTTCTTCTGAAGCTGCGACTTCTTCTATAGGTATTGGATTTTTCTTGGTGACAATACTGAAGTCTTCTAAGATGACTTTGAGGTTATTTCTCGTATTGCCTTCTTGGTCGATATATTGGGCTTGGTTGAGATGCCCTCTGATGCAGAGCTTGGTACCTTTCTTTGCGGTACTTGCTAGTTTTTCGGCTTCTTGATTAAAAGCCACCATATCTATATAGTTTGTCACAACTTTTCTTACACCGCTATTGACGGCTAAGGTGAATTGGACATATTTTGTGCCACTTGCTGCTTCCTTGAGTTCTGGGTCTCTAGTAATACCACCTACTAAATGTACTTCGTTCATATGTTGCCTCCTTTTTGTTTTCTAGAGGATGAACAAGTTTTTTAGCTTTTATACATTTAGTAATGGATTATTTAAGATTTTTTTCTAGGTATTCATAAGCTTCATTGATTTCACGGATTTTTTGGTTGGCAAATTCCATGTAGTCTTCTGGCATACCGCTGGCTGCAAGTTTATCTGGGTGATATTCTTTAACGAGTTTGCGGTAAGCTTTTTTCACGTCTGCTAAGCTTGCATTTTCGCTTACGCCAAGAACTGCTGTGTATTTCTTAATGAGGTTTTCACCAGGCGCTGCTGCGCCGCCACCATAGTAATTGTAACTTTGGTTGTAATTTCCACCGCCACTGCTTGTCCCTGCGAAATGAGCTTTGATTCTTTCATATTCATAAGTTAATACACCTAATGCATATAAGATTTTCTTTGTTTCGCTTTCTTTTTGGCCATTGTCACTGCCTTGTAAGCTGATGCCTACAAATAAGAAGGCAAGGGCATTGATTGTCCAAGCTGAACAGTAATCACGTACCATTTGTGTAAATACATTGTATTCTTCTGGATGATTTTTACCATAGTCGAAGGCATCGGCATAAGTATTCAACTCTGCCCCGCTAATGTTAAATTGGCCAATAATGAAATCTTTGATAAAACGTACTTCTTCTTTTGAAACGCTGCCGTTTGCTTTGGCAATCATCGCTGAAAGTGCCATAATGGATGCGACAGCTGGATCTTTGCCTTCAAATGCTGGATTTTTTCTAAGTTCTCTTGGCAGTTTCGGATATTTCTTTGGTATAAACCAAATGATTAAGAATACCCATGGGAAGATGAATGTTAAAATCCCCCAAATAAATGCACTTCTTCCTTTAAAACTAGCAACGCCTCCAACAACTAATGCTAGTATCACTCGAACAAATAAAAAGATGAGATTCACTCCAAATCCTAGAATGCCTCCAATTACATCAAATAGCGTCATGCTATTCCTCCCTTATTACTTAGTCTTTCTTACTTTTGTTTTCATTTTTCTTATGTTTGTAAGCAAACTTATTTCTTATGTTCTCATGCTAACATCAGATTATGTATTTTTTATGTTTTACCCTCTAAAAAGTAACCTCTTTCCATTTTTGTAATACAATATATTATACTAACTTTTATTCAGAATGCCTTCGGAATTTTCACAAAACATAGAGTATTTTAAGACACGCTCTTTTTCTTGTCTATCCTTAATTTACTCCTTATAATATTATTGTAAATCCCAAAAAATTTGGAGGAAATTTTATGCAAAAACCAATATTTACTGGATCTGGTGTTGCAATTGTTACACCTTTTAAACCAGACGGCACAGTCGATTTTAATAAATTTGAAGAACTCGTAGAGTGGCACATCGCAGAAGGTACAGATGCCATCATTGTATGTGGTACAACAGGAGAATCTGCTACACTGCCGATTGAAGAACATAAGGCACTCATTGAATGCTGTGTAAAAAAAGTAAATGGTCTTATTCCAGTTATCGCTGGTGCTGGTAGCAATGATACAATGCATGCTATCGGTACTACAAAATTTGCTAAGGAAGTTGGCGCTGATGCTGTATTATCAGTCGTTCCTTATTATAATAAACCAACTCAAAAAGGTATCTATGCCCACTTTAAAGCTATTGCTGAAAGTACAGATATTCCTGTTATTCTTTATAACGTTCCAGGACGTACAGTTGCAAGTATGAGCCCAGCAACAGTGAAAGAACTTTCACGCATTCCAAATATCGTTGGTATTAAAGAATGTGTTTTCAATAACATTGGTGAAATTCGTAAGCTCTGTGGACCTGACTTTGCCATCTATACAGGAGATGATCAAACGTTGTTCCTGCGCTTTCAATGGGAAGCATCGGTGTCATCTCTGTTATGGCCAATATTATTCCTAAAGACACACATCATCTTGTTATGGACTTCTTAAATGGGGATGTTGCAAAGAGCCGCGATGCACAAATCAAAGTACTTGATATGGTCACTGCACTCTTTATCGAAGCCAGCCCAAGTCCTATTAAAACGGCTATGAATATGCTTGGTATGAACGTAGGCGGATGTCGTTTACCTATGGTACCAATGGAAGCCCACAATGAAGCTTTCCTAAAATCAACACTTGAAGCATATGGCTTATTAAAATAAGATAGATTATATAAAAAATCACATGCACGTATTAATGAATCATTCACTAATATTTGCATGTGATTTTTGATGAAAATATCTAATCCCTAAATGTATTTATTTTATCTTTTTATATATAATTTATCTTTTTATATGTATAACTTATCAATATTTTTATCTTAATTTTTCTTATGCATTAACTAATTCTTTATTTCTTCTCACGTGTGCTTGGAATTTCTCTGATGCAAAAAGTAATGAAATTCCCATACCTAATGCTAATGTCACAATTGATACCACTGCTTGCACACCAAATGCGAATCCTGATGCTTTAAATACTGGCACCACTGAACCAACGACTAAACCTAAGATTGCAAAGAAAGTAAGTTGTTCATTTGTTCTAAGGCAAATATCAATTAACTTTGCTCCGCCTAAAAGTCCGATTAATACCCCGATTCCTACGCAGAATAAAACAGGTATATTAAATGTATCGATAGCATTTAATACACTTGTATAAATACCTAATACTACTAAAATAAGTGAACCACTTACACCTGGTAAAATCGTACATGCTGCTGCAATAGCACCGCATGCAATAAGTTTAAGTGCAGTTCCAAATGTAACCGTTGTAATGAGGGCACTTGCTACTGCCTCGTCTTTACTTAAAAAGCTCATTCCTGCCATAATTGCTACAGTAATGACAAATGGAATCAGACTTACTACTTTAAATTTTTGAACTGTTGCACGTTTATAAATCATTGGGATACTACCAATAATAAGTCCCATGAAAAAGAAGTTAAGTGGCATTGGATAAGTTTCTAATAAGAAACCGATTAACTTACTAAATAAGATAATCCCAATTCCTGCACCTATACCAATAGGTATAAGTAAGGTTAAACTCTTTTTAAACGATTTTGTGAAGTTACTTACAGCGCTAATGAGTTCATCATAGATATTGAGAATAACAGCCATTGTTCCACCGCTCACGCCAGGAATAATGTTGGCAATCCCAATAATTGCGCCATAGATCATATTCCATATAAACTCCATGTGATTTTCGCTCCTTTAATAATGTCTTATAAATATTCTTTATTTATAATTCTCCTTATTATACAATACTTTAGTCTATTGGGGTAGCTTAAATTTTTGAGACTGAGTAAATAATTCCTTATATCCCTCTTTCCTTTATATGTTATAATACTAAAATATTGTATTATAAACGGAGGTTCTTATGAATTTTGTTGCAATCGACTTTGAAACAGCTAACGAAAAACGCAATAGCCCTTGTTCTTTAGGTTTAACTATTGTACAAGACGGCAAAATTATAGATGAAAAATACTGGCTCATCCGCCCAAAAGAAATGCACTTCACACCTATGAACATTATACTCCACGGCATTCGTCCTAATGACGTTATAGATGTCCCTGAATTTAATGAACTCTGGCCTGAGATTTTACCTTACCTTGAAAATAATTTAGTAGTAGCACATAATGCTTCCTTTGATATGAGCGTCTTACGCGGTACCTTAAACTTATATGACATTCCATTTCCAAGCCTTCGCTACTGCTGTACTATGGTCATGTCACGCCATTTCTTCTGCTACTTACCAAATGCTAAACTAAATACTGTAACTTAGGCTTTAGCTTCAATCATCACCACGCCTCAGCCGATGCCACAGCTTGTGCCTATGTCTTTCTAGAAATCGCCAAAGAACTGGGCACTACAGACTTAGACGTTTTAAGTGACACCATAGGCTTCAACATTGGGACCCTCTATGAAGGCGGCTACACACCAGCCGGTTCTCTCGGCATCGGTAAAGTCTCAAAACGCCGTGAACAATCAGAAGCTCAAAAGCCAGAAACCTTTAATGACACAGATTGTTTCAAAGATAAACTCGTAGCTTTCACCGGTCCACTCCAATCCATGGCCCGTCATGAGGCTATCGGCATCATCGAAAAATTAGGGGGCAACTACACACCATCCGTAACCCTTAAAACAAATCTTGTCATCACCAATGTCAAAAATCCAATGACCCTAGACCCAGACCAAATGAGCACCAAACTCCGCCGCGCCATGACCCTCATCGGAAGAGGTCAAAAAATTGACTTTATGAATGAAGAAGAATTCCTCAAACTCGTCAAAACTTCTTCAAAGTAATAATTTTGTATTCGTGCTTATATAAGGGGTAGTCATGTAGAAAGTATTGTTAAAGATAAGTCTATCTCACTATATAGATTTACTTGCAAGTATGTTAAAGTAAATAAAATAGATATTTGCTTAGTAAAGATTATTTGTATTTGGCATAGGAGATAATGAGTATGATAGACGCCCAAAAATATACTTTTTACATAATTCCAATCGACATTGATGAACTTTTGGAGCAAATTAGTTTTGCATTAGAAAAGAGAATGGAGCTTATTTCAAGAGAAAGGTTCTCCCAAATATGGACTTACACAGATAAGTTAAATACAAAAGGCAACGCATCAGAAACATTCCTTAAAAAACGCAATAACAATAAAAACAAATTTATTAAGTCAGCAAAACAACTTTTACAAGTCCAAGAAGAAGTAATCGTTGATGAAAATCAAATAGAACTTAAGACACTGAATAATAGTAATGTCATTCAGTATCAAGACTTTGAGTATATAATTGAAACCGAAGATGCTTTTTTATTAACTTACCAAGGCTATGTAACGATTTTACAAAAAAAGGATTTGCACGAAAATGAAGTTCAAGACTTTTGTGATTTTATTTCTTCCAAAGTTAAATTGATATCTCTAGGTAAATAATCATTAAAAAACCTGCTAGTACACTTCTATCCCACTAGCAGGTTTTATCTTTTTTTCACCCTCTAGTAGCTTTTGCTTTGGCCCCTTCGCCCTCTAACAAGTTATTCCTAAATGAAGTGGGAGTAGTCGCTGATACTAATCTACCTGTGGAGTAATTTTATGATAGTCTTAATGGAGATAAGCAATGCGGTTTTAAGTCGAGTGTTTGAGCGAAGCGAGTTTTCGACTGTTGCATGGCTTATCGAATTTAGACTATCATAAATTACGGAAGGTGTAGTTAGTAGCAGCGACTACTCCCACGCTCCTTTTAGAATTACTTTTAGTCTTCTTTATAGAGGTTTTGTGCAAGGATTTCTCTTGCAATAAGCCCTACATTTACTTCTTTTAAGTTCATAGGCACTTCAATAATACGATCTGTAAGTGTTACTTCTACATAGCCTGCATCGTTTCCATTTTCATCATAAGTAATAATATCATAAGTGATAATTTCTTCTTTAAGTTGTTTTAAAGTAATCATATGTTCTCCTCTTAGTGTTTAACTTTCTTTTATTATATACCAGCTGTATTAAGATTTCGATGTTTAATTCATATTTCTTTTATTATTATTATTGACAATATGTCGACTTAATTTCATACTATAATTAGTAATTTTATGTAATTTTTTATACTATTTATGAATGATTGAGGTGTTATCATGCGTATACGTTACCGTTTGTTATGGCCATATTTATTACCTTGCGTTTTGCTTTTATTAATTATTATAGTAAGCCTCAAAGCTTATTTCTCCCCTAAAGAACCTCTTTCCACTTTGCGTATTGGTGTGGTGAATTTCCATAGTACTTGGGGTGATAAAACTGCTAACTTAACGAAAATGAAACATATGATTTCCTTGGCTGGGGAACGTGGAGTCCAAATGCTTGTTTTCCCTGAATTGGCCCTTACAGGTTATTCGGATCAAACCCATGAAAATGGTCAGGCCTTAAATGTTTTATCTAAGACTTCTAAAATGCACTATAAGTTAGCTGAAACTTTTCCAAGTAAAGAGATCCATGCAGCTTCTAATGAGATTGCCACCCTTTGCAAAAAGTATCATATGTATGTGATTTATGGCTTTGCAGAGCAAGATAGCGCCAATCCCCTTACCCTCTATAATTCTGCTGCCGTCATTGGTCCTAATGGCCCTATTGGTAGCTATCATAAGGTGCATCCTAATGGCAATGAAGGAGATTGGTGCACTATGGGCACAGAACCTTTTACCTTTGATTCGCCTTGGGGACCTATTGGCATTAGCATTTGCTATGATACATATGGCTATCCAGAACTAGCCAGTTACTATGCCGCTAAAGGCTGTAAGCTGATTTTAAATCCTACTGCCAGTGCGAAAACGTATGACTATCGTACCAATAACCCTAATAAATGGGGTTGGTATTATAAAACCCGCTTGCATGGTTTAAGTTCTCTTAAAAATGTTTATATTGCCAGCAGCAATTTAACTGGGGAAGAAATACCTACTGCTGATGCCACGATTGTACCTATTGAATTTCCTGGCGGCAGTATGATTATCGGCCTGATAAAGTGGAACTGGGAGTTAATCTTCTAAATCCGATGAAACATGCCAGTATCTTTGCAAAGTCAGAAGGTATCTTCTTAGGGGATATTGATTTTAATACAATTCCTTATACAGATTCATCCATCACCTATAAGCCTCAACTTTATGCTTCTTGGTATGATACTTTAGCCCATGGAGACATTCCTACGCCTTCTACGGAAAGCTTAAACTTAGCCGTAGCCAACTTTTCCCCTATAAATGGCCAACCTAAAGCCAATCTGATTAATATTACCCGTACCATGAAAGCCGCTTATGAAGCCCATACCAACTTATTAGTTTTCCCACAAATGAGTTTATCTGGCTATAGCGCCAACTGGAACAAAGATGTCCTAGAAGCCTTAGCTGAAACAGTGCCGGGGCCTTCCACCGAAACTTTAGCTGCCTTTTGCAAACAATATAACCTCTACATAGGCATTGGCCTCCTTGAAAAAGATGTAACTACTGATTACTTTTATAATACAGTGGTTTTTATAGGGCCTACTGGCATCATCGACAAATATCGTCAAATTCATTTAACCAAAGCTGAAAAAGCCTTCTTAACAGAAGGCGATACCCCAACCATCGTTGAAACCCCTTGGGGTAAAATCGGTTTAAGTACAGGAATAGATACTTTAAATAGCATTGAGCTTATTCGTTATTATACAGGCATGGGCTGTCAAATCATTTTAAATCCTACAATGACTACACCAACTGCCAACAATCATACAGTCCTTGAATATCTCGTTGATACCAATAGTATTTATATTTTAACAGCTGCCCCTTACGAAACCAATAATCCAGATGCTCTGCGTACTTCTTCTAGCACCATTATTGGACCTAAATATGCAAGTACACAGAAAGATACACATATTGAGCGCATTCCTTATTATATTGATTATTATGCATTCCTCAGCCTACCTTTTATCATCCCTTCTCCTTTCAGAAGGTGTCAATCTTTATAAAGCCATACTAGGCAGTCTCTTAGAAGTACCCCGCAGTACTTTTGACTTATATCCTATTTGGTACCAAACTCTAAAATAAACATCAAAAACAGGGAGTGTTGCAAAATTATAATTTTGCAACACTCCCTGTTCTTATTGATATTAAGAATGTTGAATGGATTGCAGATTTAGTTCGTCATAGATTAGTGAAGTCTAATTATATTCCAAGTAGAGAACAGCGTGAATTACGAAAAATAACACGTTATCGCCAAGAGTTAATCGAAGAACATGTTAGAGAAATTAATAGAATTCAATCTGTATTAGAAGGTGCTAATATTAAGATTTAGTAGTGTTATAACTGATATTAGTAGGAAAACAGGTATTACTATTTTAAAATCTATTGTTTCAGGAAATACAAATCTAGTTAGTTTAAGTCAATTAGCATGTGGTATTGCACATAATAAGATTGATGAATTACAATGTGCTTTAAAAGGAAGCATTCAAGAACATCAAAGAGTTATGTTAAATCATCAGTTAGAACATATAGAAATGCAGATCATTTTTGTTCATGGGCTGGAATTGTACCTGAATGTAAAGAAAGTGCAGGAAAGAAAATGTCTACGAAAATACGGAAAGGTAATAAATTTTTTAAGGCTACAATTGTTAAATGTGGTAGAGCAGCTATTAGAAAAAAGGACTCCTACTTTTATGCAAGATATCAAAAAATAGCTGCAAGATGTGGTGGAAAAAGAGCCTTAGATTATGAAAAAATAAAAAACAAAATATAAAGTCCCTATAAAATTTAGGTTATCAGGTTATTATACAATAATTTTAATTTAAATATGAGTATAATAATAAATCCACCAAAGGTGAGCTTATTTAGTGTGTCATAAATTAGTATACGCAAAAACTGTTTTCAGGACACCCTCTTTTTCCATGCACGCATATAGCAAAAAGAAATTTTAATGTTTGATTATTTGTTTAATGCAACTTTGCCTTCAGCCGCTTCAACACCTTCTTCTTTGAATACTACTTTAAGTAAAACTGGTGTGATGATTGTTGTAATAACAACCATGATTACGATTGGTCCGAATTGTACTGTACTTAATAATCCAAGTGCAGCACCTTTACTTGCTACGATTAAAGCAACCTCTCCACGAGAAATCATACCTGTACCGATTTGAAGTGATTCACGTCCTGTGTAACCACAAATTTTAGCACCTAATCCACATCCCACGATTTTTGTAAGAATAGCCATTACTAAAAGTATAAGTGAAAAAAGAATAATTGTTGGTGTCATTTGTGGTACATTTACTGTTAAACCAATACTTGCGAAAAATACTGGTGATAAAAGTATGTATGACATGATTTCAAAACGTTGTGTGATGTATTCTTTTTTGTCTGTATTAGAAATAATAAGACCTGCAATGAATGCACCTGTAATATCTGCTACACCGAAGAATTCTTCAGCACAGAATGCAAGTAATAAGCAGAATACGAAAGCAACGATAACGAATCTTCTTTTGTTACGTTCTTCTTCTGTCCAGTTTTTGTAGAACTTGTAGAATCCAAATCCAACAATACCTGAGAAAATAAAGAATAATACAATCTTCATAAGTACTAATACAATATCAACAGAGCTATCTGCCATACTTGTAATAATTGTTAATGCAACAATTCCTAAAATATCATCTATAATAGCTGCACCTAAAATTGCATTTCCCGCACGAGTTGAAAGTTTGCCCATTTCTTTAAGTGTTTCAACTGTAATACTTACAGATGTTGCTGTTAAAATAACACCAATGAAAATGTTTTGTAAATGAACTGGTGTTACTGTACTTGTAAGATCTCCTTTGTTGAAAATCATAGCAACTAAAAATCCACCTGCTAATGGGAAAAGTACACCTGATAATGCAATGATAAATGCTGCTTTTCCTGATTTTTTCATTTCTTCTATATCTGTCTCTAACCCGGCTGTGAACATGAGTGCAATTACGCCTAATTCTGCTATTTGTTTGATAAATTCTGTTTCTTGCAATACGTTAAATGCAGCTGGCCCTAAAATAAGTCCCGCAAGTAGCGCTCCAACTACTTGTGGCATATTAAATCTCTTAGTCATAAGACCGAACAATTTTGTACTGATTAATATAATTGCTAGATCAAGTAAATAATGATACGACATTTTTGTCATCTCCTTATAATATTCATGATATGCAAACTTTCTTCCTTTTTCCTGTTTACATAAGCCTCATTTAGTATAATAATAGAATTAATATAAGTAAAATAAATTATTTTGATTGTATCTATTAATTTTTTTAATACTATTTTTTCGAAAGGAGTCTAAAATGCTTGAAGAATTAAAAACTTTTATGGCTGTTGTAGAAGCCAAAAATTTCACCAAGGCAGCTGAAAAAGTTAATCTTTCACAGCCGAGTGTAAGTGTACATATCAAGAATTTAGAAACTTATTTTGGAACGCAGCTAATTACCCGCTGTACAAAACAAAAGAAGCTACTGATCACAGATAGTGGGAAACTTTTATACCGCCGCAGTAAGGAGCTTCTCTCTTTACTTGAAATGACTGAGAAAGAACTCAAGAACCTTTCAAATAGTCCAAAGGGGCATTTACGTATAGGGGCAAGTCTTACTATCGGGGAGTGCTTACTCCCACATTTCTTAGGGGAGTTTTGTAAGAAGTATCCTGATATTGATATTGAGGTTATTATAGGGAATACTACAGAGATTACAAGTATGGTCAAAGCTTTCAAGATAGACCTTGCCTTCATTGAGGGGAATATTCATTCGGATAAACTTATTCAGCAGTATGTTTTAGAGGACCCTCTCGTTCTCATTACCCCAAAATGCTCTGTGCTGCCTAGTCATATTTCAGACTTTAGTCTGCTTCAAAATCAAAGATGGCTTACAAGTGAATATGGTTCTGGACTTCGTGAAGCTTTAGATTACTTTTTAACCAGTCACCGTATTGTACCAAGATCTAAAATGGTTTTTAATAGTAATCTTGCCTTACTGCAAGCTGTGAAAAATAATTTAGGGATTGCCCTTATTTCTACCCATGTTTTGCTTACCCAAAATCTTTCGGAAACCAATTTAAAAGTCATCTCACTAGGCGGGGGGATTCACTCCACATTTTCCTACGTCTTGCCAAAAGAGGTTCGTCCTTCTAAAGTAACCTGTATTTTCCTCGATGAATTCAAACCATACATGGAAAGAATACATGCAGAATTAGATAGCATTTATTCACAAAAAAAATTGTTTTAATGAAATAATCATGTAAAAATAGGATACCCATTTCGGATATCCTATTTTTATTTTTGTTGATTTGTATTTTTACATTAAATTACTCATCTAATTGAATTTTACAATTTTTTTCTAAAACTATTCAATTCTCTATTAATAACTATCCAATTCTCTATTAATAAAGAAGAAACTCATACAAAAAATAATTAATCTAGTAATGTAATGACTTGATCTAAAGACTCTAAAATATGGTCAGCATTTCTCTTCATTTCTTCATCAGGTGTCACTAAGTCTGGAATGCACACTGTCTTCATGTCGCCTTTTTTACCTGCTTCAAGTCCTAATCTTGAGTCTTCTAATACTAAAGTATGGGCTGGATCTGCACCAAGTCTACTGCCTACTTTCACAAAGATTTCTGGGTTTGGTTTAGATTCCATGACTTCATCTCCACAAATAATATCATCGAAGCGTTCTTTAATACCTGCCATTTCTAAGTAATTAAGGGCTTTTTCTCTTTGACTTGATGTGGCTACTGCTTTTTTAATGCCTTTTGTTTCTAGAGCATCTAAAAGTTCTAGAAGCCCTTTTTTAATTTGAATCCCTTCACTTCTTACCATCTCATTTGATAAATCACGTTTCATTTGTTCAATAGCTTTATAAGGTAATTCTGCCCCAAAGATTTCTTTTAAAGTCTTTTCAATATAGCGGCTATTTCTGGCTACAATTTGTGTATAAACTTCCCATGTCATCTCATAACCATGTGACTTAGAAGCTTCTTGCCAAGCCTTATAATAAATACGTTCTGTATCAAAAATCAAGCCATCCATATCAAAAATTACAAGTTCTATATTCGCCATATTCTATCTCCTTTTCTGTATTTTCCGTCAATATTATTATCCTTATTGACAGTTTACTGCTTTCAAGCTACTATGAGTATAACATATTTAACTAATGGAGGCATATTCATGAAAAGAGCTGATTATATTTCGTGGGATGATTATTTTATGGGAATTGCCCTTTTAGCTGCTAAGCGTAGTAAAGACCTAGTACACAAGTTGGGGCATGTATTGTAAGTGGGGAAAACTCTGAGAATAGCAATACTATTTTAAGTGTGGGGTACAATGGCTTACCAATCGGATGTTCTGATGATCTCTTTCCATGGGAACGTGAAGGAGCCCTTCTCGATACAAAATATCCATTCGTTGTACACGCAGAATTAAATGCCATTTTAAATGCACGTGGCAAATCACTTTCTGGTGCAAAAATCTATGTGGCGCTTTTTCCATGTAATGAATGTTGTAAAGCTATTATTCAATCTGGTATTCGAGAGGTTGTTTATCTTTCTGATAAATACAGTGAAACAGATGCAGTCAAAGCTTCTAAAAAAATGTTTAGTGCAGCTGGAGTTAAGCTCACACAACTTCAAACAGATACAAAACAGATTACTTTATCTTTTAATATAGAAGATATTTAAATAAAATTCCTTAAGTTTATATAAAATAGACTTGTGGAATTTTATTTTTCATAAAACTTTCTTTTTATTTCAATCTTGTTATAATAGAGGAAACGTTTGGCATTTTAATTCAAATTATAAAGGAGGAGTTTATGACAAGATTACTTATTAAGTGGTTCATTAAAGATCATACAGAAACTAAACTTCCCAGTGTTCGTGAAGCTTACGGACGTCTTGGCAGTACTATAGGCATACTAGCCAATCTTCTTTTATGTACGACCAAAATAGGTGTGGGATTCCTATTTCATAGCATTGCTATCTTAGCCGATGGTTTTAACAACTTATCAGATGCAGGTTCTTCTATCGTTACTTTAGTAGGCTTTAAACTCTCTAGTAAACCAGCTGATGAAGATCATCCTTTCGGCCATGCCCGCATTGAATATATCTCAGGACTTATTATTTCTTTTATCATTTTTATATTAGGATTCGAACTCATTAAGTCTTCGATTAATAAGATTTTACATCCTGATCCTATAGCTATTACAAGTCCTATGATTTTTGTCTTAGTGTTCTCAATTCTTTTGAAACTATGGCTAAGTTACTTTAATCATAAACTAGGCAAAATCATCAACTCATCTACCCTAAAAGCTACTGCTGTAGATAGCCGCAATGATGTAGTGGCTACATCAGCCATTTTAATCGCCATGATTATTGCATACTTTACCAACATACAATTAGATGGATATATGGGAGTATTTGTAGGATTATTCATTTTATATTCCGGTTATGGCATTTTAAAAGATACAACAAGTCCACTTCTAGGCCAGGCGCCAGATGCAGAATTAGTACGTGAACTTGGCTACTCACTGCTCAGTTATAACGGCATTTTAGGTTTTCATGACTTAGTCCTTCATAGCTATGGTCCAAATCAATACTTTGCTTCTGTCCATGTGGAAGTTTCTTCTGAAGAAGCCCTTTTAAGCTGTCATGATAAGTTAGATATTATTGAGCGTGATTTTAAAGCTAACTTTAATGTAGATTTAGTCATTCATCCAGATCCAGTCGTTATCTCTGACCCTGAAACAATGGCACTACGTTATAAAGTATCACAGCTTATCCAAACCCTACATCCCAATCTTTCCCTTCACGATTTTCGCGTTGTATTAGGGACAACTCATACAAATCTTATATTCGATGTAGCCGTTCCAGCAGGATTTAAAACTTCACCGAAAGACTTAGCCGCGCAAATTGATGCCTTAGTCAAAACCATTGATAACACTTACTATACAGTGATTACAGTAGATATGAATTACACTTCCACTTCTATTTCTTCTGAAAGCAAAGTGTAAAATTAAACAGGAGAACTCGCAAAATTTAATTTGCGGTTCTCCTGTTTTGCTACTATATCAGTTAATCTTATTTATACTTCAACTTTTATAAGATGAATGAGCTTGCTTGTAAAATCACCATGAATGCCTTGCATCAATAAGCCAGCATACATAAGGGTATCCCCACTATAGATTCTCTTTGTTGCCTCATCTTGGTATTTACCATTTGGATCTAAGCCTTTTAATGTAAGGCGGGTACTGTGACGGTTTGGTCTTGCTAATACTTGTACGAAAGTTACGAGCGCTTCACTCTTGTCTTTCGCTACCACTGACCATGCATCTTCATAATGATTGTCCGTATAATTTTTAAGGCGATAGTAATCTCCCTACGGATTAAATCATTATATTTATGATACAAAGCCACTTGCTCTAGAATTTGATTTCTATCTTCTTCTGGAATACGTGTCACATCTAATTCATAGCCAAAAGTTCCCGCAAGCTACATGTCCTCTCGTCTTAAATGGTGTACTACGTCCTACTGTATGATTTGGACAATCACTCACATGGGCGCCCATACTTGATAATGGATACATCATCGCTGTGCCCTGTTGAATTTCAAGTCTTTCAATAGCATCTGTATCATCTGAACACCAAATTTGTGGACTATAATATAACATACCAGGGTCGAATCTTGCCCCGCCACCAGAGCATCCCTCTAATAAAAGATTTGGGAAGTCTGTAGTTAAACGTTCTAAAAGTTCATAGACAGCTAACACATAGCGGTGATAAATTTCACCTTTTTGCTCAGCTGGCAGTTTACAGCTGCTCACATCTGTCAGCGGTCTATTCATATCCCATTTCACATAGGTAATATTAGTGCTTTCTAAAATGTTTTTTAAACAACCATAGACATAGTCTACGACTTCAGGCCTTGTTAAATCTAATACATATTGATTTCTTGCAAGTCCTGCCACTCTACCTTCAATATGAAATGCCCAGTCTGGATGAGCTTCATAGAGCTTAGAATCTGGTGAAATCATTTCCGGCTCAAACCATATGCCAAATTTGAGACCACGTTTATTCACTTCGTCTACTAAATATTTAAGACCTCCTTTTAGCTTTTCTTCATTGACGAACCAATCTCCTAATGAGGAATTGTCATCATTTCTATTGCCAAACCAGCCATCATCCATAACGAGCATTTCAATACCCACTTTCGCCGCTTCATCTGCAATGGCTAAAAGTTTATTGGTATCAAAGTCAAAGTAAGTCGCTTCCCAGTTATTGATTAAGATTGGTCTCTTAAGGTCTTTATACGAACTTCGGATGAGATGCTGACGATATACATCATGGAAGGTACGGCTCATCTGACCAATTCCTTCATTAGAATAAACCATCACAACCTCTGGGGCGATGAAGCTTTCACCCTTTTTAAGCTGCCATCTAAAGTGCCAAGGATTGATACCCATAACAAAGCGGGTTGTATCAAATTGACTGCCTTCAGCTTGTGCCATGAAATTCCCTGAATAAACAAGGTTAAAACCATAAGCTTCGCCCATATCTTCTGTAGTTTCTGGTTTGACAAGGGCCATAAAAGGATGATTTTGATGCCCTGATTCTCCTCTTGTAGAAGCGGTTTGATTTTTACCATAACCTACTTTCTTACGCTGAATATGTCTTTCTCTTGCCCATGAACCGTGTAATGTAATCATTTCAAAATCTATGCTATCGAAGTCTATACAGCAAGACATGACTTTATTTAAATAAATCTCTCACGACTTTCATTATAAATGCGTACACTTCTTGTAATGGCATCTAATTTTTCAAAGACACTATATACTAGCACTACTTTCAGTTTTAAAACTTCATCTATACATGTAATCTCCAAGGTTTCACATTCATCCTCTTTGCCAAATGTAGCAGGAAGTCCTGGAAGCTTTGGTTTGCCCTTATAAATTTCATGGCTCACATAAGTGAAACGGCAAGCCTGGTCTCCATTTACATCTGTTACTTCTATAGAAGGTTCTCTAAAATCCCCTAAGCCACTGCCACTATATTCTGTAGGAAAAGCATCATAAAAAGATAAACGGTCACGATTATTGATTTCTGGTGTAAAAGGATTTTCCTCAGTACGCATTAAGTAACTGGCATCGCCATCGCTAATCTTCCTGCCAAAATAAACATGGCCTAAAAATTTCTCCTGATCCACAAGTGCCATCATATATGTAGTATGATTGGCGTCTAATTTAAATATCTGTGCTTCCTGAAAAAATTGAATTCCCATACTCTACTCTCCCCTAAATTCTTCTGTTTCCTATCGTCTTACTGCTGGCTTTTACTACTCTCTTTACAAATTATAATCTATTAATGATATCTTCATTTCTTTCGATTTGCATTTCAGCTTCCCATTTTTCAATTTGTTCATAAATAGCTGGTGTCGCTTTATCTGAAATAACAGCTTCTTTCACTTGATCTTTTACTTCTTCTAAAGGTGTGGTATAAATGTCTTTATGTACATTTGTTACTTTGATAAGATGGTAACCAAATTGTGTTTTAACTGGCGCAGAGACTTCTCCCTCTTTTAATTCTTTAGCACCATTTAAGAAGTCTTGGTCATAAGCTCTTGATTCATATTGAATATAACCTAATGCACCGCCTTCATCTTTTGTACCATCTGTACCATATTTTTTAGCTAAATCAGCGAAGCTTGCCCCTCTATTGTATTCTTCTTTAATTTTATTAGCTTCTTCTTCTGTTGCTACTAAAATATGATACATATTTGCACCTGGCGCATACATGTAATCTACTATATTGGCATTATAATAATCTTTAAGTTCTTGATCTGATACAGTAATTTCTTTGCTTATCTTATCCATGATATTTGTAATTGTCATATTTTCTTTAATTCGTTCTTTATAACCTTCTTCTGTTAATCCTGTAGTACTTAATGCTGCTTTAAACTCAGCTTCTGAAGGATAACTTGCCTTAGCTGCTTTAAATTCAGTATCTACCTCACTAGTTTTAGGCTCTAATTTAAGTTCTTTTCCTTTTATGAGCGCAACTTTGTTTTTAATAATGTAATCTACAACTTCTTTTTTGCGATCTGCTATAAGTTTTTTACCTTCTTCTGATTTAAAGAAAGAAGATTCATACTGATATTGAAGCTGCATAACTGCTATTTCATAGCTTACTTGCGCCTCTATTTCTCTAACTGTAATGACTTCATCCCCTACTTTTGCTACAATATCTGTCATATTCACTGGTTCTACAGCTTGTTTTGAAATAGCTACTGTACTTGTTTCTTTAACCCATTTTGTTTCTACACCAAGTACCTCCCTTATGCATTTCACTGGTACAAAAATAGAACCCTCTTTTTTAACAGGTTTTGTATCCATTGAAGCTTTTTTGCCGTTAATCAACATTTCTGCTTTACCTACAGTTAAGATGACTTCTTTGCCTTCTTGAGAAATAGTCGCTTGTTGCACCTTAGCATCCCATTTTACATCTGCCCCTAATTTTTCACTGATAAAACGTAATGGTACTAATGTGCAATTATTTTTATCTACAAATGGTTTCACCCCTTCAAATTGAACAGCTTCATTATTAATTGTTACATTAATAGCTTTTGGCGCTGCCATCACATTTGTAGATACTGCCATTATCATTCCTAATAATACTGTGAACATTTTCTTTGATTTCATTGTGCTTCTCTCCTTTTTTATGTATGAATTTTAATCAACTTATTCGTGTAATAATCCCTTATTCCTAGAAGCTTTTTTATCTTTTAGGATACTTTATTATATCACAATAGTTAATATTTTATATAAATTTATTATTTTTAAACTATTTCTTTGTAAAGTAATGTCATTTCCTTTTCATAAACATCATTTTTATAAATATCTATGCCATAAGCAATTTTAAAGCCTTGTTTAGCATAAAACTTCTGTGCCCAATTAGCTTTTTTATGAACTTCTAATAACACTTCTTTCATACCATTTTTTTGAAATTCATCTACTAAATAATTCATCGTTTTAGTCCCATAACCTTGACCATAATAAATATCTAACAAATAAAACGCTGTAATATACATGACTTTTTCCGTCTTACGCTTATAGCCCACAAAACCTAATTGTTTTTCATTATCCTCTATAATATCAATATGATAACCTGAAGGCAGGGCATCTTCGTATTTATGCGCCTGTTTAATAAAAGCATCCCCCATAAAAGGGGCATATAATTTATGCGTTCCTAAACATACCTTTCCAATAAATTCTTGATCTTCCAGTTCTGCTTTTCTTAATCTTATCATCTTTTCAATTTCCTCATTTTTCTATTTATTCAATATTGTTTGTATTCAATTATACTACTTGTTTTGAAAATAAAAAGTATAATTCTGTAATTTTTGCATAAATTACCTGTATATTTTAATAGGAGGTTGTATTATGCATTTCTTTAATAGACATTCAAATCAAATTTCAAGGATAATCTTTATTTTATGTGTAGCCATCGGTATTCCTTTAGTCTGCACTGCCAATATCTTTCCACCCAAAACGGTAGAACTGGAATACAATACAGCAGATATTATCCTTCCTGATGGGCGTACCATCAAACAAAATATTGCTGTAAAGGATGATTTGATTTTCATTCCTTATGAGACGTTGGAGGTCATTACTAATGAAGACGTCTGCTGGGACCCAGAAGATCAGACCCTTACCATTGGTAATCTGGCCAATTCCAAAGCTATGAGTGATATTTTAAAAGTTTATCATTATGACTATGACAACAATCGGGCTTATCTCTATGCACCTGATGTAAAAACCAATAAACCCATGTGTATGGGCAATATCACCCATAACTTAGGCTATTCATTTTCTAATGTCCAGTCTGCTTCATTTAATCTGAGTGGACACTATCATCATTTAAAAGGACTTCTCGGCTGTGAAGATTTCAAATCAACAAGTGGTATCATCAGCGTTTATTTAGATGACAATCTTTTAGCAACTTATACTCTAAATAGCGACAGCTTACCTGAAAAATCGATTTAGATCTAACAGGAGGCAATCAACTTAAATTCGTATTCTCCAAGTTCTCCCCTAACTCTCAGATTGATTTAGCTGATACTTACATCGAGTAAAGGCAGTTTACCAACGGGGGCGGTTTGACGCAGGGCTGCCAGCTAGTAACCAAAGTTTTAAAAGATTTTAAGTTACCCCTTAGGCGAGCTGTGAAACTGTGGGTGACTAGCTACACCTTACGCAATTTTTGAGACTCTAAGTTTGATAATAAGTGCAACAGTTGAAAACTCACGCACTCCGCTTACTCAAACAATCAACTTAAAACCGCACTCATTATCTTCTCTAAGAGTCTCATAAAATTACTCCACAGGTAGACTAGTCCCCCTCAGTTCCACAACTCTCTATTCCGTAACTTTGACGTTTTTTCTAAGACTTTGGATTGTCAATAGAATTACTTTAGGGGTTTGCTGGCAGCTTCGAGTCCAACTGCGCTCCATCTAGTAACCTGTGACGTTTAAAAGAAGATGTGAATTATTCCACTTTTAAAAAATATGCCTCGAGATTTCGGGGCATATTTTATATGAGTATCTATGTTATTACATTGTATATAAAAAATCTATAACCTAATAAACTCTCTTACATAGTTAAGTTTCTTATTTCTCTTACTAACTCTTTACCGCTTAGGTTGTTGTGAACGTGGATGCGGCGGAGTTTTGATGGGTGCGGGTGGCTAGCTCGGTGATTTGGAAATCTACGCCTACATCATTGCATACTTGTCTAGATTTTTCACCTAGATGGTTTTCGATAGTTTCAAAGGATTTTGTGATTTCTAGTAAAAGTTTGTTTTTGTTTAAGTAACTCATATTGCAGTGGCTATAGGTGTAGCTTTGGAAATCGATAAGGCCACTCTTTTCCATTTCTTTGGCTTCTTGCCAGTTGAAGTGATTATTGGCTGTTGTTTGTTTGCCTACTACTTTCATTGGCACAAAGAAGGTGGCTTCTATATTTTGGGCCACAAGTACAGAATAGGCATTGGTGTAATTGCATCATCGAAGGTAATTAAAATCGTTTTTTTAGATAGTCCCTTGTTGCCTTCTTTATAAGCTTTGTAATCTACAAAGTTAATGGGAGTATAACCTTCATTTATTTGATTTATTAATTTATCTTTTTCATTGTAAGTTATAAAACGTATGGTGTGATAAGTTGTATCGAAGTCTTTGAGCTTGATTATAAAATCCGCCATTACTTGCCAAGATTGTTGGTACATAACAAAATAGCAATCATACTATAATAGCAAGTAGGCTAATTTTTCTTTCTGCCTCCCTACACTTTTTCATATAAATCCTCTTTCATATTCTTATTACATCGAATATGCTAAAATATATCTTGTAAAATTATATATCTTTAATGTTACAATTATTATTATACTTAAATTGAATTTCAAATAATTTACAGATAAAGGAGTTATTATGCCTTATAAACACTTAGGAGAAGATGCTTTCGATGATGAAAAGTATCTTAAAGCACTGAATTATTTTCAAAAAGCCTATTCTTTAGGCGACCGTAGTAGTGAACTTTTATTAAATTTAGCATTAACTTATGAAGCTTTAGGAAATGATGAAGAAGCCATGAAAACTTTTAAAGAACTTACTCTCATAGACCCAGATGAATGCCGTGCTTATTATGGCATTGGCAGCATTTTAGATGAGCGTAACGATTTGAAGGCTGCCCTGCCTTATTATGAAAAGGCCATCGCCCTTAATCCTTTTTATGATCGTGCTTATTTCTTTTTAGCTAGTGGTTATGATGAATTAGGTGATACTGAAAAAGCTATTATGTATTATAAAGAACTTTTAAATCTGGTACCTGATGACTTTTGGGGGCTTACAAATCTAGGATCAATTTATGAAAATAATGGTTTATATGAAGAAGCTTATAATCTTTTTTACAAAACCTATGAAATTGATGCACAAGATGCCACCTCACTTTTTAATATGGGTGTCATATGTGGCCGACTAAAACGTTTTGAAGATGCCATACTATATTATAAGAAGGCATTAAAATTGGAGCCTTCACCTTATACTTTTTTAAATTTAGCCGTTTTATATAAAGACATTGGCTTTCTTGACAAAGGACTTCATTATCTTACAGAAGGCATTAATGAAAATCCCGATTGTGGCTTTCTTTATTACAATCGTGCATGCTTTTGGGCTCTTGATTTAAATAAAAATCACATTCTAGATGAAACTTTATTAAATAATGCACTAACAGATTTTCAAAAGTCTGTCAATATCAACAAAGAATTTCTCACTTATGGTGAAAAAGATGAAGACCTTAAATTAGTTTTGTCACATTATTATAGAAGTTAATAAAAATTTGATTTTATATTTACTATCTCTAATATAAAATTATATAATAAAAATAGGTTTACTAGACTACAAATTATTACTAGGAGAATTATTATGAATGTAATTATTGTGGGTGTGGGTAAATTAGGTTACACATTAGCGTTGCATCTTGCTTCTGAACATAATGATGTAACTGTTATTGACCCAAATCCTAAGGCAATCGAAAAGGTAGAAAATGCATTAGATGTTATGCCTATCAAAGGAAAAGGCTTCAGCACTAGTACACTTATCGAAGCTGGCAGTCAAACTGCGGACTTACTCATCGCAGTAACGGGCCGTGATGAGATTAATATGCTTTGCTGTTTGACTGCTAAAAGTTAGGTGTAGCACGTACTATTGCACGTATTCGTGACCCAGAATATGCTAGAGAATTACTGCTTATTAAAGAAGACTTAGGCCTCGATATGGTCATTAATCCAGAAGAAGCCGCTGCTGATGAAATTGCACGTATCATTACTGCTCTTCCTGGTAGTGCTGTCAAAATTGAAAACTTTGCAAAAGGCCGTGTACGTATGGTGGAACTCATTGTAAAAGCAAATATGCCTTTAGCTGGTATGCAGCTAAAACATATTTCTGAGAAATTCCCAGATCCACTACTTATCGGTGCAATTATTCGAAATGGTAATTTAATCATTCCTAAAGGAGATGATATATTACAAGTTAATGATGCGATTTATGTCGTAGGTAAAACAGCAAGTATGCTAAGTTTCTGTAAGAGTCTTCAAGGTGTCTCTACTAAAGTACGTAATGTTATGATTGTAGGTGGTGGTAGAATTGCTTATTATCTTGCGAGACTTCTTGGACAAATGCATATCAAAGTAACAATTATCGAAAAAGATGAAGAGACTTGCTTAGCACTTGCTGAAAATTTACCACAAGCTTTAATTATTCATGGTGATGGTACAGATAGTTTATTACTTCAATCTGAGCATTTTGAAAGTACTGATGCTTTCATTTCTTTAACTGGACGTGATGAAGAAAACCTTATTGCAACCCTTATTGCCAAACGTCACAATGTGGAACGTGTTATTACAAAAATTAGCCGTAATCACTGCTCTGAACTGATCTCTGATTTAGGTATTGATACTGTTATCACACCACAAGACATTATTACAAATAACATCTTAAAAAATGTGCGTGGACACGCTATAGAAACCCTTCACCGTATGATGGGCACAGATGGCGAAATGATTGAGTTTATTGCTTCTGAAGAAGATGGCATCTTAAATATTCCTTTAGCAAAACTTGAATTTATCCCTGATGTACTTATTACAACAATCGTACGTAAAAATGAAGTAATCGTTCCTACAGGTAATGATTGTATCTTTAAAGGTGACCGTGTTTTAATTATTACAAAACAGCATATTACAAGTTTAAAAGAAATTGCTACTAAGGCAGGAGGATTCACAAATGAACTTAAAAATAGTATTAAGAAGTTTGGGAATGCTCTTGGTATGTGAGGCCATCGCCTTAATACCTTCGACTTTAGTTGCTTTAGGGTATGGTGATGGGGATTTCTTATCCTTTGTTTATACCATTGGATTGCTCCTTTTAATAGGTTGTCCCCTTGCTTTACTCAAAACGCGCCAAATGACGATTTTTACAAAAGATGGTTTTGCCATTGTAGCTATTGGCTGGCTCCTGATTTCTTTCTTCGGGGCCCTACCATTTTATTTCAGTGGTGCAATCCCTTCTTTTATAGATTGTTTCTTTGAATCAAGTTCAGGTTTTACCACAACTGGTTCTACAATCTTGACACAAATCGAAGGTTTACCTCGTGGTATTTTATTCTGGCGTAGCTTTACTCACTGGGTAGGTGGTATGGGAATCTTAGTATTTGCCATTGCGATTTTACCTTCTCTAGGAGTAGGGTCACTCCAAATCTTAAGAGCGGAAAGTCCTGGACCTATTGTAGGCAAACTTGTACCTAAAATCGGCCAAACAGCTAAAATCCTCTATAGTATTTACTTAGGGATTACATTATTAGAAGTCATCTTACTTTGTCTTGCAGGAATGTCTGTGTATGATGCTTTTATTCATGCACTTGGTACTGTAGGAACCGGTGGTTTTTCTAATATGAATGCCAGTGTAGGACACTATAATAGTGCACCTATAGATTGGATTATTACAATCTTTATGATTTTATCAGGGATTAACTTCTCCCTCTATTATTTAATACTTAAAGGTAACTTTAAAAGCTTTTTTAAAGACCAAGAACTTAGATTGTACTTAACCGTTATGGGAACTGGTATTTTATTTATTACCATTGACCTTTTAGTTCGTGGCTATTATAACTCAGCAGGCGAAGCTTTACGTTTTTCAGCCTTCCAAGCAGCTTCAGTAATGACAACTACTGGTTATGCGACAGCAGACTATGATACATGGTCTATGTTTAGCAAAGTCATTTTACTTTCACTTATGGTGATGGGTGGCTGTGCCGGTTCAACAGGCGGTGGAATTAAAGTATCTAGATTTTTAATCGGTTTTAAGACTACGCGTTATACTTTTAAACGTATCTTGCATCCGAATGCTTGTACAATTGTACGTATTAATGATAAAACGGTAGAAAATGAAACAGTGCTCAGCGTTTTAGGTTACTTCTTTATTTATATCATTGTCTTTATTATAGCGGTGATTATCATCTCTTTAAATGGCTTTGATTTCGGAACAACCGCTACTTCAGTTTTAGCAACGCTGAATAACATAGGACCTGGTATCGGAATTGTGGGGCCTACAGGTAACTTCTCTACTTTCACTGATTTAAGTAAGATTGTATTTTCTTTACTTATGATCATTGGACGTATTGAAATTTATCCTATCTTACTCCTACTTATTCCAGAACTCTGGAGTAAAAAGTAAGGTTAAAGATACTTTATTGATATTAGAAAACTTGGGTTAAGGATACTCTAGTAGTATTTAAAAAACTTCGTAAAAGCTTACCCATTCTTAATTGGAATAATGAAAGGCTACTGCAATGGCTTACTGGATGTAAGACTTGTCGTAGCCTTTTTTATCTTAAACATATCTATTTTAGATACGTTATTTTCGATTTTTAATGGTAACATACAACTGGTGTGCCTGAGCTAACTGTATTAAAGATTGTTTCTACTAAGCCATATGGGCAATTGATACAGCCGTGGGAACCGTTGTACTTATAAATGGTGCCGCCGAAGCTGCCGCGCCAGGTGGCATCGTGTAAACCGATATCTTCATTAAATGGCATCCAAAAAGATACTGGACAAACATAACCTGGCCCTTTTAATGTGGCATTACGTTCCATATAATCGATTTTATAAACACCAGGTGGTGTATTGTGTCTGCCATCTGCTGTACCGGAAACGATACTGCCTTCTGTAACTTTTTTACCATTGTTATAAAGCCATAAGTATTGACTGCTTAAATTAATTTCTACATACGTACCGCCTATATCATTTGCAAGTCCATAAGCCACCCCTTGTTGGGTACATATTGGTGTACGTTTCACCGGTTCAAAGCCTTTTAGAGCTTTGACAAGCTCATGTGTTTCTTTATCTCTATCAATCTTCCAGCCATAATCGCCCCCGCTTACTTCAACAGTTGTACCTGAAGATGTATTAAAATGACGTGTCCCACCAACCGTATCATATTTATTGGCTAAGGTATCAATATATCCTTCTACTTGCTTTCTATCTAATTGTGGCTGCATTTTATCATCTGCACAAAGCCAATCTTTAATTTGCTCTTTCGTAATCGTTTCCGTATTGTCCCCTATAGTATACGTTACTTCAGACTTAAGATACGCATTAAAAGTTTTTTCTAAGTTTACGATTTCTTTAGAGTCCACTTGATATGTAGCCTCTTCATAGCATGCTGCTTCATCTAAATCAATCTCTTTGCCTGCATGTTTTATGACTTCTTCTAGATTTGTTAATAATACGTCTTGTTTAATGAGATTACCTTTATCCCCTGCCTTGATTATAAAGCACTCCTTCTCATAAACAACACTTGCATTCTCTGGCACCATCTGATGTTTATCATCTAAGCATTTTAATTCGGTTATTTTATTTTTTAATTTGGCTTCATCATAAGTATAGACTTTATCTAAGTCATACTCTTTCTTCCCTCCTAACTTAAATAGCCACATAAACCCATTTTGTTTCTTCTTAAGCCCTTTTAATTGCTCCAATGCATTAAAGTCTACCCCTATGTCACTGCCTTTAATCGTCTCACTTTCTCCCCCACGTTCTTGTAATGTTAAAGCATATGCTTTTACTTGATTTGTAAATTTCTTCTCAACTTTACTAATGCTTTGTCCCCCTACACTTAATTCATTAATTTTTGTTCCCCAATAAAAATGCCCTATAAAATAAATTGCCAAGCCTAAGTAAATAAGTAGTAACGTTGCGAGCACAGTTAAACTAATAATCACTGCTATTTTGGGAATCTGTTTAACATGTTTTTCTTTCATTTTTTGCTCCTTATCATTTACTCCATACATTATATGTCCAAGTTTCTAGCTTATGAGTATTCTATAAGAAGCCATGTATTTTCTACAGACTTGTCTATTTATTTTCTGCGTTCTGGTTCTTTAATAATATTTTTACTACCTAAATAAGTTGCAATAAAGTACATACCATAAATAAGTATAAGAAATACTGCTGTAAAGAAAATATTTTTAGCAATATTGATGTGTCCAAATAGTACAATCATCTTGTTAATTTCAGTAAGTCCTACAATGCTATGAATAATGGCTACGGCTAATGGGAACATAAAGTATAATCCAATTTGTAAAAGAAGTGAGAAATTAATCATCTTTTCATCTACTCCAATTTTACGTAACACATTATAACGGACTTTATTATCTGAAGCCTCTGAAAGCTGTCTAATGGCTAAGATTGCAGCAGATGTAATTGAGAAAATCATACCTAGGTATAAACCGATAAAGGCCATCATGGCTGATATCCCTACACTTGAAGCTTCCATTTGAAGCTTTGTATACATATAGTCATAAGGTTTAACTTTTTCTTCATAGAACTTCTTAATTTCTGCTCTTACATGTTCTTCTGCTTGTTCTACTGTTTGACCAGCTTTTTTATAGTTGGCACATATATAAGCTGCTTCTTGCTTAAAGCTATCATTAAAAAGACTATCATCTATAATAACTGTTCCTAATTCTGAATCTGTATTTGTATTGCTAAGTGGCATATCAATAGCTGTATCATACTTTGGCACTAACTTTCCTGTACCATAATCTAAAGTATGCCCTGCCTTCAAACCTGCATTTACATATTCTAATAAACCATTAAAGTTACAAACAACTGCATATTCATTAGGTTCAAGTTCTATTTTTTGATCTTGTTTACCATATAACTCCATAAGTTTATTATAATCAGATTCTAAAATTGTTGGCAGATAATCTTCATTAAAGTTTACAGCTCCACCATATTGTGCTAGTACTTTATCAATCGCTTCTTTTCCCATTAATTGTGTAAGTGTGGCTTCCTGGCGTTCTACATGATAATTACCATATTCTACAATGTTCTCAAATAAGTCATTATAGTCAAAGCCTTCTGCTTCAAAATGAGCAAGTATACTATATGGCTGCTCCTTATCACGGTCTTTCTCATCCTCCACATACGCTAATGCTGAAAAGTCTGTTAAATTATTCGTTGATAAATCTTGATTGAACGTACCAATGATTGAAAGTGCTGAGGACATAATCCCTATTGTCAAAAGTAACATTAATGAGATTATTGTAATAGACACAGTTGTCGTATTAATACGGCTATTAAACTGTCTTAATACAAACATATTTAAATCTTTCAGATAAAGTTTCTTATTCATTTGTACCATACGTAATAAGAAACCTGATAAAGAAGCAAATAAGAAATAAGTGCCTAAAGCACCTGTAATAAACATGACACTCATTGTTGTAAGGCTGCCCCCTCTAAGTGCGCCTGCACCTATTAATAAATAATAAGCTGTGCCAATAAGTCCAATGGCTAATATAAAGAGCATAAGTGTGATATAAGGATTTCTCACCTTTAATGTTTCATTCTTTTGTCCTGCTGTTAATAAATCAATGAGTTTATAACGTGAGATTGTTATCATATTAAATACAAGTGCTAAAAGATACATAATTGCAAAATAGATACATGTTTTAATACAGGCATCATTGGAAAATGTGAAGGTATAGTCCCTTAAATCAGCTTGAAACATATAAGCAATGACTACGGATACACCCTGTGAAACTATGACCCCAATTAATAAACCGACACCTAAAGATAAGATTCCTACGATAAGTGTTTCAAAAGATAAAATCTGTGCAATATGCCATTTGCCCATACCTAATGTTTGATAAAGACCAAACTCTTTTTTACGACGGCGGATTAAAAAGTTATTGGCATATACAATAAGATAAGCCAAAATCACAGAAACCACTACTGAAATAGGCTGCATCACTAAAACCAGGTTTTGAACCATTTCATTTTTAGCTGATGAAAGTTTAAACATGGCACTTTGTGAACCTATAGAGTTAAAAGTATAAAAGATACATACGCCAAAAATAAGTGTTAAAAAGTAAATCGCATAGTCTTTGAAGCTTTTTTGCATATTTTTCATTGAAAGCTTAAAGTACATCTCCCTCACCTCCTAATAAGGCAAGCACACTCATAATACGGCTGAAAAATTCTTTGCGGCTATCGTCTCCTTTAACAATCTCATTAAAGATACGGCCATCTTTAATAAATAAAATACGGCTACAATAACTGGCTGAAAAAGCATCATGGGTTACCATTAAAATAGTGGCATCTAGTGTATTATTCATAGCTTCCATACTTTCAAGTAGGTTTCTAGCAGACTTAGAATCTAATGCCCCTGTTGGCTCATCTGCTAAAATCATTTTAGGATTTGTAATAAGTGCTCTTGCACAAGCTACCCTTTGTTTTTGTCCCCCTGACATTTCATAAGGATATTTATTTAAGACCTCCGTGATATTTAAGTTCTTGGCTACATCCTTAATTCTTTGATCAATCATTTTAGCACTAATTCTTTGGATTGTCAGTGCTAATGCAATATTTTCATAAGCTGTTAGTGTATCAAGTAAATTAAAGTCTTGAAAGATAAAACCAAGCTCATCTCTTCTAAATTTATTTAAATTATTGCCCTTAAGCCTTGTGACATCTTTGCCACCTACTTTAATTTCACCACTTGTAACACGGTCTATAGTAGAAATACAATTTAAAAGCGTTGTCTTACCGCTTCCCGATGCCCCCATAATTCCAATGAATTCACCTTGTTCTACGTTAAAAGATATATGATCTATGGCCTTTGTAAGATTGTTCTTATTACCATAATACTTTTCAATTCCATTTACTTGTAATACTATTTCCATTTTGCTTACTCCTTTACTTATTTGATAATCACAGTATAAAGTATCCATACCTTACAGACCATTGCTCCGCCTTAAGCTAATCTTACATATTTGTAAGAAACATGACATACTGCTTTATATATAAGAATTATGCTTCTAATAAAAAATAGCTGCTTAATGGAAATATCAAGGTCACAGCTGTATATTCATTAAGCTTAGAAGTAATCTGCATATTGTGCTGCATTTTTTCCATCAGCTTCTGACATATATATAGCCCCATACCTGTAGAGGCCTCATTTCTACGTCCATTAGTACCTATAAACCCTTTTTGACATACTTTCTTAATCTCCTCTTCTTTGATACCAATGCCATTATCTTTTATAATCAACTTAAGCTGCTGATGAGCTTTTTCTCCATAAATCTCAATACAAGCTCCTTCCGCTCTTCCATACTTAATGCTATTATTAATGACTTGATTTAATATGAAACTTAACCATTTTGCATCTGTTTGAACTTCATAATCTAGGTCATGTAAATCCATTTTAATCTTTCCACCTATAAGGGCTTTCTTATTGTGAATCACTACTTTATGTACAATATTTTTCAAATGATACTTTGTAATCTTGTAATCCTCTTCTACCATATCAATCTTGGAATAATATAAAACCTGTTCAATATAATTTTCTAATTTTTCGATTTCCTCCCCAATGTTTTCTGTCACACTACTTGGATAATTTTCAATAATAAGTTTCGTAGTAGCAATAGGAGTTTTAGCCTCATGCACCCACATTTCTATATACTCTTTGTACTCCCTAATATTACGTTTATACAAATTGATTTCATCACTCATATTATGATTGACTTCTACTGCTGCATCATAATAAATCTGTCCTTCTAGAAAATCAGGCCGATTAATAAGCTCTGTAAATAAATATTTCTTATCCAGCCCTTCTTCTGCCTTCTTTAAATAAGTATAAAATCTTAGCTTTTTTAAATACTCTCCCAAAAGTGGCATAAACGTACTGCCTAAAAAAATCATCCCTATTAAAAGCTTCAAAAATAGATTCATACTAAAGATACATAAATACCCCTCTGAAATACCCATACCTATACACATGGCTATTAAATACCCCTGCTTATCCTTTAAATACGCTAAAAAACTCATTTGATTATGTACCTGTCCTCTCTTAGTTTCTATAACATTTTCAAGCCCTGATTCTCTAAGTTTATTACGTAGTCTATTAATATTTACTGTTAGGGAGTTATCATCTATAAAGAGTTCACTATCCCATAAGCCATTCATAATCTCATCTCTTGAGACAATGCTTCCCTTCTTTTCTACTAATAAATATAAAATTTTAAACTCATTACGTGTAAGTTCTACTTCTTCCCCATTATGAATAAAGCTACTTCTAGTCACATCAATTATAAACCTTCCAGCATCAATACGTGTCCCAGAGCTTCTATCTATACGCTTAAAAATATTATTCATGCGTGCCAATAAAATCTGCGTATTAAAAGGCTTCGTAATAAAGTCATCTGCCCCATAGTTCATACTAATGAGTTCATCTAATTCTGTATTACGGCTCGTAATAATAATAATTGGCACATCACTAGCCTTACGCACTTCCCTACATAAATACAAACCATCCACCCCAGGCAAATTAATATCTAATAAAATCAAATCCACTTCACTTCTTAAAATCTGCTCCTTTACATCCTCAAAAACCGTCACCACTTCTACTTCAAACCCATTATTATTAAAGAAAACCCCTATTTCATTCCTTAACTTTTCATTATCTTCCACAATTAATAGCTTTTTCATATCTATCTCCTTAATTTTCAAAATCCCATTATATTATATACTAAAAAATAAACTTGTATTCAAAAAGAAGCACTATGATTTCTCATAATGCCTCTTTTTATATCCCATATTAATCATTTATCTTATTTATTTTTGAACATAGTCTAATACAATTTTTAAAATACCCTCTAAGTCATTTATATTAACAATTGGTATGTCTCCAACTTCCATTTCTACATCTGTAGCTACTGCTAATAATGTACACGGGTCACAGACAGTTTCCTGACTAATGCCCTTACGTACAACTTCTATTTTAGGGAAACTAGAATATTTCATACCTTCCAAAATAATAATATCCATATTCTGCTGTAACTGAATCATCTCCTCAATGGTAGGTTCTTTTACATCTTGTATCATCATAAACTTCGTCTCAGAATAGACGATGACATTTTGAGCACCAGCGACTTTGTGTCTATAACTATCCGTCCCTTCGTGATCTGCCTTGAAATCATGGCCATCATGTTTAATGACACCTACCTTATAGCCTTTTTGAGTTAAAACAGTTACAAGCTTACTTACTAAATTTGTTTTCCCAGAGTTTTTAATGCCGCTTACGGCAAATACTTTAGGTCCATTTTTCACCTGAGTATTCACTACTTAAGCCTCTTCTCTTATATAGTGTCCACTTTTACCGCCTTGCTTCTCCATAAGGCATACATCACTAATAATCATACCTTTATCTATAGCTTTACACATATCATAAATTGTAAGAAGTGCAATATTTACCCCTGTTAAGGCTTCCATTTCTACCCCTGTTTGTCCATTTACTTTTACCGTGCAGCTTGCTATAACTGTTAAATGCTCCGCATCTAACTCAAATTCCACATGACACTTTGTAATCATAAGCGGGTGACACATTGGAATAAGTTCAGATGTTTTCTTTACACCCATAATACCTGCGACACGGGCAACACCCAAAACATCGCCTTTCTTACTTGTCTCATTGACGATAGCATCAAATACAGCTTGATTTACTTTAATCTTCCTTGAGCCGTTGCAATACGTGTTGTAACACTTTTCTCAGATACATCTACCATGACAGCATTGCCATGTTGATCAAAATGTGTCAATTTATTTCCCATGTTCTAAATCCTCTATTCTTTATACTTTACTCTCTTCACTATAACACCACTTTTCTATATAGGTCTATAAGTTTTTGCAAATAAAGGAATTTAAAATTATAACACTGCTAAAGCTGCTTCATAATTTGGTTCATTGCCCACTTCTTCGCAGTATTCTACATAAATCACTTCATCATTAGCATCTACTACAAAAATAGCTCTTGTTAAAAGACCAAGTTCTTCTATATAAGTGCCGAAATTTTGACCAAAATTTCTATATTTATAATCAGATAAAACTTCTACATTAGCTACACCGCTAGTGCCACACCATCTTTGTTGTGCAAACGGTAAGTCCATTGAAATTACATAGACTTTTGCATCTTTATATTTAGTTGCTTCTTCATTAAAACGTCGAATCTCCATATCGCATACAGAGGTATCTACAGAAGGTACACTGACATAAATGCGTTTCCCTTGAAATGAGCTGGCTTTTACAGTTTGTAAATTTTTATCCACCACATTAAAATCTGGTGCTGATTCTCCTACTTCTACATGATGTCCTTGAAGTGTTACTTCAGTTCCTTTAAAGTTAACTTTCATTCTAACTGTCATTCCTTTCACCATGCGCAAGGCATTCATTTAATTATTTAAGTCGATTAACTCTCACTTTAAAGGTTTGCCTAAAATTACTACCATTATACATTCTAAAATACTTTAGGGCTGTTTTATTTATCTAATTCGAAAGCTGCTCTCTCATAAAATCTCTAATTTCTTTCCAAGCCATTTTACTTTCTGGTAAATCTGGAAAACCTGTATAATCTCCATAATAAGGTGTTTTCAAATCCCATTCCCCTGCATAATTATGTTTTTAAACCTGATCTGCAATAGTACATCTTTTTCTAAATTGATCTGTCTTGATGATGATTTATCATCTAAATCTGCCATGGTGACATGGCTACACAAGCTTTAGATATTTCAATACCATGATTTTTTAAATAAAGTGGCAAAGAAAGTACAAGTCCAGCTCTTGCTGATCCGCCTATAAGTAAAATATCTTTTCCTTTATAGCCTTGCTTTAAAATCCATTTATACGTTGCAACGCAATCTTCTAATGCTGCTGGAAAACATCTATTGGGGCTATACGGTAATCCACATTAATGACTTCTGCACCGTCTACCAACTCACTATATGTAATAGCCGATTCTCTTTCTCTATCTGTTAATGGCCATACATATCCACCGCCATGTAAGAGAACTATTAATTTTCCATTTCCACCGCCTTTTGGTGTAAGACGTTCAATTGGAACACCATTTAAGTCTATTTTAGTAAGTGTATAGCCTTCCTTAGGCTTCCAATTTGATGGAATGCATTGTCCTAGTGGTATAACAACTATTCCTATTAGACCAAGCATTTATTTTGTTACTTTACTTGCTGTTTCTTCATTTCCTATTATTTTTATATAAAATTACATTTTCCCCTTCTTTCTCTATCATTACTACATTATATTATTCATATGTTAACTTTTACAATATAATATATTGACTATATCTTAACAAAAGGAGCTATAAACCAAGATTAAGTTGGCTTATAGCTCCTTACTAAGCGTTCATAATATCATTAATATACGCTCTATTTTTCTCAAGAATTGGTGATTTCATAACAATTACATATACATTTTTAATATTTCTAATCCATTCATGAATCACTTCTTCTGTTTCTTTATATTTTTCAAGTTTTCCAACAATACTTGTTGCATAAGCTTCGATTTTTTCGTCGTTTTCTGCGCGTCTTTCATCAATAAAAGCTTTCAGCCCACCTTTAAGTTCTTCTAGATTTTCATGTAAGTCCATATATTCTGGAAGTCTTACTTCTTCTTTTTTGTGATTGACTGTATATTCATCACTCCAAAGTTCTAATTGACTAATAAGCTCGTCTAACTTTCTAATATCGCCTTCAAATAATTCATATGGTTCTTCTTGATACATATCTTTCTCCTTAACATGTACTTTCTTATCTGATTATACATGCTATTTGAGATTTTATAAAGGGTATTATAATAAGTTTTTGATAAGCTCTGCTGAAGATTTAGCTGATAAGTAAGAAAGAGGTACATCGAATACTGTTTTAGCACCAGTGTTTCCTTCTTTGTTCATTCTTACAGCTGCACGCGCATATGCTACTAATACTTGTGCTGTAAATTCTGGGTTACTATCAAGTTTTAATGAGAACTCAATGATTTGTTTGTGTTCTTCATTTACACCTGTTATACCACTTCTAAATACAAATCCACCGTGTGGCATTTTGCTGTGGTTAGCTTTAAGTTCTTCTTCTGTGATGAAGTGAACTGTTGTATCATAATCAGAGAAGTAGTTTGGCATATTTTTGATATCGCTTTCGATTTGTGCCTTATCTGCACCTTCTTCTGCTACTACGAAACATTCTCTTGTGTGTTTTTCTCTTGTAGAAAGTGTTGGGTTTTCACCAGCTCTAACTTTGTCGATTGCTTCTGTTACAGGGATTGTGTATTGGATACCATTTTTAACACCGTTAACACGTCTGATAGCATCTGAGTGTCCTTGGCTTACACCTTTACCCCAGAATGTGTAATCTTCACCCATTGGTAAGATAGCACCTGACATCATACGAATCATTGAGAATAAACCTGGATCCCACCCTACTGAAATAATACTTGTTTTGCCAGCTTTTTTAGCCGCTTCTTCTACACTTGCATGGTACTCTGGAATTCTTGCATGTGTATCGAAACTATCGATTGTGTTAAATAATTTAGCCATTTCTGGTCCTTGAACTGGTAAGTCAGTTGCTGAACCTCCACATAAGATAACTACGTCAACTTTATCTGTATATGATTTAATATCATCCATAGATACTACTGCTGCTGAAGGTGTTTGAATTGTTAATGTTTCTGGTGCACGTCTTGTGAATACTGCTACAAGCTCCATATCTGGATTTTGTCTAAGTGCAACCTCTACACCTCTTCCTACATTTCCATATCCTACAATTCCTACTCTAATTTTACTCATATAGATCCCCTTTCTTATACAGATATTATATGTAATTTTTATAAATTAATTACGAACTACTAATCCCTACTCGTCATAGTAGTTTTATCTAGTACTACTATAGTATCTTTTTTTTTTAAGATTTTGTCAAGTCTTTTTATATTTCTATAAAAATCATATAATTCTACTATTCATTTATATTTTCAAATATAAAAAAAGGACATTTTTAAACTGGACCCTTTGTCAAGGACACAATAAAAAAGAGATTAAGCAAGATTTAAAAGATGGCTTCTATATTGTTTAGGAGTCATCTTTTTTAATCCCCATTGGCTTCTATGATTGTTATAGTATTCTATATATTCATCACCTGCAGTAATGACTTCTTCTAAAGTGTTACATGCACTAAAATCTATCTCATCTTTCATATGTCCAAAGAAAGATTCTTGAGGTGCATTATCCTAACAATTACCACGTCTTGACATTGATTGGCCTAGATTATTTTCCTTTAATAACTTTGGACTTGTATAATGAACGCCTTGAGCCGAATGAATAAATGCATCCTTATGCAGTTCATCTTTATGAGCTTTAATAAGCTTCTCTATAGTTATTGTTGCAAATATCAAGTGTAATACGCCCAGAAACATAATGGACAAAAATATCATTACTACTTCCATCTTTTATGCATGATAAATAAGCCATCTAGTTATTACCATATGGCAGATATATAATATCAGTTGATAATACTTTCTCAGGTATACCTTGCTTAAAGTTTCTATTAAGTAAGTTTGGGACTACTCTATGTTCTTTAGTTGCTCTAGCCATTTTTCTATGTTTATATGTTTCTTGATTTGTTAGATTTAAGCTGTTGTTTACCAGTCTCCTTTCTATCACGTCTAATTTTTTTTAACAGTTCTAGTTGCTTCTCTAATAGCTTGATTTTTAGTATCTTGGCATTCAATAATTTCATTTAGGAGATTTTTCACGTAAATAATCTTCTATAAATAAACGTTTAAATTACTCATAATCCCGTATTTCCTCCAAGTCATTTATAAGTATACACAAAAAGTACCTATAGACTACGCACACTTTTTCTATGTATCTAATCTATAGGTACCAGTTTATTTTGTAATATTCTCTTTCTCTATCTTATTTAATTGTTGCACCATCTTTGTAGGTTTTATAGTTTTTTCCGCCATTGTTATCCCAGTATGTATTTCCGCCTACTTCATACTGAATGGCATACTCTACATACTCACCTTTAAACTTCAATATATCGCTCCAGATTTCTTCTTCATCATTAATCATCTTTTTAAATTTAGCAGCATGTCGTTTCCACTCATTTGAATTACTGTCGCGATAATGAAAGATTACTTCCTTTTCATAGTCTATATTTTTTACTTTTGTATTAATAAAGACCATTGTTTGTGCCTCTTTTTTACTCTTCCTAGTTGTAAGCTTTTTCTTAGAACCATAATCCAATTTAACAAGCCAATTATTATTCTCTTTGCTCACAGTAATCATCTCCTCCATAAAATAGACAACATTCACTTTGCTAGGCACTATTACATTATAATTATATTAAGTTCATTCCAATATATTCTATTATTTTATATTTCCGATATACAAATAAAGGAGGTGATTGATATGAATATTTCAGGCTATGGAAATAGTATTTATTCAAATAACATATTTGCTAATCGTACAAGTATTTCTACTTCTACTTTTATGTCTCAAATCGGACACTATAATACCCTTAGCAAATATGCTATTGTAGCTAAGTATGGAAGTACATCTCATCCAAACCAAGTAGCTTCTACAGAAACTACTACTTCTGCCAGCAAATTTTTATCTACCTTTGATACAAACTATTCAAATTTAGATAAGGCTACCACTAAACTTAAATCCACTTTAACAGCTACGGAAGAAAACTCTTCTGATATTGTAGCTGCTACTAAAAATTATGTAGCTGCCTATAATAGTACAACCAAGTTCTTAGATGCTAATTCTAATAGTAATACAACACGTCTTAATACACTTAAGGCTTCTAACGATATTACTACTACTGTAAGTGCAGGCAATCTTGCTAGTATTGGTATTCAAAAAGCAACTGATGGTACATTAAAACTTGATGAAAAGAAATTAAGTGAAGCTTTAGCTACAAATAATACATTTGCCAAACGTACTTTAAGTAGCACAGCCAGCCGTACAGAAGTTAGTACAAAAATGGCAACAAATACAGTTAAATCTACACTTATAACAGAGCAAAACAAAGCACTTGCTACAAAATCATCAGAATACAATAATGCTACATATGAGGACTTTATGAAACTCGCCAAAAATCCTAGAGCCCTAGGTAACTATTATTGCTCATTAGCAACATTAGGAATCTTTATGGACATCTCTTTGTAAGATTGGGATAAATAGGCCGCAGGAGTAGTCGTTGCTACTAACTACACCTTCCGTGATTTGTGATAGCCTAAGTTTGAGAAGCAATGCAACGGTCGAAAACTCGCTTTGCTCGGACACTCGACCTAAAAACGCATTGCTTCTCTTCACTAAGGTTATCATCAAATCACTCCACAGGTAGATTAGTATCGTATATAAAAATAAGAGTACTGCATGGTTTTATTTTGCAGTACCTCTTTATTTATGAAGTGATTTATAAATCATCTTATTTTTTATTGTGATATAGCCTCTTCTATTGGTTCGGTAGTTTTGAGTTTTGGAGTTGTGAATATTTTGATTATAAGTGGAATGACCATCAGTATCCAGACGATTGGTTCAGCTAAGATTATGCCCATGTATTTGAGAATTGGTGTGAGCCAGATGGCGATAATCACTTTGCCTATGAGCTCAATGAAACTTGAGAAGATTGGTGTAATACGATCGCCTATACCTTGAAGTGAATTTCTAATAATAGAAATAACTGCTGGTACAAAATATAAAAGTGTATCAATACGTAAGTATAAACTTCCTGTCTCTACAACTTCATCTACTTTAGTTGCTGTAATGCCTTTAATTAATATTGGTGCAATTGTATAACTTGCAATAACTACTAAAGCGCACCATGCCCAAGCCATTATTAAAGCTTGCCATAATCCTTTTTTAATTCTCTCTGGTTTACCTGCTCCTAAATTTTGTGAGCAATAAGTTGCCATAGTCATTCCCAGTACACTAAATGGTAGCATAAATATTTCTGTCACTTTTCTAGCACCTGCATGGGCTACAATTGTATTGGTTCCTAATGTGTTGATTGCACTTTGAAGTGCTACAGTTCCAAAGGAAACAAATGATTGCATAAGTCCCATAGAAAGACCTGAACTTAAAAGCTCTTTTGTAAGGCCTTCTTCTCCTTTGAATGCCTCTTTGCTTAAATGTAAAATCGGATATTTCTTCCACATATATAAGAAACATAATATAGCCGCTCCTATTTGAGAAATAACTGTGGCATACGCCGCGCCTTCTACACCTGTTTTAAAGCCTAAAATAAATAAATAATCTAAAAATACGTTGGATACAGTTGAAACAATTAAAAACATAAGTGGTGTCATTGTATCGCCTATGGCACGTAAAATGCTGGCACATACATTATAAAGCATAGCTGCACTCATTCCCATTAAAATAACGCGTATGTATAAACTGCCATCTGCCATAAGTTCTTCTGGCATATTAAGCCATCTTAAAATAATTGTTAAAAAGGTTATACTAAGTACTGTTAAAATACAAGCAATTAAAATGCCAAGCTTTAAAGTGCCTGCTATAGCTTTGCGCATACTATCATATTTCTTAGCACCAAATCTATGCGCTACAATAATAGCAAATCCATTAGTAAGTCCTATTAAAAATCCTATAATCAAATTATTTAAAGTACTAGTAGCTCCAACTGCCGCCAATGCCTTATCTCCCAGCGTACTTCCTACGATTCTTGTATCCACTAAACTATAAAACAGTTGAAACAAATTCCCAATCAAAATAGGAATTGCAAACTGCACAATAAGTTTATTAGGACTTCCTTTTGTTAAATCCTTCATGTCTACACGCTCCTACCTATTATCCTATTGTCTTCTAACATATCATGCCCATTCTACCACAATCCAAAAAAATAAGAAGATACCCTCAACACTTCCTATATTAATAGCAATATAACTCGCCAAATGCATTGCTGATACTAGTCTAGTATCTATCACTTGTTTTCTTCTATTTGATTTAGCTACATATAAGTTTTGGTCCGCACTATTAAAAATGTCTCGCAAATCATGGGTTGTTTCTTTCACTCCAAGACTTACTGTAACATGCATTTCATTTTCCCAAGTATAGTCTTCTATACTTTTTCTGATAGCTTCTGCTATTTGTCTTACTTCTTCTATAGTCTTATTCTCTACAATGACTACAAATTCTTCACCGCCATATCTAAAGACTTTTCCTTGATCTAGTATGACTTGTTTACTAATTTCTACAACTTGTTTAATAGTATAATCGCCTACTAAATGCCCATAGGTGCCATTAATCTTTTTAAAATAATCGATAGCAAATATAATAATAGCAAATGCTGTTTCTCCTGCTTTTAAGGCATTACAATATTCTTCAAAATATCTTCTATTATAGGCTTTCGCAAGTCCATCTAATCTACTCACTTCTACAAGCTTTTTATTCCTTAAATAAAAGCGAATAATACCTCCTAACACAAGGCACGCCACAAAAATTACATAAATATACATACGTATTTTAAATTTTGTCTCTTTTAAAATATTCTGATTATACTCATATTTATAAAGTGCATAATCAGAATAATCTTGTCCCAATGTAGTAGCCTCTTGACCATAATGTTTAATCAACTCTGCTTTATATTCATTGGCCTCTTCATATCTCTCATATTCACTTAATAGACTAATTAGCTTGTTTAAAGTATATTTAGTAAATGGCATTTCATTTAGAGTCAAAGTTTCTTTATAAAAATTTATTGCCACCTCTATATCACCATTCACCTGTGCCATTTGGGCACATAACAATTTATAATTGGCATATACACTAATATACTCATATTTATACACTACATAATCAAAATAGCCCTTATTAATCGTTTCTGCTTCATGCTCATACCACTGCTGTGGCTGTTCATAGTAACTGCTGCTTTGCTTATATGCGCCAACTTCATTGAGCATATTAATGACTTCTTTTCCTAAACAATCTATCTTCTGCCTCTAAGGCCTTAGTATAAAATTTCATAACTCCTTCTATATTGCCTTCTGCATGGGCAAGTTCTGCTCTAGCCATACTATAATTTGCACTGATTCCTAAGTACCTTACAATTTGAAGTTCTTCTATTTGTTTTTTCAATATTTTGTAATTCTTCTTATATACCATCTAACTCACCCATTGCAATTTTAATCCTTCTCTTCTTTTAGAATTAACTTTTTCGTATTTTACATTATTTTCACTGCCTACTGTTATCATATTAATGATATTATTAGCTCTTTGCTCTCCCTTTTTATTAAATGCTATATTTATTGTCAAAATACTTACTATCCCTATTAGGAAATATAATTCATAATCAATATTTAATACTTCAGACGCTGCAGTATAATACTTTACAAGCTCTGCTTCATATCGATTAGCTCCTTCATACTGCCCAGATTTATCTAATGCACTTACTAATCTCTTTAATGTATATTTTCCAATCTGCTTAGTTTCACTTTTATATACTTCTACCCTTTGTAATACTTACATTGCTTCATCTATATTTTCTTCACTAATATAATAATTTTCAAAATACAATTTATTCATAATCAGCAATATATTCTCATAGATTTCTCTAGATAAATAGGAAATGCTCTCTTAATATACCTGTAATGTATGTTTCTTCTTCACTACTTTTTTCTGCCTTTCCAACTACCACATTTACTATATAGTTAAGGTCACTTTCTTATTTAATTATTCCTATACCCAAGAACGTGATTATTATACTTAAGCTCAGTAGTATCTTTTTCTTCATCCCCTGCTAGCCTGCTTCTGTTTTCTAGAATCTTATTCTGCCAATGCCGTTAATAATGCATTAACATCCGCTTCTATCACTGGTCTTCCTCAGAGGTATCCTTGCACATAATCGCATTCCTTTTCATTTAAGTACAGAAATTGTTAATGAATAATACTTTCTTTGTATCATATTCTTCTAACATCTTTTTAAACTGTATGCAAGTTGTTTCTAAAAACCATTCGCCTATTTGAATAATATGGCTATTCTTCTCCGCTAACGGAATAAAATCAGCTGGTAAAACAAACCCAAATTCTTCTGATTTCCATCTTAAAAGTGCTTCAAAACCTTTTAAACAACCAATCTACTAAAGTAGGTGGAATTACACATAAATGTGTGCGACTAAAAGTCGCTATGTAAGACTTCAGTCTTCTCAAAGACCTAAGCTTAAGCTTGTTATCATGACTGAAACTCATCTTCTATCTTGAAGATTTGATCTTTCTCATCAGTTTCCTGATTAGCAATATAATTTCTCATCATTTCTTCTGTTATATTTCCTACTGTTGCACAAAAGTAGTCTCTTGCCCATAGATGTTGTCCCCAATACCTTTTCTGCAATTCAGGAAATTGCTCTTGTAATAATCTAAAACTTCTTCCTTTCAAGTACTGCACAAATTTACTTGGCGCAATGCTTGGTGGACATGATACCAATATGTTTATATGCTCTTTCCCTACACTTCCTTACAAAATAGTAATGGTGTCAAATGAGAACCTATTGAACCAAAACATAATGTCATACCTACAATATAACTCTTTTCCCCATATAAAATCGTAGCACACACAGCTAACTTTAACATTTCATTCTCTTTAATTTTATCTCAATTCACCAATAATATCAATTTATGTAAAGTTCTTAGATGTTTATAAAAATTAAAGAAGATATCGCTAAAACACGATATCTTCTTTAATTTTTATTTAATTATTTTGACTTCCTTCAGCTAAAAAATACACTTCTTCACCTGCGCTATCATGCTTATACCAGTTAAGTATAAATTTTGTTTCTTCACCTACATAGTCATAAAACACATCTTCAATCTCACTAATCTTAATTAAATCAACTTCATCTTTACTATATAAATTCAGCGTCACACATGGTAATGTATAAACATATTGCCAGTTTTTAAAGATTTGTTTCACCAGTTCCTTAATTCCTATATCTGGTACATAATTATAGGCTTGATTTAACACCTTAAGTTCCGCCGCTTTATTCGCACCTAAATCTTTTATAAATGCATGAAGTTTACCTAAATACCTTGTCTTTAAGTCTTTAATAATAGCTATACTTTCTTCATTTAAAGTTTCTAATACCACTAGTACAGTCATTTCACTTTTAATGCTTACTTCATGATAAAGTGCTTTGACTTCAGCTTGTTTTACATGGACATATTCATAAAGATCAGTTGATACCTTTTTATAATAATGCGTTGATTTCAAACCATACATTAATCCTGCTTCTCTTAAATCCACTACTTCATCGCCCAAAAAAATCAACTTAATCTTCATAAACTTCTCCTCCTTCTAAATAATATCCTTTTATAAATGGTGATATGTTTTTATTTTCAATAATTATATAATATATTTTAACTTATTTAATTTTTTATGTAAATTTATTTTTAATATACTTATATAAAAAGGAGCATATGCTACTTAATGCCAATACTCCTCTATCATCATTATTCACTTTTATATTTGATTTAATGCATTTACTTTTCTAATACATTTAATCTCTTAGCAATCCACTTTGTAGTACTTGCCTGTAATAATAAGGTAATTAAGATAGTCATAAAAACCACAGATGAAATCATTTCATAATTTGCAATCCTCATAGAACTCACTACACCAGATAAAGCTGCCGGAATAACGCCTGTCTCTCTGACCCACATCATAAATAAAAGTTCATTTTTCTGCCATTTTGCTTTACGGTCCAATGCAACACAAACTAAAATAACAATTGGTCTTGCTACAAACATTAAAATGAGTACAACTAAAACAGCTCGTGATGCATAAGAAACTAAAATATCTATATCCACTTGTGTTCCTAAAACAACGAAAATAGCCATTCTAGAAAGTGTCGCTATATTTTCTCTAAAATGTGTAGCTGATTCAAAGCTTTCTTTAGGTGCCCATAATCCAAATCTTGCTTTATTTCCTGAAATGAGTCCCGCTATAAATACAGACATATAGCCACTACCATGTAATGATTCTGCAATTTCATAAGCAAAAATAACTTCTAGTACAGAAATAATAGGTCCAAATTCTCTAAAAATCCCATAAACCTTTTCTGCTGAAGCTAACTCCGAAATAAAACCTGTAGCAATACCCACAATGGCACCTACACACACCATAATTAAAAGTTCTATTACACTTCTACTTGCTACAAAAGTTCTTGATACAACAATTGAAATCAGTGTAGTTACCAAAATAGCACCTACTGCATCATTAAAAGCTGATTCGCTAATAACTGTTTGTTTCAGCTTTTTTTAATGTCTACTTGGCTAAATACAGGAATCAAACTGGCTGGATCTGTAGACGCAATAATAGCACCTAATAATAAACAATATATAAATGGTACCCCAAATATTAAATAAACACCTATCCCTACAATCAACATAGAAATAACTACCCCTACTGTGGCCAATAATGCCACTGTATATTTAACTTCGCTTAATACCTTGAGCTTCACTTCCCTCCCCCCTTCATATAAGATGAATGAAGAGCCAAAGCTAACAATGATTTCATTAGCTACTGGAAAGCTTGTCACATTGATAAAATTAAAAAATATAGGCCCAGCAATTATACCTGCTAGTAAATAAATTACTACATCTGGTATTTTAATTTTATGACTTAACCAGCCTCCTATAATTCCGATTATCCCAACGACGCCCAAAAGTACCAAAAGCTCATTGGCACTTATTGTAACATTTGTCTCATTCATAATTTTACCTCACTAAATTATTGTCTAGCTTTAACTTTTGCAATTTGAGACAAATCTATGCGTTTATCATTTATACTATTTTCTCATATTTATTTCTATATTTTCATAGACTAAAGTTAGGACTACTTATCAATGAGGTGATTATAATGAAGCGGTATTTATGTATTTTTATTAAATTTCTCTTAATATATAGCTTACTTTTGCTATTTAGCTGTTTTCTAACATTTCCTATATTTGCCCACTCACTTACTTCTTTTTCTAACACACTTTCTCAAACCTTTATCAAACTCACACCTTGTTATAAAAAGCCAACTTCATTAAAAGATAGAGACACTTTAACACTTCAGGGAATGGGCTATGGTGAATATTTAGAAGTTAAGGTTATTGGTACTATTAAAAATGTCAAGCTTACTGGATTAGTTTATAATGAACAAACAGATTCTTTTGATGATTTTCAAACACTTGGCAGTTTTGAAACCCTTCATAATCAAACATTAGTCATTTCAACTTATTTTCCATGTGGCATGCCACATGAAAAAACTTACTTGGCAATCTCTATCTGGAGAAGAATATAGTTATATCATTGCTGAAAATGGGGAGGAAGGCTTAAAAACAATAACTTACACCCATAAAGATCCTTTTATTATGCCAGCACTTCCTACACCTCCTATGCTTCCCATAGCCTTTCGTTCACCCTCTGATATTCCTGCAATTTCAGCCCTTTACTTCATGGTGCCTCTCTTCTAAGTTTGCTCACATACACATAAAAAAGCTGCTAATGAAAGTCTTCCCTTCATTAGCAGCTTTTTTATAACTTGTTATTAACTATTATGCAGTTTAGTACACTACATCTAATAAACATACCATAACTGTTGCTACTTGCACTCTTATTAAGTTTGTTTGTGGGGCTAATTAACTTCTCACCTTTTATTTAATAAGCTATCTTGGGCAGTCTCTACTTTAGTTAATGTCTCAGTTACCACGCTATTATTTAAACCAACCATTTGCTTTGTGTTAAAAGCTTGCAAAAGCATAATACATTTTACAATATTCAAGAATATTTAAATAAAATGATTAATTTTAAAAATATATAAAAATTAAGACACCAGTGTTTTATACTGATGCCTTTTTATATCTAATCTCTTCTATATAAATCCCGTGTATAAACTTTTTGCTCACAATCTGCCAGCTCTGGATTATATCGATTAGCAATGATACAATCACATTTTTCTTTAAATACTTGTAAGTTATTAATTACTTCACTGCCAAAGAACATGCTGCCTTCTTCTAAGGTTGGTTCATAAATCACCACATTTACACCTTTGCCTTTAATTCGCTTCATAACCCCTTGAATAGAACTTTGTCTAAAGTTATCACTATTAGCTTTCATAGTTAAACGATAAATCCCTACAGTTACTTGCTTTCCAGGGATGCCATCTACTCCTATATACCTTGTTTTGAATCTTCATTATCGTAATATCCTGCTTTTTCAAGGACACGTTCTGCAATGAAATCTTTCCTTGTACGATTGGCATCTACTATAGCTGTCATAATATTTTGTGGCACATCACTATAGTTAGCTAAAAGTTGTTTCGTATCTTTAGGTAAGCAATAGCCACCATATCCAAAGCTTGGATTATTGTAATGTGTACCAATTCTAGGATCAAGTCCTATTCCTTCTATAATTTCCCCACTATTTAATCCTCTCACTTCTGCATATGTGTCTAATTCATTAAAGAAACTTACTCTAAGGGCCAAATATGTATTGGCAAACAATTTAATAGCTTCTGCTTCTGTTAAATCCGTAAATAATATTTCTACCTCTTCTTTGATAGCCCCTTCTTTTAATAAGCCGGCAAAGATTTCAGCAACAGCCATCATTTCCTCTGTTTCCGGCCTCCCTACAATAATTCGGCTTGGATAAAGATTATCATATAATGCACGGCCTTCACGTAAAAATTCAGGTGAGAAAATAATACGTTCATTATGATACTTTTCACGTACACTCTTTGTATAACCTACTGGTATCGTTGATTTAATCACAATAGTTGCTGTACTATTAAGTTTAGTCACAAGTTCAATAACCGATTCTACAGAACTTGTATTAAAATAATTTTTAACAGGATCATAATTAGTTGGTGTTGCAATAATAATAAAATCTGCATCTTGATAAGCACTTTCGGCATCCAATGTTGCTTCCAAATTTAGCTCATGATTTTGTAAATATTCTTCAATTTCCTTATCTACAATAGGTGATTTTCTCTCATTAATAAGTGCCACTTTTTCTGGCATAATATCTACCGCTACTACCTCGTGATGCTGTGCTAATAAAATAGCATTAGATAAGCCTACATATCCTGTACCAGCTACTGCAATCTTATACTTTTTGTTTTTTAAACTCATATTAATCTCCCTCTATTAATACAAACTTTATTAATATATCTATTTTTAAATCTCGTCTTGCTTAGTACTTCTTTTATATATTCTATGATAAGTTAAACACTATGTTTTGTAAATAATATTTCCAATATTTTATATAACTAAAACAAGACCCTATTTTATCCAATATAATAATCGGTATTTTTTACACTTTTTAACAATATATAATAATACACTTAACTTATGAAGAAAGGCTTTAATAATAAACAAACGTATTACTTATTTATTAGTAACTGGATCATTTTCTAACATTTATGCAGGGCCTCTAGACACATATTCTGGTCGCTTACATAGAGAAAGAATTGCAGCCACTACAACGCCTTCTAGAACTTTGGTAACAACTGGCCCTGCTATTCAAATTAAGCCTGACGTAAAGGTAAGTGTTTCACCTTACTCTATGACAACAGGTTCAAGCTTATATATTATAAAGCTCATATCGGTATCAAAGTAACATTAGAAGGTACATCATTCAATAATCCACATAGCACTGCAAGCTCTATGGCTTCTTATTCTGTAGCTAATACTTCAAGCTTAATCTCTCTGACTTTGATCAAGATACTGTAGCAATCTTAGTATCTTTTACAGATACAAGTTTTAAAAACCCACAATACGCTGCTAACTCAGTCGGACCTTATCTATTATCTTCAATAAACTTAGATGCACAAAATGATTCACTTATCTCTAGCATTTACGTAAATAGTGCTACAGAATTCATATTTGAGATTAAAACAAGCGCACTTAATAAAGCTTCTATATTTATCCAAAAAATGATAAAATGATTAAATTACCTTTAGATGCTAATAATGCTAATGTATTTTCTACAATCCAAGATAATAGCGCTTATTTACTTAACAACTAAATAGCCTACTTTTATGAAACTTTTATACTCTATATTTTTGTGCCTTCGGCACTAACTCTATGTATTAAATAGTATTGAATACTAATTATTTGTTTTAAAGAACTCAATTTCTGTTTTTAATTGAGTTGTATCTTTCATAAGCTTCTCAATCTCTTCAATATTATCCACCATCGCTTCAGATACTTTATTTGTAATCTCAGTTGTAATTTGTGCTTGTTCTTGTACTTCTTTAGCTTCTTCACTAATTTCTCCTACAACACTAGCAATCTCTAAAACTGATTTATTTTGTTCTTCGATTGTTGTAAATAACTCATTAATTGCACCTGTACTACTTTGAGTTGCCTTAGTTACATCTGTAACCGCTTTCGCAAACTGGTCTGTAATCTCAAGTGTACTATCAATATTACTTACTACAGCTTTATTTACTAATTGTACTTTATCAATTTTTTGATTAATTTCTTTGATAAGGTTATCAATCACTTTTGTTTCTATACTTGTTTATTCAGATAATTTTTTAATTTCAGCAACTACTACTGCGAAGCCTTTACTACTTTCACCAGCACGGCTTGCCTCAATCGCCACATTTAATGAAAATGCAGCAAGTAAAATTACCGCAACTACTGGAATACTCGCCATTGTGATAACTTTGTCTTTAATCTAACTATTCCACTTTGCTTTATTGTTATTATTGTCAAGAAACTTTTTTTGCTAATTATTTACAAATAAAAGAATTTAAATAAATTAAGATTTTACAACTTTTTCACTTTAATATATAATAATTAAATCAAATCAAACTTTAGGAGGATTATCTTGATTACACAAAGAATGGAACGTGTCAATCTTATCTTGAAGCACAAAAGTTTTATGGCCTATGTACATGCTATAAAAGCGTGTGAAAACAAACGTATTTATTGTAAGCATAATATGAGTCATTTTATGGATGTGGCCAGACTAACCTATCTCAAAATACTAACAGCAGAAATTTCTTTAGATCAGTCCATCATTTATGCCGCAGCATTACTCCATGACATCGGTAAATTTCAACAATATAAAGAAAGTATTCCTCACGAGAAAGCAAGTGCACAGTTAGCGCCAGCTATCTTAAAGGACTGTGGCTATACAAATGCTGAAATTAAACTCATTGTACAAATGATTCGCTATCATCGCGGCTTTACTTTGGATGTAGATGACACCAATGCGCCTATAAGCGCTGAAACCAAACGCATTATAGCTCTCTTTCAAGAAGCTGATAAACAATCTAGAATGTGCTTTGCTTGCAATGCACATTCTACTTGTAACTGGCCTAATGAAAAGAAAAATCTAGAAATTATACTTTAAAGGAACCTTTATATAGGAAATTATCATTATAAAACAATTATGTATAGGAGTGTATGACAAGTGATTATCGGTAATAAAAATTTTGATACAAAGCATCATGCTTACATTATGGGAATTTTAAATGTTACACCCGATTCCTTCTCTGATGGTGGCAAATACAACAACTTAGATGCTGCCTTAAAACATGCTGAACAAATGATATTAGAAGGGGTAGATATTATTGATATAGGTGGCGAATCTACAAGACCAGGCTATACCCAGATTTCTGACGCAGAAGAAATTGAAAGAGTCTGCAAAGTTATCGAAGCACTTAAATCACGTTTTGATACGCCTTTATCCATCGACACTTATAAAAGTAAAGTAGCCTTTAGTGCCATCTCTTCTGGCATTGATTTAATTAATGATATATGGGGCTTTAAATATGATGCTAATATGGCATCCATTGTAGCCACTGCTGGGGTCGCTTGCTGCCTAATGCATAATCGCACTACAGACAGTTATAACAATCTTATGGAAGATGTTTTATCAGATTTACAAGAAAGCATCAACCTTGCTTTAAGCGCAGGCATTGCGAAAGATAAAATCTTAGTAGATCCAGGCATTGGATTTGCCAAAGACTATGAGACTAACTTAAAAGTTATGCAGCAAGTAGAGCGTTTACAAACTTTAGGTTATCCAATCTTACTAGGTGCTTCAAAAAATCTATGATTGGCCTTGCTTTAAACTTGCCTGCTGATGAACGTATCGAAGGTACTATAGCCACAACTATTATGGGACTTATGAAAGGCTGCTGCTTCTTTAGAGTACATAATGTAAAAGAAAATAAACGTGCCCTCCTTATGAGTGAGGCTATCTTAAACGCTTAATTAACCGAGGTATATCATGGATCAAATCAAAATTACTAATCTAGAAGTTTTTGCAAACCATGGCGTTTTTAAAGAAGAAAATGTACTTGGACAAAAATTTATTATAAATGCTACCCTTTTTACTTCTGTAAGAAAAGCTGGATTAAAAGATGATTTAACCGCTTCTATTCATTACGGTGAAGTGGCTGGATTCATTACAAAGTTTATGAAAGAAAACACTTATCAGCTTATTGAAACCGTAACAGAACATTTAGCTCATAAACTACTTTTAAACTTTAAAAATCTTGAAGAAATCACATTAGAGATTAAAAAACCTTGGGCACCTATTGGTCTACCTGTAGATTATGTTTCCGTGTGCCTCACCAGAAAATGGCATACAGCTATCATTGCTTTAGGTTCTAATATAGGCAATACAAAAAACTATTTAGAGGAAGCCATTTTAGCACTTAAACAAAATCCTAACTGTGAGGTCACTAAGGTTTCTGATTTTATTTGTACAAAGCCAGTAGGCTATCTTGAACAAGATGATTTCTTAAATGCCTGCCTCGAACTACGTACATTACTTCCACCAGATGAATTACTAGATTTATTGCATGAGATTGAAGGTGCTGCAGGACGTGAACGCCTTATTCACTGGGGACCTCGTACTTTAGATTTAGATATCATCTTTTATGATGATTTAATCACAGATTCCCCACAGCTTATTATTCCTCATCCGGAAATGCATAAAAGAGGCTTTGTCCTAGAACCCCTTGCACAGATTTCACCTTATAAAGTTCACCCGCTTTTAAGGCAGAGAATCGTTGATTTACTTGCTAACTTAAATAATTAGGACCTTTTAAAGTAAAAAGAATCACCTTTATAACATCCCAAATAATCAAAAAAGAAGCTATAGTGCATGCTTTCCTTCACCATAGCTTCTTTTTCTTTATCTATTCACTTAATATGAATCTATTTCATCGTTTATTAAATATGATTTGCTACTTCAAAAGCATCCCAAATGCTGTACATGATATTAGCAACTTTTTTAGCTTTTGTAATTGGTTCATAACGTGTCACACGTTCTCTAGCTGCTTGTGGATTAACAACACAGTTAATCATAGAGAATTCTTGAATACGTCCCATACAAGCTCCTTGACAAGAAATACATGGTCGCACTTCACAGTATCTATTTGTACGTAATTTATTAACGTAATCAAGATCTGCGAGTACTGGTCTACCTAAACTGATGATATCACAATCTCCATTTTCAAATGCTTCTAAAGCCATATCAAAATTATCCATATGCACCAACATCTATATCTAATGCATCATAGCCATATTGTACTAATAATTTAGCGGCTTCTAAACCTTCTTCAATGTCACGGCCTTTTCCTTCAAATTCTTCTCCTAGAAGTGCTCCTTCACGCCAATCTTTAATCATACTCTTCACACTGAAGCGAAGTGCTACTGGGAAATCTTCTCCACATCTTAATTTGATTCTTCTACAATTTCTCTAGCTAAACGTAAGCGTTTTTCAAGGCTTCCACCATACTCATCTGTTCTTTGATTAAACATAGAAATAGCGAATTGGTCAATTAAATAGCTTTCGTGTACAGCATGAATTTCAACCTCATCAAATCCGACACGTTTTGCATTAAAAGCACCATCTCCGAAAGATTTTATAATGCTTCTAATCTCCTCTTTTGTTAAAGGACGACAAGTTTTATTAAGCCAGCGGTGTAGAATAGCTGATGGTGCTACCGGTGGAAATTCTCCTAAGTTTGTAGGAATAGTTACACGACCAAATCCACCTTGTATATCAGCAAGTCCTAAAGTTCCCATTTTATCTTCTCCTTAAAAGGAATGGCCTTTAAATGAGTCATATTGAAATCTTTCTTTACAAAATCAGGTAAAAGGCCACACCCATCTTCTTTCTACATAATTTATGTTGAAAATTAATATCTGCCGTCTTAGCAATAATATTAGCTTCAAAACCTTTCATATGACAGCACTTTCTAAGCTCATGATACATTGTAAAATGCTCAGCACACTGCAACTTGCTGCCTTATCACTTTTGATTCCTAGTTTCTGCCAGCTCCCTATGATAAAATCCATATTCTAGCATTGAAGCTAAAAGAAGCTGCTTCACTTCCTCATTGCTATATTCACAAAGTTCCACTTTAATCTGTGAATTCTTCTTCATAAATATTTGAAGCTGCTCAAAAGGCATCACATTAAATGCACCACAGGCACATCCTACACGCAATTTCACCTCTTAATCTTTAAACTGTTCCATTTCATTTTGAATCTCTTCAAACTGTTCAATAAGTCCTTCAGAGCGTTTGTGTAATAATTCTGCTCCTGCTGTTGGGGTAACCCCATGTTGATTTCTCTCAAATAAAGTAATATCTAATTTCTTTTCTAACGTTCTAATAATGCTTCCTAAGCCTTGTGGCTTAATATATAAGTTTTTGGCAGCACGGTTAATGCTACGCATTTCATATACTGTTTCAAAACTTTTTAAATCCATAAGATTCACACACTTCTCAAAATTTTCTATAAACTTATAATTTTTATATAATACAAAATTTTCCACTACATAAAATTTATTCAATAGTCATTTATAATATTGGTAAACAAAAAATAGCATAACACATATTTTTAAGATTTTAAGAACACTTAATTTTTGTGTTATGCTACTTTTAAACAACTTATTATTTTATTAGACTATTATTTAAGCACTACATTAGCTATAATAATTTCACCTGAACCACTTTCTAATTGACAACCAAATGTATAACTTTGACCTGCTCCTAAATTTGCTTGCCAGCTAGGACCTGTAATTGTATAAGTATTACCTTCTTCTGCTACAATTGTTGCATTCCATACAGATGTGATTTTACGATTTGTTGTAAATGTACATATCCAGTTGTTTAAATCTTTACCTGTTGTATTTATTACTGTAAAGTCTGCAACAGCACCACTACCCCAATCTGATGTTACTTTCGCACTGATTGCATCTTTATTTGTTTGTTCTGGCTTTGTTTCCTCTGGTTTTGTAGATTCTGATGATGCATTGCAAGCTTCGAAAATCCATGTTTGGTTAGCTGCACCATAGTATGCATATTGCATGACATTTGAACCATCTGTTGTACCTTTGTTCTCAACATCTAATCCTTTTGCATCTGTTGAGCATCTTGTTACTATACCATATACATTTTCTTTTGAAGTAGGTAAGATTTTGAATTCTTGTGCTGACATACCGTTTGCTGTATATGTTTGAATGTTTGTGTTATCTTCATCTTTACCATAAACAACGTCAAGTGTATAGCCTTGCCCATTCTTTAATGTGACATAACCATCTTGTATATTTGTTAAATACCACTTTTGTCCTGCTACACCTGTGCCTGTACCGATTTCTACGTTTACGCCATCTCCGCCTTTATTATTAGCTACTTGAAGATATTTGTTTGAGCCAACACCTTTAATATAGTACCAGCCATCTTGTAATGTAGCATATTTATCATTTACAACTGGTTTTTCTTCTTGTGAAGGTGTTGTTGTTCCTGTTGTACCTTTTGTGAAGCCTGCTTCTTCTAACATTTGAAGGTTGTTCCATAAACTTGGACTCCAAACGCTCCAGTCATGACCTCTACCTGATAAAATCCAATAAGTATGATTGATTTGTCTAGATTGACAGAAGTTATGTACACTATCGCCAAATTGTTTTAATGAGTCTGTACTACCGCAAGAAATGAATAAAAGTTTTAAATCACTTTTTGCTTTTGCACCATTATCAGGAAATAATACATTTGTTGATTTTGTATTAGGGGCTGCTGAATAACCACCAATATAAGCAAATGTATTAAGATTTGTAAAACCAATGTTATAAGTTTGTCCACCGCCCATAGAAAGACCAGAAAGTGCTCTATGTTCACGGTCTGTGTATACTGAATAATTCTTTTCTACATAAGGAATTAATGAACCAATTAAATCTTTTGTGAAGTTTTCCCATCCGTCATTTATACCTGCGCCTGTGGCATTACCATTTGGAAATACAATGATACATGGTTTTACTTTACCTTCTGCAATTAAGTTATCTGCAATCACATTGGGTTTACCATTGTTTGGCCATTCACTTTCATTACCACCAATACCATGTAATAAATAAAGCACACTATACTTCTCATTATTAGAATAACCTGCTGGTAAATAAATCTTGGCTTTACGTGTGCTTTTTGTAGCTGCTGAATAATATGAAATTTCTTTAATTGTTCCATGTGGTACATTTTTTACGCTGTCATATCCTGCTGGTGGTATTACTGGCGTAATTGCTGCAAAAGTTTCTTGTGATAAAGTTAAACAAAAAAGAATTGCAAATAAACATGTTGCTATAACACTAAATATTGATTTTCTCATACTTTTTACCATATTGCTTCCTCCTAATTTTTATTTATTTTTTGCTTAATTACTTGATTTACTTCTATAAACCTATACATCTCCCCTCCTTTATATACACATTTTAAACTTTACACCTAGGATAACTTAGTCCCCTACGCTATATTTATATATTATACGGACAATTCTAAACATTTTCTTGTACATTTTTAACATAAGTCTTTATTACTTTAGGCTCATATAAAGGAGGTTCATATCCGTGAATAAAGCAGATTTAAGTATACCTCAAAATAATTCTAAAAATTTCGAACGTTTACAAGTCATCACCACCTATATTAGCTTACATTATCACGAAAAAATCACCCTTTCCGATATTAGTAAAACCGTTTATATTACACCTCAGCATCTGTGCCGTTTTTTTAAAAATATGACCACTATGAGCATTATCACTTATATTAATCATTATCGACTAAGACAAGCCTGTCATCTTTTAGAAACTAGTAACCTTAGCATTACAACCATTGCATTAATGTGCGGCTTTGATAATGTCAGTTATTTCAACCGCCTTTTTAAAGGCTATTTTCATTGTACACCTCGCCATTTTCGTATAACCTCACAGAATTCTAAGCATCTCTAAAAACTGGTTCATCCCCTAAAGTTTATAAAAAGGGCTATCTTGAAACCGTTTTCAGTCTCTGATATGCACCCTTTTAGGTAGACAAGTGATTCAACCACAATATATTGCTGAAAATATACTAGATCGTCAATTCAATGCAGATACTCCAAATGAAAAATAGCTTACAGATGTAACAGAATTTCACTATTATGTAGGTATTGCGAAACGTAAAGTTTATTTAAGTGCCATACTCAATCTATATGATAGATGTATTGTATCCTATGTTATAAATGACCGTAACAATAATGCATTGTTCTTTAATACCTTATAAAGCAACAGAAAACAACCTTAATACTCACCCACTATTTCATTCAGATAGGGGATTTCAATACATAAGCCTTCGAAAAGCTGCACCTTTGTTTGCCCTAAATCTGCACTGCGCTCTTCGGTATTTTCTTGCTTCTCCCTAAGTCTAAGCTTTAGCTTCTAAAAAACTTTAATGAATATAAATGCCAGTATACAAACACCTATTAGAAGTAGAAGTTTTTTAGATTAATACGATGAATAAAGTGCAATCTTTTACCTGTTGCTTCCCAAAGATAAAATTAAACGTATAAGTGTTTCAAAGTCAAACTTTCTTTGACGCATAAAACAACCTTTTTCCAGAGTAGAAAATTTCTGAGGGTTGCTACTCATTTCTTTTATAATTTCTATTAAACAATTTTTTAGTTCATTTGCGTGTATATTCATCACAACACCTCCTCAACGAGGAGGCTTCGCCGTAAATTTTCTATACTTTGTCAAGCTTTTTTCGCACAAAAATAACCAAGTACCTATAATAAGTACTTGGTTATTTTAAGAAATCTTAGAAACAATGTCTTAACTTAATGACATTGTTTCATGATATAAATCTAGGGGCAATTGTACATTTGGAAATTTTACAGTAATACGTTGTAAATTTTTCCCTTTACTTTTCTTAATAACACTTACTGCTCCCACATATTTCGTTGATGGTAAATGGGTTCCGCCACATGCACAAATATAATCTAGGCATTTCCAATAAACAGCTTCTTTTTGTTTTGCATGTGGATAAAGTTCAATTTTGCAATCATCTGCTATAATTTGATTCACGTATTCATTGATTTTATCAAGCTGTTCATCATTGAGTTTCTCACGGAAAAAGAAATCTAATCTTGCATCCTCTTCTTTAATTGCAGCACCTTTTACATATCTAATAATATCTTTTTCTCCTCGTATCTTTTCAATTGCCATTAATACAAGATGAATAGCCGTATGAGAAACTGTTAGTCTAGCTCTACGTTCTATATCAATACATACTTTTATTTTCATACCTACTTCAAACTTCTCCAATGCTTCTTCTGCTACGCAATGATAAATTGGCGTATTCACGTTAATTGTAGGAAAATCTTGTTCTAAAAAAACATCGCCTACACCTTTTTGAGTATCTGTAAATGCAATTTTTTCATTCTCATTAATGATCAAAAAGCCTCGATCTCCTTCTTGCCCTCCCCCTTCTGGAAAAGCTACTGTTTGATCACATACTACGCCCTGTTTTCCCACTGCTATCACTGTTGCTTCACATTCTTTTAAAAAATAATCCTCATAATATAATTTTTCTGTTCTCATGTTATAAGCTCCTTATAGTATATATACCTGTAACATAATAACTGCTGCTACAGCTCCACAAATAACAAATGTTATATTGAGTTTCAAATAAGCTAAGATGACGGCTACGGTGCCGCCTACTACACCTACAATAAGTTTTTGACTATTTACAGATAAAATCCCTGGAAAAATCAATGCGCCCAATGCTGCATATGGAATAGCTTTTAAAACACCTTCTACTTGCTTTGATAAATTCAACCTATTAAGTATGGCTACAGGCAGTGCTCTAGGAATATAAGTAACAACAGACATTCCTAATATCATTAAAAGAATATTTTCATTTACACTCATATTTTAATCCCTTTCCTGTTTTTTTACTATGGCTGCGCTTCTTTTTCTTCTAATATTCTTGCCCCTATAATACCACCTAATAAAGTAGCTGCTACAATAGCCCAACTTGATTTAATCCACATTCCTAAAATATAATTAATGAACATACTCACGAGAACTACTTTTAACACCTTATGATTTTTATGAATACTTGGTGTGAGTAGTCCTATAAACATGGCATATAATGCAATAGACATACTTGAACAAATACTTGTTGGAATAATATCAATAATAATCGTTCCAAGTACTGTTCCCCCAATCCAAGAGCCATAAGTAATAAGTGCTAAACCTCCAAAAAAGTACTGGTTACAATATTCATCTTCTTCCATAGATATGATGCCAAATGTTTCATCAGTTACACCAAAGGCTAAAATCCATTTCATCCATTTAGGTACTTTTTCAAGTCTATTCATCACATACGTACTCATTATAAGATGTCTAATATTAATAATGAGTGTGGCAATAATGATTTCTACACTTCCCGCACCTACTGCTAACATATTAACTGCTGTTAACTGACTCGCCCCTGCTAGCAGCATAATAGACATAATAATACATTCAGCTTTAGTTAATCCTGTCTGTACTGCAATTACTGAGAAAGCTAATGAAATGGGTATAAACCCTATTAAGACTGGTATTCCTTTTTTCAATCCTCTTAGAAACATTTGGTTTTTATACTTCTTTGCTTCCATTTTAACCCTCACTCTCACGTCTAACTACTTCTTAGTAGATTTTTACCCAACCCTACTGCATCCATAATAACGATTTCTGTTTGCTTATCAAAAACGGCTTTTAAATTTATCTTTTTATAAGGATAATTCACTTTTTCTTTGTAATAATACACCTGTGCACAAATCTTCTCTTCATCTCTGCTTAGTACTTCTATATCTATATCATCGATTATATTAGTTTCTTCATCAATAAAATGTAATGTTAAATCTGATAAATTCTTTCCATATATTTCAATCTGATTATTAGGCTTTGGAATGACACCATAAATTAATATACGTTCTTTTTGTTTGTTATATGAAATCTGCATTTGATTGGATATAGAAACTGTAGTATCTCTTGGAATATTACTTGTTACTACACAGTTTGGATTGATAATCACATTATCACCAATATTAATAGGGCCTAACAATCTGCTTCCACCACCTATTTGCACGTTATTACCTATTGTTGGATGCCTCTTACCTGGCTGATTATAGGCAATGCCCCTTGCCCCTATAATCACTCCTTGTAAAATATAGCAGTCATCTCCTATAATAGCGGTCTCTCCTATAACTACCCCTACACCATGGTCAATGATAAATCTTTTTCCAATTTGAGATGCCGGGTGAATTTCTATTTTTGTTTCTACTTTCACTCTCTCTGACATTAAACGTGCTATTTGTTCTCTCCTACTAACTTCTAGTCGCTGCTCACAATAAATCGCATGAGCTATACGATAATATCTCACTGCCTTGAAGCTTAAATAAGCTTTAAATACATACTCTAACTTACCAGCAGCTGGATCCTTCTCTTTTAATGCCATTAAATCTTCTTCTATATAAACTGCTATCTCTTGTATTAGTTCATCTAATAGCTGTGAAGACATCTTTAAAGCATCCCATTCATTTCTTGGTATATATATGTTAATGCATTCTCTAATCTGTTCTTTAATACTTCTTGTAATATATTGTAAGTTATTGTTATCTTCCATTCTCTTTCCCCCTACGTGCAATCTATCTATATTTCTCTGATATATTAGAAATGTTCTAGATAACTTCTTCCACTATCAGGTGCTACTGTTACAACTACTTTTCCTTTACCTAATTTTTTGGCTAATTTTAATGCTCCGCAAATATTAGCACCTGAAGATATGCCTACTAATAGTCCTTCTTTACATGCAAGTAATTTCATCATTTCATGTGCTTGTTCATAATCCATATCCATAGCACAATCTATTACATCTCTTTGTAAAATTGGTGGAATCATTCCTATTGAAAGCCCTTGTATCTTATGTGGTACAGAAATTCCCTCTAATGATTGACATCCTTTTGGTTGAATGACTACAACCTCTGCTTGTGGAAAACTTTCTTTAACGGCTTTTCCTATACCACTTATTGTGCCGCTGCTTCCCATTCCAGCTACAACACAGTCAATTTGATCTAATTCACTTACGATTTCTTTTCCAGTTCCTTCATAATGGGCATCTACATTAGCCATATTGCTTAATTGATCAAGCCATACATATTCTGGATGTTCTTTCTTAATTTCTCTTACTAATCTAATATGAGAGTCATTTCCTGTTGTACTATCAGATAAATATACTGTAACACCATAGGCTTCTAACATCTTAATTTTTTCTTTACTATAATTATCTGGAATAACCAAAATAAGTTTATACCCTAATACACTTGCTGCCATAGCTAAACCGATTCCAGTATTTCCCCCTGTAGGTTCTATAAGTGTCTGACCAGAATATGGTGTTAAGATGCCTTTTCTTTGAGCTTGTTTAATCATTTCAATAGCAACTCTGCTCTTAACGCTTCCTCCAGCATTAAATTCTTCAAGCTTTACATAAACATCTGCCATATCCTCTGTTACTACATTTTTTAATTGTACTAATGGTGTTTTTCCAATATAGTCTATAATTGTGTTTCCAAATTCTTTATTCATTTTTTCTCCTCTTTCTGAATATATAGAATAATAATTATATATAATTTTTTATCAAATTTTCTGTATAATATATGTACCACATATATTATAATGTTTTTAGTACCACAATATGATTTTTTTTATGGTACCACTATTTTATTTTTATAAGGAGAACATAATGATTTGGCTCAATATTGATAAAAATAAAAACATTCCTCTGACAAAACAAATTTATAAACAAATACGTGACAAAATTTTAAACGGTGAATTATCAGTTGATACGAAACTCCCTTCATCTCGAAATCTCTCTGAACATCTGCATATTTCTCGTAATGTCGTTTTAGAAGCATATCATCTCTTATTACTAGAAGGTTATATCATCACAAAACCTTCTTTAGGCACATTTGTTGCCGAGGTACCTAGACACACTACGTACTTACAAGCCCCTGCATCTTCGTTATCAACTTTAGATGATTCAACATCAGCAAAACAAGTAATTGATTTTCGTTCAGGTATTCCTGCTTTAGATTTATTACCTAATAAGAAATGGCATCAATTATATGCACAAAAATTATTCAACCTTCCTCCCTCTGCTATGGGCTATGGTTTATCTCAAGGTACTTTAGAACTACGTTATGCTATATGTGATTATTTACAGAGAACCCGTGGTATTACATGTGAACCTTCACAGATTATTATCACTAACAGTTCTATTCAAAGCTTTTCTATCTTAAGTCACGTTTTACTTAAGGAAAATCCATGTTATATTGTGGAAGATCCTTTACATAACGATATTAGACAAACTTTTTCTACTGTTAGTAATAACTATCATATTGTACCTTCTGACAAACAGGGTATATTGACGTCTTTATTACCACAACATATTACTCCAGCTTTTATATTTGTAACGCCTTCACACCAATATCCTTTGGGGGGCTTATTATCTGCCCAGCGCCGTATTGAACTTATCCAGTATGCTACCGAAAAAAATTGTTACATTATAGAGGATGACTATGACAGTGAATTCCATTATAAAACGCCACCTCTTTCTACTCTTTATGATTTGTCACCTAAACACGTAATTTATATAGGTACCTTTAGCAAAGTGCTTTGTCCTACATTAAGAATTGGTTATATGATTGTCCCACTCGAATTAACTGATAAAGTTTGTACTTATAAAAAGAGGTGTGATTTCTTTACCCACACTATTTCACAACTAGTACTTTCAGATTTTATAAACGGTAAGCATCTTGAAAAACATATTAACAAAATGCAAAAAATCTATCTTAAGAGACGTAATACACTTATTAATGCACTCAAACAATCCTTTGGAGATTCAGTCTGCATAGAAGGTGATGCCACAGGCTTACATTTAATTGCCTCTTTTAAAAACGTTATCTTCACCTCGGAACTTATTGATTTTCTATATACCAAAGGCATTCAGATTCATCCTATTTGGTATCACTCTAAACAACAAGATTATCCTAAAAACAGCATCATACTAGGTTATAGCCACTTATCGCCAGAGACAATTACTGCTGGCATTGCAATTCTTAAAGAGTATTTATCTCATTAAAAAAGCGAGCGGAGCAAATTATAATTTTACCTCGCTCGCTCTTTTATGATCTATTTATTCTACACTTACTTATTTCCAATAAGTTGTTGGATACTCTTTCTACACGTCTAAATGAATGTTGTACCCTTTCAGTAACCTTTTTCTGACCTTGAGTTTAATCTACAATCTGTGTAATTCCTTTTTCTACATAATTTGCATTTTGCATATTTGCCTTATGTACTTCCTCAAGTAAACTATATATCTCTTGAATCATCTACCAAGTGCATGATTTCTTGAGCAACTACGTTAAAACCTCTTCCCATTTCCCCTGCACGAGCTGCTTCTATTGATGCATTTAAAGCAAGTAAATTCGTTTGTTCTGTAATGTTACTAATAGTCGTATATTTTAATATCCCTATGGCACATTTAAATGTTCTGCAATTATAAGACTTAATGTTACTATAACACCAAGCACTGTAATGGGAATGAGATCTTCTGAGTTCATTCTAAAAATACCAACAACTGACAATAAGATTAAAACTGGAAACGCAAGTATAATCCATCTGATTACCTTTGTAACTTTCACATCATTTTGATAAAAAAATCTGCTACTATGTCTGTTTGCTTATTCATTTTATTCCCCCTTTCTGTGTTAAATTTTATTAGTTTATCTTTATTCGTATATATTTCTTTCTTAATTATATCACACTACCACCTTGAAATAATTTAAATTTTCAGTATTTTCAATCATTCTTAAGACATGTTATATATTATACCTATTTACAAAAGAAAACCTCAAACTTAGTATAATAAGTTCAAGGTTTTCTTTTATTCCCTATTTATTCTTCAATATTTCTCCACAATCCTGGCAAATTTCTATATTTATGCGGCCGATGCCACCATAAGAAATAAAATGCTCACCAGTATCTACAATGCCACATTCTTCACACATAAGACATCTTCTACCTTGCAAATCATTGTGTGCCCATTTTGCTGAGATATATCAGGTATCGAGGCTATGGATGCTACGGATTCTTTTGGCATGAGTATTTGAATTTTTTTATAGCACTGCACTTTTAACATTTCCTGACTTAATGCTTCTAGCATTTGTGTTTGACACGTTTGCTCATTATATCTTTTATGCGCAATTTATTCTTTATATACCACCTGTTTTTCCTCTAACCACATTTTATAATTTTCCTTAAATCCTTTTAGTGTTAATTCACCTAATTCAAGCATTTTTCACATACACTTCATCATAACTTTCAGGTGCCAAATTTTTCCTTCATAGCGATAACTTTTAGAATCTATTTTGTACCGTGCGATTTCACTCACATCCCAGCTCACCACTACTAAATCCCTGTTTTTAGATTCATTAAACAAATATATTTTTAAGAACAAAGTTTGATTTTCCCTTACAATAGTGTCAGTATTCCCTACAACTAACCATTTCACAGAGATTTTGGCTTCTTCATATAACTTTGTAAGTACTACCATCTTATTAGCTGATAAACACTGAGTACCTAATTCAATGGCTAATAAACTGCCATCTGACTTTTCTATTAAAAGATAAGTATAATGGTGTTTTAACCTCTAATGAAACTTTATAGCCTTGTGACTGCAAATGATAAAAAATCATTCTTTTAATACTTCTTATAATCTGTATATTACCTTTATCAAACTGGGCATAGTCACAATTTGTATTATTTAAAATAGGCAAAATAAACTTCTTTTTTCCCTATGACAATAACGCAGCACAGGACTTTAACACATTAGATCTGTGCAGCATAGCTCTTTATGTCCACTTTCCTGTCTAACCATCTTTTCCACTTCATAGCTTCTAGCAACCTCTCCTGTCAGGAGACCCTGCCCTTTCCAAATGGCATTTTCCATATCTTACTCCTTTCTGCCTTATCCCACTACCTGCACTTTTCCTTCTTTGACAACGACTTTTGCTTTCCATCGTCCTCTCATATATCTAATGACACATACAACGGCCGTTGTAATCCATGTTGCCCCTGTTGTGACCCAAATACCCCAAAAACCAAGTACAGGGATTCTAGTGAAGAATTGAGAATACGCAAGACGACAGACAACTTCTGTAATCCCATTGAGCATGGCAAAACCAGTGTCACCACATCCATTTAGTACAGCCCTTGGAATATAAATCATTCCAAGCCCGAAGTAACAAAGGCTTGTAACACGTAGTGCAGTCATACCTATTTCTACAACTTCAGGTTCCTTTACAAAGGCTTCTATAATTTGTCTACCAAATAAATAAGCAACTGGAATCATACATATGCTAAAAACTAAAGCAATAATCACAGCCTGCCTATAGCCCTGTTTCACACGTTCTAACTTTCTTGCACCCATATTTTGTCCTGAATAAGTTGTAAGGGCCATCCCCAATGAACCATAAGGTTGCTGTACGATTTGCTCAATGCGCCCTGTAATCGTATAAGCCGCCATAACTGTTTCCCCATATTGATTAACAATGCCTTGAAGGGCCATACATGAGATGGCAATCATAGAATTTTGCAAGGCTACTGGTATACCCAACTTAATAGAACTTATAATCATTGGTATTCTAGGCTTCATTTGTTCTTTGCTTAAACGAAAATAAGGAATACGTACGTAAGCATAAATCACACTGGTAACGGCTGCCACACATTGGGCAATAACTGTGGCAAAGGCTACACCAAATACGCCCCATCCTAAAGTTAATACAAACACTAAATCTAATATGACATTTACTATACTTGATAGGATCAAAAAGTAAAGGGGTGTCTTTGAATCCCCTAATGCTCTTATGATACAAGTGACGCCATTATATACTGCTATTGGAAGCATTCCTATGCAGGTCATTCTCATATAAATGATTGAATCACCAATAATACTATCTGGCGTAGCTAATAGTCTTAATAGCTGTGGTGAACTCAAAATGCCCAGTATACTAACTATGATTGCTGTACTCCCCAATACATAAATTGAATTACCAATAATTGAACCTACCATATCTTGCTGTTTTGCACCGAAATACTGGGAAACGAGAATGCCAATCCCCAGTCCAAGCCCTAAACTTAGTGAAAAGAATAGGAAATTCATCGAACCACAAGTTCCTACTGCTGCCAAGCATTTGCCCCTACAAATCGTCCTACAATCAGCGAATCTACCATGTTATAAAGTTGCTGAAATAAGTTACCAATAAGTAATGGCCATGCGAATCTAAAGATGTGTTGAATAGGACTTCCAACAGTCATATCTGTCATATTTTTAGTACTCATATATTCCCCCTATAAATGTGTGTCATAGCTGTATTTTTTTGATTCTACAACTTATTATATTCAAAATATTTTAAATTACTAGAGGGTTTCTAAAATAATTTTATACTAAAATCTATCCAATTTTTATTACTTCTGACCTCTACTTGCCCAGTATTTAAAATATTAATTACTTTTACATAACATCTGTAAAATATTTTTCCCTCTCCCCTTTTTTTCTCATACATAATCAACGATTTACTATTTACAATATTCAAAATTTATTATATCTGCTCTAAAAAAAGATTAATAATTATTGTAAACTTTCAATTGCCAAACTAAATGTATTTCGATATAATATTATGTAATTCGTTTTTTTTATAGATATTAATTTTTTACATATTTATTGAAAAACTAAGTATATGTCTAAGAAACATATTATTTAGAGCGAATTATCACATTACATAAATATATTAAAAGGGGCTAGATTATGAAGGAAAATAAAAATGATTTCAAGCCGTTTATTCCTGCGGATAAAATACTCCCTGAATTCACAGTCACATCTGTAATTCTTGGTATTATTCTTGCCGTGGTATTCGGTGGTGCTAATGCTTATCTTGGTTTACGTGTAGGTATGACAGTTTCTGCTTCTATTCCAGCTGCAGTTATCTCTATGGGGCTTATCCGCGTTATTCTCAAGAGAGATTCAATTCTAGAAAACAACATGGTTCAGACAATTGGTTCTGCTGGTGAATCAGTTGCCGCAGGTGCTATTTTCACATTACCAGTTTTATTCATGTGGGCTGCGGAAGATAGCAGTATTGCTGCACCTTCTTTCTTAACAATCACATTCATTGCGATCTGTGGTGGGCTCCTTGGAATTTTATTTATGATTCCACTTCGTACAGCATTAATCGTTGAAGAACATGGCACTCTTCCTTTCCCAGAAGGGACAGCTTGTGCAGAAGTTCTCGCAGCTGGTGAAGAAGGCGGCGAAAAATCAAACTTGTTTTCACAGGTTTAGGTTTTGCCAGTGTTTACAAATTCATCGCTGATGGTCTTTGCTTATTCCCAAGTGAAGTAGACTGGACTATTAAATCTTACAAAGGTTCTGGGATTGGGATGGATGTTTTACCTGCTTTAGTTGGTGTAGGATACATCTGTGGTGCTCGCGTTTCTTCTTACTTATTAGGTGGCGCAATGCTTGCTTGGTTCGTAATCATGCCAATGATGGTTTTATTCGGCGGTAATACCATCTTATTTCCAGCTACTGAGGCTTTAAGTACACTTGATCCATGGACACTTTGGGGAAGTTATGTGCGTTATATTGGAGCTGGTGCTGTTGCAGCTGGTGGAATTTTAAGTTTGATTAAATCTCTCCCACTTATCGTATCTACTTTTGCTAAAGCAATTAAAGGATTCGGACACGCTGGTGGTAATGAACGCACAGCTAAAGACCTTCCTATGAAATACTTAATCATCGGTATTGCTGTACTTATTCTTGCATTATGCCTTGTTCCATCTATTCCAATTGGACCAGTAGCAGCTTTATTAATCGTTATTTTCGGTTTCTTTTTTGCAACTGTTTCAGCACGTATGGTTGGACTTGTAGGTTCATCTAACAACCCCGTATCTGGGATGGCTATTGCAACTTTATTAATTGCAACAACATTCTTAAAAGCAACAGGTAATGTAGGGATCAATGGTATGACTACAGCTATCTGTATTGGAACAATTATCTGTATCATTGCAGCTATTGCTGGGGATACTTCTCAAGACTTAAAAACAGGTTATATCATTGGTTCTACACCATACCGTCAACAAATCGGTGAATTAATTGGTGTAACTTGCTCAGGTTTAACAATCGGTCTTGTACTTTATTTATTCAATGCCGCTTGGACATATGGTTCTTCTCAACTTCCAGCACCACAAGCTACTTTAATGAAAATGGTAGTTGAAGGTGTTATGAATGGAAACCTTCCATGGGGGCTTGTATTAATCGGTGTATTCATTGCAATCTTCATTGAAATCATTGGTATTCCAGTATTACCATTTGCAATTGGTCTTTACTTACCAATTCACCTATCTATACCAATTATGGTAGGTGGTTTAATCAGATTATTCTTTGAAAAACGTCATGCTAAAAATGAGAAGAAAAAAGAAGATGTCATTAGTAATGGTATTCTTTATTCTTCTGGTATGATTGCTGGAGAAGGTTTAGTAGGTATCCTTCTTGCACTCTTTGCCGTTTTCGGTTTAGATTCAAAAATCAATTTAACTAACTACGGCATTAATCTTGGTAACACTGGTGGCTGCGTCTTCTTCGCTATCTTCGTAGCTATTATGATTTTCTTCATTGCAAAAAACACTAAGAAAAAGGCTTAATCAATGAAACAACAAAAAATATCTCAAAATTATCTTGATCAAATTCCTATACCACAAGCTGACCGCCCTTGGCATGTGCGCAAAGATGGCATAGTTGAAATCAATATAGAACACAAGGGATTTTACAATAAAATCGCTCAGAAATTTTTCCATAAACCACGTATTAGTCATATTGCCTTAGATGCTTACGGGAGTAAGGTTTGGCAAAGTATGAATGATGAACGTACAGTTTATGACATTGTGCAAATTATGCAGCAACACTTCCCTCATGAAAAGGATAGAATGCTGGACCGTGTAGTTACTTACATGGCAACTCTTGAGCAAAATAAATTTATCCAGATGTGTCAAAAATAAAATTACATAACAAAGGCTTGCATCAAAGAGAGAGAAGATGCAAGCTTTGTATATTTTCCCTTATAGCTGCTTACTCTAATAAGTAGATTATAAAGGAAGAAGTTATGAAAGCTATTGTATATAAAGGTATTAATCATGTTGAAGTAGAAAAGGTAGATGATCCTACCATTGAAAAACCAGATGATATTGTCGTCCGCATCACCTCTACGGCTATTTGTAGTTCTGATTTACATCTGGTAACATGGACTTGTTCCTAATACCCCTCACTGCTTTATCTTAGGCCATGAAACAATGGGAATTATGGAAGAAATAGGCAAAGAGGTTACTAAAGTTAAAAAAGGTGACAGAGTCATTGTTCCATTCCCAGTTTCTTGTGGCCATTGTTTCTTCTGTAATCATTGTTTATATAGTCAAGAAAACACATGGAAATCACTTTATTTCCTGCTTCTCTTAGCCTAGTTGCATAAACTTTACACTTCATCTCTTAACACATCAGCTTCTCCATTTAAAATCATAGCCTCTAGAAGGTCTTTTAAATCTTCTTTAGTTGCTTTTAAAGGTGAGGCTGTAATTTCACATCGATTCCTCTTATTGGGTACATATTGATTCCAAAACCACATCATACCTGCGCGATACAAATAATAATCTGTGGCAAATTGACGATATGAACATGTATTAAAACCGGCATCTGTGACTGGATAATACAGCAGTTATTTATGAATTTGAGAAGCATTTTGCTGCTTGGCTAAAAATAGTCATTACCGTTGTCATATTTGCTCCCACACTATCTCTTACTACAGTTAAGCAGCTCAAAGCCCTACCTCATCAAGGACACAAAGCAATTGACACAAAATGTCATAACACTGATTAATCGCTGTAGTATATTTTGCTTTTGGTGAACTCGAATACTCAGGAAATACTACAATGCAGTGTGTTCTAGCTGCTAGTTCCCTTACGAGTTTCTCATGGATATGAAAACTGCCAAATACCTATCCTGCACCATGAATATAATAAATCACATAGGGCACGCCACATACTTCTTCTGGTACTACAAAATATACTGTCACACAGCCCCATTCACTTGTAGTAAAAGCTAACTTTTTAATAGCAGCTGAATATTTAAAAACAGTTGAATCTTTCAATCCCTATATTTATCCTATGCCTTATGTAGCCTTTCCTATACTACAGTTTATTTTCAAAATGTATTTAACTGTGCATCCTTCAATCTACAATAAACCGCCGTATTCCCCTCTTCTTGATAGGTTTCAAATATACCAATCACTGTAATTTTATTCCCTTTGTTTGGATATTCATCAGGATATACATGCTCGCCCTTATCCCATATGAATTCTAAGCCTTGTGCGCAACAGGCCGCAGCATCCTTAATCATACAGCAGTGATAACGGTTCTTGATGGATTCATCAAAGACCGGATAATATGTGCCTGTCATCTTAACCTTCTTCCCTATATATGACTCCGGTTCCATCACAAACTGATAGACTGTGGCATATACCATATCACTGTTCATTTGTGTAAGGTCAATATCTATATCCTCTGATTCTACCTGCTCTATTTCATCTGCTGTTTCATTTACCTTTTTATCTTTTTGATTTTCTTGTGCTTTATAACCATTTCCTTCTTCGCTTAAAATAGACTGGTTCATTTGAGCACTAATCACTTGCTGTATATTATTACCGCTACTTACTTTATGCTGGCTCTTTTGCATATTACTAAACTGCGTGTTGATGAAGCCTATTATTCCTCCTATAGCTAAACTTCCAATGATTAATACGCTCTCCACTTTCTTCATTTGTGTCATCTCCTCATTAATTTTCCCATTAAACAGTTCATTAAAAATATCAAGATATCTATAGCAACAATAGTAGATCCTACAGGTGTTGAAAATAAAATGGAGATTAACATGCCTACTAATGCACCCATTACTGATAATATAGCTGAATAGATGACTACACCTTTGAAGCTATACATAATCCGCATTGCAGATAAAGCCGGGAATATTAAAAGTGCCGTAATAAGTAATGAACCTACCAGATTCATTGCAAGCACAATAATCACAGCGGTAATGATTGCAATCATTAAATTATAAAATGCCACATATTTTCCTGTAGCCTTGGTAAAGTTTTCATCAAAGGTCACTGTAAATATTCTGTTATAAAATACACAGAAGAAGGCCACCACTACAATTGACATGCTTATACAGAGCTTCACCTCATCATTTGTCAAAGTCAAAATAGATGTAGAACCAAACAGAGTTGAACATACATCCCCTGATACATTAGCTGATGTTGAAAAAATATTAAGTACAAGATATCCTATAGCCAATGCCCCTACTGATAACATAGCAATAGCTGCATCCCCTTTAAGCTTTGTATTCTGCCCTGTTCTAAGTAATAAAATAGCAGCAGCAATTGTAACAGGCATGATGAACAATGTATTATTGGTCAGCTTAAAAAGTGTAGCCACCGCCATAGCACCAAATGCTACATGCGACAATCCATCTCCAATAAAAGAAAAACGCTTTAATACAAGAGTAACACCCAAGAGTGAAGAACAAAAAGCTATTAAAACACCTACAATCAGTGCATATTGTACAAAGGGGTATGTGAGATAAAACTGTAATTGTCTTATAATATTTGCCATTTTTTTTCTCCCCCTAAGCTCAAAAATTGCTTCGCTATTTCTTGCTTCATATACTGCTTCTTAGTGCCAAAGAAACTTTCATCCCTTGTAATATGCAATATATGTGAAGCATAAGATAAGGCTTGCAAATCATGAGATACCATAATAACTGTGATCCCATTTTTATTGAGTTTGTTAATCAGTTCATAAAAAGCTGCTGTTACTTTAGGGTCAAGTCCAGTCACTGGCTCATCTAATAAAATGATTTTCGTTGTAGCACACAATGCTCTTGCAAGGAGCGTTCTTTGCTGCTGTCCACCTGAAAGGTTACGATAACATTTTTTACGAAACTCCCACATCCCAAGCTCTTTTAACTTTTCTTCTGCTAATTGCTTCTCCTTTTTGCCATAAAACGGTTTCTTCCCCATATGCGCTATATTTCCAGATAACACCACCTCCCAAACAGTAGCTGGAAAGTCCTTTTGAACCATAGTCTGCTGTGGTAAATAACCCATTTCATATGCTTTAAAACCATCTCCAGTTATTATTTCTCCCTCTATAGCATCTTGTAAATGTAAAAGTGTTTTGATTAAAGTACTTTTACCTGCTCCATTTTCTCCAACAATACAAAGGTAATCTCCTTTATTGATTTCAAAGTTTATATGAGATGCTATTTTCTTGCCATCATACCCAAGGGATAAACCCTTGCAACTCATGTATGCCATCATTTCTCCTCCAGTTTTCTCTACTTAAGTGCCTGCTTTAATACCTCTAAATTCTGTAGCATTACAGAATAATAAGTCGTTCCACCACTTAGCTCATCATCGGTGATAGACTGAAGAGAATCCATTACTAATATTTGTTGCGCTTTATTACTTGTATTTTGTTTAATTGTCTCTGCTATTTTCTGGTCAGAGTTTTCAATCACAAGAATTGATGATAGACCTAATGCATCTACCTTTCCTGCAAGGAAAGTAATTGTCTCGAAGCTGGCATTAGTCTCTGCGCTGCATCCTACAAAGGCTGCATAATAATTAATACCATAGTCATCTACAAGATAACGAAATGGGAAACGGTCTCCAAATACAACTGTTTTTTTACTTGCACTATTTACAGTTTCCTCATACTGCTTATCTAATGCATTAAGTTTTGTAATATAATTTGCCCCATTATCCGTATAATCTGATGCATTAGTGGTATCTATTTCCTCTATGACTTTTGCTAACATTTCTGTAAGCGCAGCTGCATTTTTTATTGAAAGCCATACATGCTCATCATATTCTGGGGCTTCTTCTTCGCCTTCCTCTACTTCCATACCTTCTACTACTTCTTCCTCTTTCACCTGACTACCAAGTGATTCAAGCATATTAATGACTTTCACATTCTTATTCGTTGCCTCTTTTAAAGCATCCTTAACCCATCCATCAGATTCACCGCCTACATAAATGAACATATCAGCAGATGCAATTTTTGAAATATCTTCTGCTGTAGGTTGATAACTATGAAGATCTACACCATTATCAAGAAGTAATGTTAATTCAAAGTCTTCACTATGACTGCCAATAATTTCTCTTACCCAATCATATTGAGGAAATGTGGTACATACGATACTATACTTTTTATTCTCACTACTAGTATTTGCTGTATTAGCACATCCAGCAAATACCATAACACTCATTGCAAGTACTAAAACTATAGCTAATATTTTATTTATACAAATTTTTTTCTCCATCAAAAAAGACCTCCTAATCATAAATACGCATACTAAATAAACCTGAATATATCCAGGTCTAGCTTGTTTTATGATTAAAAGATCAATTCAGCATTTCTACCTTTAGGGAAATGAGCGTATTTTTATGAACGTATACTCTTTTAAATACTGCCCTTGTTAGTGTGAACACACTTAGAATTGTCAGTGTCACTGACAATATAGGAATAAATTTTATACTTGAAATAAATTGTGCTGCCTGATTGATTTCTAGGCAAATAGGACAGTCATGTCCAGTACATTTATGCCCAAAATTTTCGATGATAAAAATGGTAGAAAACAAAAGCCCTGCAAGTAAAACTACAGCAAGAATTAATGCTATAACTTTATTTTTTTTCATGCAATCCACCTCCGTTTAACCACCTTTAATTGCAAACCATTTGCATTCTCGATTCTATTACAAAATTTTCTCAATGTCAATATATATTTTATCTCTTAGTAATAATCTTTTTATACATTTATCTCTTCATGATTTTTTTACTAACCATCGTATCGCCATCACTTTTATAGGTTCTGGTTTATTACTTATATTAGGAAGTGAAATGGGATTATTTGATGCCGATTTGGATTTTATGGAATTCCCTTCCGAAATTATTATACTTATCATTGTACTTTCATTGTTCACAGAAGTTTTTAAACGTTTATCTTTAATTGACTATATTGGACATTATTTTATCAAACTCACCAAGGGTAATCGCACTCTTATTATGATTACTATTCCACTACTTATGTATCTTACTTCTCTTTTTATGAATAACTAACCGTTGTCTTACTTTTTACCTTATATGGCACTTTATATGACTATGGAATATGATTTACCTACCATTCCTCTTCTTGTAAGTATTATTATTGGTTCCAATATTGGTGGCGCACCACTGCCTTGGGCAGATACACCTGCTGTGGTACTCAGCTTATATACAGATTTTACGCTGCTTGACTTTTTAAATAAACTCTTTATACCTTGTTTCATTTTTACAATCTGTTTATCTTTCTATACTTACATTTGGCATAAATACTTTTCACTTCACCATCGCACATTGCCTTTTGCAAAAAACTCAGGTATCTTAGAAAGAAGTAAGGCTTCCACTTATTTTATTTATTATTTGCATTAGCATAGGATTTACGTGTCACAATGTCTCCAACATGCATAGGCTATACACTACTTCTTTATTTTTCTAATATATAATATGGCATTGACTTATAAATGGACACGTCTTACTTCGTTTAAGAGTTTTTTAAATTAATTTCATCTTAACTATTGAGGCTTTTTTGAAACCTACTTAAAGAACCTGGTTTTACACCAATATAAGAATCAATGATTTGTCCGTTCAATCTCCGCTGCAAAAAGCCTTTGCACCGCTAAATTAAAGCCCTGATCTGCTGCAACACTTCTTTTTGAGCTGAACTTAATGTAATTTGTAATACTGATTCTAACTGGTTTAATCCTACAATCAACTTTTTTAAATAATTTTATATAAATAACAAAAAAAAATAGGCTACACTCAATCCTGAATGTAACCTCTTTTTTTAATAATGCGGGAAAAGGGACTTGAACCCTCACGATTATACAATCACTAGATCCTTAGTCTAGCCTGTCTGCCAATTCCAGCATTCCCGCATTTGTTTCCTTATCTGACATATATTATTATATATAAATGCTTTCTATATGTCAATACTTTTTTATTTTTTCTTTTATTCTTGGTAAGGTGTCCAAATACCCACTGAGGGTGTGGAGATTTAGAGATACTTCATAGATATCCTCTAAACCTCCACGCCCTCAGCTGACCCTTTTTGCCATATTATCTTAATCTTGGGTATAACCAAATCCTAAAATTGTAAAGTATTTATCTTCATGACCTTCTGCCATTTTAATTTCTACTTCATGTCTCTTACAGTCTTTTTCATCATATAAAATAATAGCATTACAATGATTCCAACCATTAAGGTAAGGCTCTGCTTCTCTTGCTAATTTACCATCTACATAGATACATGCTTTACCAAAGTTTGGATCCCCAGAATCTTTGAAAACTAATAATAAGTTTTTACTCTCTATAGAGATTTTAAAGCTTTCTGACCCTGATTCTGGCGTATGCTGCCAGTTAAATGGGAACTGTGGTGTACCACAAGTATCTTCATTCATTTCTACATATTGAAGCACTTCATCTGTAGCCGTAAAGCCGCCTTCTACAATTTCAGTACCTTCTAATGTATAATGACGATCAATACAGTGCACATTTGTGAAAGAATTTCCCTTTACTGGCTCTGTAGGATAAGCTGTGATTTCTTCATCCCAGCCAGCAGCTGCTACTTGTTCAAATAAGTAAATGAGACAATCTGCCATGACTTGATGCCCATCATTAGTTGGATGGAATATATCATAGAAATACTGTCTTTTTGAAATAACGCCGCCTTCAGTTCTTACTAAATCAAACTGAGGTGTTACTGCATCTTTTACGCTGACCATTGGTACATTATAATGCATTCCTATTGGTGATAAACGTTCTTGTAAATTGAAATCATCAGAGAATACACTAAATAGAAGCACTACAGCTGGTTTATTTGGTGAAGTTAAGCATTTTAATACTAAACTTTCGAAACATGCCCCTTTTGTTTCATCCCCTTCATCATTGACTGCAAATTCAATAACTACTAAATCCGGCTGCGCTGCTCCATCTCTTAAAACATCGCGTTCATAACGAATCATACCGAGCTCTGAAGGCGTGCCACCTACACCAGCTTTAATATAATGCATATTGGCACCATGATTTGGTGTGAACTTTTCTTTAAGGGCTTCATAAGATCTAGCTGCATAACATTCAGAATGAATTGGTTTCGCCCCAGCGCCTTGAGTAATAGAACCCCCAATATACGCTACAGTGACTTCTTCACCTTTTTGAGCTTTTTCAAGGAATTTCTTTAAGCGATAATTATTACCCTCATCCATTAAAGATTTTGCAATCATCTCTTTGTAAGCTGTACTCTCAAACGCCACTGGTGGGTCTACTGAGATTTCTGGTATATCATAACCATCTGCTACATAAAGCTTCACGCTTACTTTACCTGTCATCCCTACTTCTGGAAACTCAAAAGCCATCATACCTACTACATCATCATCTTCAGACCATTCATAGTCCTCTAAATCAAGCATATATTCTGCTCCATTGCAAGGACAAGTCATCTCAATGCGTGTTCCTCCATTATAGCGGTCCACTTTGCCATAACTATGAAATACGAAATTCACTTTTTCGGTTTCATTACTTGAAACTGTTACCCCAATCTTTTTAACAAGCTTTCTAAAGTCATTAGTTTTATCAAGTAAATCTAATATCTCTTGGTCTTTAATATCGCCTACAATTTTTGCATTGTTCATTAAGCGGCCACAGTCTAAATAAATATCTTGTGCTGGACTTTGTCCTTTTCTTTCTAAGGCTTCTACGATTGTATCTAATAAAATATAAAAGCCTTTTTGTTTTTCTGTTGGATCCTTAGGTGCCACTGGTCCTCTTTGTATCATTGTAATCCCCTCGTTTTCTATATATCATTTATGCTTATTTATTAAGCTTTAATGCGCCATAATTTTCTGTGCTTGCCCAGCCATTACCTGTTAAGTCACTCCAGTTAGCCACGCTGTCTCTTGCACCATTACCATTTTCATCGTTGTTAATCAACAGTTGTCATCTACATTGATTTACCTTCATTTTCATTGTTACCATCATCTTTTGTAATGCCGGCTACTTCCGCTGGAAGACACATACCATTTGGCGTGTCTGGATTAATGGCTTCATTTACAATATCCCATGCATAAAACTCTACATCTAGGTACTCCTTTTGTACTGTTTCAAAGACGCTTTTAATATAATTTTCAAGTCTTTGTAACATCACTTCCTTTGAAGCATTAGGTGCTGCTGGATCTTTAGAGAAGTTTTCTTTGAAGAACCAGTTAGGTGTTTGAGAATGCCATGTGAAAACATGTCCCCTAACGACTACATTATTTTTTTGCTGCAAATTTTAAAGCCGAATCAGTTGCTTTAAAGCTGATTTGTGGATGAATTTTGTCCCCTTTATTGGCATTCATATAAGCAACTGTAGCATCATAATCTAATAAAAAATCTGGTTTCATTTCATTGCCACAAGTATAACTATTAAAATGTTTGATAATAGCTGCCTTATCAATCTCTGAAATATCTTGTGTAGAAATAGCAGTTCCAATTTTAAAGTAGTCTTTATATACCTCCTTTAAAGAAGAAATATCTTCTAAAACTACGCTTCCTGCTTGCCTGGTATTTACATCTGCTCCCTGTGCAACATTCACATCCTCCGCACATATTGGTGCAGTTACTCCCATCATAGATGTCATTGCCATAGCTACAGACATTAAATATACTATACTTTTTTCATATTTTTCTCTCCTCTGCTTCTACTTTTTGTGCATTTTGCACTATAATCTTATTATAAAAAATTTTCAGCATATAAAAACCCAACAATTTTTATACTTTATCATTACTTTCTATAGCACTTCATAAAATATCTCTCTAAAATGAATTCATCTGTCAATTAATAAAAGCCTGTGATAATAGATTTTTTTCTCATCATCACAGGCTTTTATGTTTCTTAAAACTTTCTTCTTAATTCTTTAGCTACTACGTTTCGTAATATTTGATTGGTTCCCTCATAAATCTGAGTAATCTTAGCATCTCGCATACGTTTTTCCATTGGATATTCACAGACACAGCCATAACCTCCAAAAATCTGTACCGCATCTGTTGTAACTTTCATAGCTGTATCAGAAGCAACAATCTTACTCATAGCTGACTCTAATATAAAGTCCTTTTCACCTTCATCAATTAGCTTACATGTATGATATACAAGATGTCTTGAATATTCAACCTGCATATACATATCTGATAACATATGTTGAATGCTTTGGAAATTAAAAATCTTCTCACCGAATTGTTTTCTAATTTTAGCATATTTCATAGCATCCTCAAATGCACCTTCAGCTATACCTAGTGCCTGTGCACCTATAATAGGGCGAGATAATTTCAATGTTTCCATGGCAATATTTATGCCATCGCCCACTTTTCCTAATACTTGACTTAAAGACACTTCACATTTATCAAATATTAACTCACCAGTCTTTGAAGCACGCATTCCCATTTTGTCTTCAATCTTACCAAAAGAAAATCCTTCTGTCCCTTTTTCAACCAATACAGCAACAAACTGTGTTCTTCTGGCATTCAGAACTTTTGCTATAATGACATATATATCTGCTATTTGTGCATTTGTAATCCAACACTTTCTACCGTTTAATACCAACGTATCTTCTTTAATTTCAGCTGTTGTCTCCATGCTTCCTACATCACTACCAGCATTACATTCACTAATGGCAAAGGCACCTATCTTCTCCCCTATAGCTAATGCTTTTAAGTATTTTTCTTTTTGAACTTCATTCCCATACTTCATGATAGGAATAGCCCCTAACATGGACCCTGCAATAGTTAATGCTATGGCACCACATACTTTACTCAGTTCTTCAACGATGATAGCAAAATCCATGAAGCTGCCACCAAGTCCGCCATAGGCTTCATCTATTAATACACTTCCTAAACCAAGTTCATACATTTGATTAATTATTTCTACTGGAACTTGTTGCTTTTCATCCAATTCTCTTACATACGGTTTAACATTTTTTTCTGCAAATTCTTTTACTACTTCTTTAAATGCCTGTTGCTCTTCGGTTAAAAAATAATTCAAGTACTATTCCTCTCTTTCTTTAAAATATGTCATTAATAAATCTACTGTTTCAAAGACATCTCCTACATAACCATAATTAGCATATTTAAATATCGGTGCATCTTGCTGCTCATTAATGGCTATAACTGTAGCGCTCTTCATCATTCCTGTAATATGTTGTGTAGCACCTGATACACCCAGTCCTATGTACACTTTCGGTGCAATGCTTCTTCCCGTCTGACCTATTTGACTACTTATATCCATTAATCCCTGATCTACAAGTGGTCTTGTACATCCTACTGCTGCATTCATTAATTTCGCTAATTCATAGACCTTATCAATCTGTTCCTTGTTTTTAAAGGCACGTCCAATGACTAGGACAACATCGCTGGTCATAATATCCTTTTGTGTTTTATGTTCCACCACTGATTGGATATCCACACTTAAACCTTCTTGTGCCTCAAATTGCCAATGTGTCACTTCAGGCGTTAACGTTTCATGCCTCTTAAATTCACTCGTACACTTTTCAAGCTGAGCAATTGTTATAGCCGCAAACTTATCTTTAGGAACACTATACATTGCAGTTACCTTACCATATTGTATTTCTTTCTTACATATCAGCTGATTGTCTTGTTTAATAAAAGTTAGAATATTCCCCAAGATTTGCCCTTTATTTAAAGCTGCTAACTGTGGTAATAACTGCTTTGTATAATCATTTTCTACACCTATAATCGTTTTACATTTTAATGCTTCTACTACACTTTGTATTGCTGTAAGCACTTGATTTAAATAAGTCCCATCAAAAAGATTGGTATAAAAAATCTGTGCCACATTAAATATTTCTGTCTTAAATACTTCTTCATTCACTTCATCTTGACATAATACTATTGCAGTCAAATGCTCAGCAGCAAATACACCCTTGCAATATTTTAGTATTTCAGCCGATTGGCTGCTCAATCCTTTTTGATTTCCTTCAAGTACAACTATTACCTTATCCATCATATTAATCATATTAATCATCCTAATATCCTATTTATATACTTTTAAAAACCTGAATTAGTTCTTCTTTGGCATCCTGTTCTATAAAGATACATTCTTTATGATTTACTACAGCCTTTAAGTCATGTTTTTCTAGCATACTGTCATTTAAATGTTCCACAATCTCATCTATACTTATTTGATCACATTGTTTCTTCTTAGCCAGCATGATTCCTCTTAATGTAGGATATCGTGGCTCATTAATCCCTTTAGTTAAACCTAATACCGCTGGTAAGTTTTCTTTTGTATTTAATCTTTTACCACTATCTAATAGAAGCTGTGCATAAAAGACTTCTTCTTCTAAATCAAGTTTTATGACTGAGTTCATACAAGGTAATTCTAAAACTTGTCCTAAATAATATACTAAGCCATATTCACCATCATCAATGCGCTGGCGTCCTGTTAATATCAAATCAAACGTTTCATTAAAATAATAATGTTTCAAACACTGTACTTCTTCAACTATTGTTACATAAGACTTGTTAGTCGTCACTTGAACCATACGATCCATTCCCATAGCCAAAGCATAATCGATTACCTTTTTACAAGTGTCATCACCGATAATCATGCCCACTACTTCTACATTTTCTTTAGCTTGTTTAATCTTCAAGGCCTCTTCAATAGCATATAAATCATATGCATTAACCTCATATTCTAGTTCATCATGATTACTAAATGCTTCACCTTGTGAATTAATAACTACACTTTTTTCACTATTTATTACTTTTCGTATATAAACTAATATTTTCACCTTATTTCACTCCTCTTAATAAGAGTGCATTCCAACTCGTTCCCCAACCAATACCATATGCAATCATGTATTGCTCTTTTTCAATTAAATGTTCATTATAGATATCTGTAATATTTCTGATTGAATCTACATCACCAATATGTGCACCTCTTGGTATGTTATCTAAATAGAACTTACTCATAGGTACTTTTAATAAAGCTGCATAAATTTCCCACCCTGAATAAGTAGTATTTTGAGGTGATATAACTTTAATATCATCCATTGTTAATTGATTTTGTGCGATTAATTGTTTGATAGTCTCTGCACCATTATTTAAATACTTCATAAGTTCTCGATAATTTCCACGCTTTGTAAAGCTATCTATACTATAGGTATAGCTTCCTGTTGTGTGAGATAAATAATCATCTATTACAAAACGTTTTGGTTTTTTCTCAACATAAACAAGTCCTGCACCATCACTGATTAAAGTTAATTTTACATCTCTTTTTTCAATGTTCTTTACCATACTAGATGATAAAATTAATGCTGAACGATACCTTCCTGATTGAATCATACTTTCAGCAACTTGCATACTTGTTAACGCTGCACCACAAGTTTGTTCAAGATTAAAAACAGTCGCACTCACCATATCAAACTTCTTCTGCATATAATAAGGAATGCTCACACTATTTTCACCTAATTGTACAGTCTTTGTATAAATGATCAGATCAATTTCATCGGGTTTTACATTGGTTTGTTCAAAAAATTTACTAATTAAGTCCACAAAAATGTCAACTTCGTTTTTCTTATCATTAATGTAAATCCCTTTAATCTTTCTTTGCTTATAAAAATTATTGCAATAAGCTTCTAAGTCTTCGAATCCTTCAGGAAGGACGAAATTCTCAAGTGATGAATAAAATTCATATGTACTTACAAATCGCTCAGGTAAATAATAATCACTATATGAAATACCTACTTCTTCGCTCAAAATATTCCCTCCTTATTTCTTAATAATTGCTAAGATTCTATTGGTATCTGTATCAATTTTAACTTCTCTAAAATAGCCACATTTCCCAAAATAATGTTGGATTTCTTCTACACTATAAGGCCCATGTACTTCATTATCATGATGGCTTAAGAACTTTCTACCAAATGGATTATCTATAAACTCACTTGCTAAAATAATGCCACCTTTCTTTAAGATACGATTCATTTCATTTACGATATTTTTAGGATCAATTAATTCATGAAGTACATTAGATAAAATAATCACATCTGCTGAATTATCTTTTATCGTTGTATGTTCAATCTGTTCTTTCTTAATTGTTACATTAGCACCTAAGCCTTTTTTATTTAAGTTTTCTTTTAAACGATTGATCATCATATCTGATAAATCAACTGCAATAATTTTTCCATTAGGATTCGTTTTAGCAGCTATTGATGTGAAGTATCCTGAACCTGCGCCTAAATCAACTAATGTTGTATTGCCTTTAAAGTTTACTTTGATTTCTTTTTTCATCATACGTGTATGTTTATTTGAAAAAATATAAAATCCAAATATAAATCTTAATGAAGGAGATGCAAATACCTTTCCCCAAAATCTTCCTTTAAAACCAGACCATGCGTTTTTCATTATTTCAGCTCCTATATTGTATTTTTATTAATTAAACTATAAACCTCTGTAATAAATGGTGCTGCGATTTGATGTTTCTGCGCTAAATCAATAATTGTTTTACCAAATAATTCTCTTTCATCAGGTCTCTTTGCTTCATAATCTCTTTGGAAAGAAGTTTTAGTCTCATAAGGGAAGTTAGTTGCCTTTTGATAAGATGTTTCAATCATATCATTCGTTAAATCTACCCCTTCCTTTTGACCTATTGTAACAATCTCTTTCATAATGCCACGTACTCTTTCACTACTTGAAGCATCTTCATATACTTGACCTAATGTTTTATTTTCACTTGCCGTAACCATACCATATGCTGCGATAAATATGTATTTTTGCCATATTTCCTTAATGTGTTCCTGAGTAAAATTATATTTGATATGTGCCTCATCTAATAATTTACACACTTCTTCCCCATTTACTTTAGGATTTTTTGGATCTGGTCCAAAATGATTGTGCATGCACCGCCATTTTGTTCAACAACGCCAGGTTCCTTGATATGCGTTCCTACATAAACACAAGCAGGAAATACAGTTCCCGTTTGAATAACGTTTCTAATCCTAGAATAAATATCTACCCCATTTAAAAGCGGAATGATTATTGTATTTTCATTTACTTTATTTTTTAACTGTACTAATACATTAGCAAGGTCATATCCTTTAACACATATAAAACAAAGATCTAACATAGGTAATTCATCTATATGATCTGTAGCCAAATAAGGCGCACACTTGAAATCTCCCTCTTTATTGGTTTTTAATAATAATCCCTTTTCCTGTATCGCTTTTAAATGATTTCCCCTTGCAATAAAGTATAATTTTCTTGTCTCCTTGTCAGTCACTTGTGACAATTTACCTCCAAAATATCCACCAACGCCACCTATGCCTATAAATGCTATATTCATACTACTATTCTTCCTCCTTGAAAAAGATTCTACTTGAACTTACGTCACTTAATGCTTGTTCTGCTTTTACAATTGCACGTTCTCTAGCCTCTTCATTGAAGACTACTGTCTTATTCGCCCATTTACTACAATATGTACATGCCGTTTCACTATCTTCTGTGTGATTACATACCTTATCATTGCAATCATAATGAGTAATGAATTTCTTTATGAATCCATCTAATTTATTATTATCAATGTACGGTAATTCATAGAAAATAGCTTGTCTATAATTGGTGATACGTTCTTTATTGTATCCACCCTTTTCGATTTCTTCATTGAGCTGTTCATCATGTAACTTACCATACATGTTACCTTTACCTACATAATTTAATATATCAATTAAATTGCCATCATAATGTCTATTGGCATAAGCTTCAGCACTCTGATAAGCCAAGGCGTTGTTCTTCCTCTTTCGGTAAGTTTAATAGAAAGCTTGTCATATCCCACTTCTTCACAAAGTTGTTCATAATATACAAGGTCTTCTGGTCTAATCCAATCTGAAGATATAATTTTACTAGGATCTTTAATTTTAATTAAATTACAGTTCATAACTTGATAATCTAAATGGAATACACGAGACTTTTCATCACTCTTTGAACCATGACTATGTGTTACTGCATGATTGCCATGGAATGGACATTCATGAAGACATGTATTATTACCTATTAAACGTAATTTTAAATCAAGCTTCTTGGCATAAGCAAATAACACTTTTAATTTTCCAAAATCTCTATTTACACGTTGATCTAATGTTACTTCATCCGCACCAATGTTTTTCCAGTATTCTAATTGATTTAAACTATCAACTTTGTTATATACAGAAATAGAAACGAAAAGATCTGGGAAATATGATTTTACAATCTGACATAAATAAGGTGATGCAACTGTTACACCATCTATGTGAATCTCAACTAATTTTGTTAATAGTTCTACAACACTCGTATGGAATTCTTTATTAAATTCCTTGCCACCTAAACATAATGCATTTAATAAATAATTAAACTTAATGTTATGTGCATGACAATAATTAATATATTCTTCTAACTCCTGCCATGAAATAAATGGTAGTCTAATAGATGGTCTTCCTCCACCTACAATATCATTATTAAATTTTCCATAAACCCATTTAAATGCATCATATTTAGCAAGTACATCAATCATTTCTTTATCAAAGTTTGTTGCAATATCAAAATCAACTTTATAATTCGCACTCATTATTTCTTTGCCCCCCTATACTCTTCTCTACACGTTCAATATATTTATATAGTGCATTACGAAGTACATCATTGGCGCCACCACCAATAGTTAATCCTACAATATCGTTAAAGCTACTAATTATATGACTCTCCTCAGTAAATCCATAGCCGCCACATAACTTAGCACATTGCAAGATTACATCTTGTGCCATTTCAGTGGCATTAATCTTAGAAATTAAAATTTCTTGCATACATTCTTTCTTGGCCATAATTTGATTCATAGTTCCTTCTACAAATCGTTTCATCATCACAATCTTACTTTGCATATCCACTAATTTATGGCGTACAACTTGGTAATCTAAGATTCTTTGTTCTACACTACCTCTATGACTTAAGAATGCAATAGTATCTTCTAGAATCGTTTCAGCTAATAATGTCGCGTATAATGCTAGATCAATACGTTCAAATTTCAAACACATAGGCAGCATAAATAATCCATTTCCTTTACGCCCTAACAAATATTTATCTGAAATTTGCTTACAATCAAAAGTTAAATATGAGATTTCAGCTACTTGATTTCCTAAAAAACTGTTTTTCTTCTCAATCTTAAATCCATCCATACCTCTTTCTAATAAAAAAAGACTAATACTATTATCTGGTACTGTTCGTGTAGCTAATAAAAAGTAATCTGCAATTCCGCCATTACTTGTATAGTTCTTAGCACCACTTATGGTCCATCTGCCTTCTTCATCTACAGTTGATGTGGTCTGCATACTATTGTAACTTGAACCATTAGCTGGCTCTGTTAATGAGAATGCCCCTATTTTTTCACCTGATTTTAATTGTTCTAATGCTTTTTCATGATAATCATTGGTCTTTAATCTCTGTAAGCATTCAATAATCCAACCTTGGCTTAAATAGCTTACTAATAAGCCACTTAGATTAACTTTTGTTAAAGTTTTAATCATCTTTTTATGCTTTTCTAAAAGTTCTTGATCTTGTCTATTATATGCACGACTAGAAATACCTAATAAATCATCTTTCCCTAATGCTTCAAAGATAGATTGCATACAATTTTCTTTATTTATATAAGGCAAAATATCCTTATTAATTATTTCTTGCATATTACCATCCTCTTTTGCTTTCTACTAAATTGGCTAATGCTGTAATGGTATTAAATGATTCTGGTACTAATTCCACATCATCTATTTGAATATTAAATGTTTCCTCCACGAACATGATTAAAACTAAAATTCCAGATGAATCGATAATTTGATCATCTAATAACAAAGTATCAGGTGTTAATTTACTAGCTGTCTCTTCTGTTAAAAAACGTTCCTTAATAAATTCCATAATTTGATTTATAGTATTCTCCATTTCATTACTCCTCATTATAAAATTTTTTAATTACTTCATCTGTTCTTGGCAAATCATATGGTTCACCTAATGCACCATATAACTTTTCTAATTCTGCATGATGTGCCTGATTATTTTCTATAACAAACATATACTTAGTCTCTAAGTATTTATCCTTTTGAGGTAACTTTTCAAAATACTCATTAGCACCCTCATGTACCTTAATCAACATATATTCATAACCTTCTTCGTATAAATAAGCACTTACGATATTCAATGCTTCCTCTATCCTATTTATTTCTAGACTATTTAAACGAACTATTTCTGCCCCTTTTTTGCCATTATGTACTATTTCTCTATATATGAACTCCCCCATTGGCTGCTTATGACTTACAATCTTCCTGCAATAATATTCTTCTTCACTATACAACCACAAATCCTTACACTGACTTATCTCTTGAACCTCTAAATAAACGTCTACTTCCTTATCCCGCTTATTTAATGCAATGCACCAACTATTAATGTTTTGAATTATTTTAGGTCTTAATGCAAACTTCCAAGTAATCATTGCCTCACGGTTAATAGGGAAAAATATAAAAAGATCAATATTTTCAAAAAAACCATCTAATAAACACTGAATTGTCTCCTTTAAATAACCTTTCATACGATATTTAGGATCAATGATAAAATCACTAAATACGAGAGCTGTATGCCCATCTATTTGCTCATGCTGTACGCCAAAGAAACCTACTATCCGTCCTTCAACCTTAATGCAGTATCCTTCTTTCAAATCAGCCTTTAAATATCTTTCCTTAAAATACTGATTGGACATACTACGTATAAAATGTGTATGCAATGCCATTTCCTGCACATGCCAAAGTTCACACCATAACGCAATTTCTGATTCATGTACTTTTATAATTTCCATAATCATTCTCCACTCATTAACGTCATTAATTGATTTCTCTTTAACTTACCAGTAGCTGTTCTTGTAAGTTTCTCAACAAAAACAACTTTGTGAGGCACCTTATGTATGCTTAATCTTTCTTTACAGTAATCAATGACCTGCTTTTCTTGCAATTCTTTATCTGGTACTACAAATGCATAAATAGATGCACCTAAGTAATGACTTAATTTATCTTCACTGGCTTCTTGTACACCTATTACGCCAACTTCCTTTACACCTTCAAGTGATAAAATGACTTTTTCTATCTCAATTGGGAAGATGCGTTCTCCCCCTACTTTAATCATTTCATCTTTTCTACCTTTAATATAAAGATATTCCTCTTCATCTAATGCCCCAAAATCACCTGTATACAAGAAACCATCTTTAATCTTTTCTGCTGTAAACTCTGGATCATTTAAATAGCCTTTCATAATGTTAGGTCCTGATACAATGACTTCACCAAATTCCCCACTTGGCAGTACATTATTATCTGAATCTACAATGCGAATCACCTCACCATCTAATGGCTTGCCTACAGAACCTGGCTTCTTGCTATATTCACTTGCTCTAAGTATAGAAATACGTGCTGTTGCTTCTGTCTGACCATACATCACATATATATCTAATTCTTTTTTATCAAGTTGTTTTAATACCCAGTCAGATACAGGTTCCCCTGCTAAAGTGACATATCTTAAACTTGGTATGTCTTCTTCTAAGAACTTAGAACGTTTAAGCAGCATAATGAAATTAGATGCTACTCCTGCAATGCTTGTACACTTATGATTTTTTAAATCATTTAGTATAAATAAAGGTAATAAAGAATTATCATTAAGAACTAAGCTTGCACCTCTTTCAAGATGACTTAAAATAAGTGAATTACCATATGAATAATAAAAAGGAATGATTACAAGCATCTTATCTGATTCTTTAATGTCTATTCGAGATACTATTTGTTTCATATTGGCGAGTAAGTTATTATGACTTAAGCAAACTCCATTTGGTGTTCCCTTAGTGCCTGATGTAAAAATAACTTGTGCTGTATCTTCTGGGCTCATTTCACCTTCTTCATAATCTTTTTCAAGTGGCTCACAAAGTGCTTTATAAGATTTGATTTCAATAGGTCCATCTTTATCTGTTTCTTCACTATCAATCACATAAACTTCCACATCATTTAATACGCTTTGCTCAATATGATAAACTTCTTGTAAATAGTTCTTACTTACAAACAATGTAGTGATGCCTTGCTTAATAAAATCACATAAATTATTGGCCTTACTCCTTGTATTAATACCAACTACAATATTATGACTTCTTATAATGCCATAATAGCAACATATATACGCGATTGAGTTAGGTGCAAAGATTCCCATTAACTGCTGGTCATGTTCCTTTTTTAATCGACTTGCAATACATTTACTTGTTTCATTTAAAGCCTCAAAAGACAAACTATTATTCTTCTGCACAATATAAGGTTTATCTTTGAATATACTAGCACTTTCTTCTAAGACTTCATGTATTAGCATATGTCATCCTCCTTTATTCCTAACTTAGTTAAACAAGCTTCTAATACTTGCCTATTCGTTTGCTTATTTAATTTATCTAATCCTTCTTCTCTTGTAAGCTTACCTTCTCTTATGAGTTCACTAATTTCTTCACTATAAGGATTATAACCATATCTCTTTTCATGGACATAATTACCTAATGTATTTAATAAACAGTTCGTTGAACTTGCATCTGTGTTATCTGGATATTTCCAGCCTAATTCAAGAATTGTCTTTTGTACCTTGTCAAAGTCATATTCGTTAAACATCAAAGGATTTACAAAGTATGGTATGCTTATATCTTCTGAATCATATGCCTTAGCTGTTAACAAATATTTATCCATATGTGAAGCTAAAACTGTTTGATGGGCATTCGTAAATACTTCTTGAGCTTTTTGTAAAAATCGTTTATTAGGTTGCATAATGACTGAACGTTGATCGATTTGACCTGGTGCCCAACCGAAAATCATCATCGGAATATCCTTCTCTATACATACTTTAAGTAAATGATATCTAATAAAATTAATACAGGTTGTACAAACTGCTGATGCACGCATTAATGCGGCCTGAGAATACATATTTTCATTTTTAATCGCATTAATAAACATTTGTCCTAATAAATCTATACGTGGTTCAAAAATAATATTATCAACGCCAAGCTTCTCTGATATATTTTTAATATTGTCCTTAGCTTGATTTGATAAGAAACCATTATCAAATGTATAAGTCAATATTTCTAAGCCGTATTTATTCTTTAAAAGATTTAATGTATATGTACTGTCTTTCCCACCACTGAAAGCTAATAAGCAATCATAGCCTGTATCTTTTCTATCTTGCTTTAACTTCTTAATAAGTTCTAAGAATTTAGCTTCTGTATCTTCTCTAATCATTTCTACTTTCTCTTTTTCTTTCCTAGGTGAGTTACAATGATTACATACACCTTCTTCTGAAAAACTAATTCCTGGGAAGCTACTATTTAATACACATTTCTTACAGACTTTAATATCCTTGTCCATTTCATCACCTCAATTTTCTATTTCAATGCATGCTATTGGCATTTCCTTTAAGTAATTTGTATTATTCTTCTTATTAGTAAAATCCTTAAAGATACTCTCTACTTGAGCGACTTCTAGTTCTAATATCTGTGCTGTTTCTTCTACTGAATAGTGATTATATGCATATAGTAATTTGTCGAGTAATTCTAAAGGTAATGAGAAAAAGAAATCTTCATCTGTTACAAATGCGCTACACGTATCTGGTGATGGTGGTCTATCAATGATGCGCTGATCTATCTCATTATATTTTGACATCTGATATACTTCTGTTTTATACAAATGTGCAATGACTTCAAAGTCTACACCGCCATCTCCATATTTACAGAAATTCCCAAGTTCATATTCTGAACGATTGGTAGTTCCTGCTACCGCATAGTTTACTGATTCGGCTTGATAGTATAGATTGACCATTCTAATCCTTAACTTAACACTTAATGCAGCACTAATTTTCTTGTAATCATAATAACCAAGTCGTTTCCTACATATTTCTTTACCCTCTGAATCCTCAATGACAAGTGCATATAGATTAAGCATACGTTTGGTTAATAATTTATTAGGTAATATAATCTTATATTTCATATCCTCTGTGAAATCTGGATAATATTTTCTAATCACTTCTAAAATGCTGTTATAAATATTTAGCCCTTCTAATGTAGGTGTAATTTCATTAACAACATACTTAATCCCTAGTTTTTCAGCAAGGTCTGCAGCTAATTTCTTACTTTCAGGGCTTGAATCCTTTTCTGGTAAAATCACACCTAATACCTTGTCTTTCCCTAATGCCTTCACACATAATGTAGCTGTGAGCGCTGAGTCAATACCGCCACTTAATCCTACAACAACGCCATCTTTTTTTAATAATTGTGTTGTTACAGTTTTTATACGACTACATAACCTTTCTGTTTCCTCTCTCATATGTTTTTTAAATTCTATTTTCATCTTAACTATCATTCCTTTCGCTATGCTCAAGGCACAAAAATTCATAAAAAATGTTTAAGCCCCTATACCTTTGGCAATACTTTTAGTAGGTAAACAATTATACTACAGGGCATGGGAGGAGAATTAACGATTCTTCTACGGGAAATCCCGTATCTTAACATGTGCCGAATACTTTATCCAAGTACAAATAATTGTGCCATTAAGCACGTACACTAATCTTTGCATAAGCAAAGCCTTGTTTATTATTAAGTATTCAGTCAATGATTGTTTACTTTACTTTTTTGCCTAAAGGAGTGTTTAAATGCTTAAAATTGCATATCCTATCTGTTGTGGCATAGACGTTCACAAAAAATTTGTTGTCGCTACGCTTGCCACTACTAACTCCAATAATGTTACAACCTATCAAACTAAGCAGTTTTCTACTTTTACCGATGATTTACTCAGCCTCATTTCTTGGCTTAAGGATAATAACTCCTATAAAAATTTACTAATAACCATCTTCATTTTTTCTGAGTGACCACCTGTAATTGTCATTCCTCTAACATCACGATATAAGCGTTCTATTGTATTACCTTTTACATAGCCATAGCCACCAAATAACTGTAGACACTTATCACAAATCTCATTTGCTTTTTCTGTTACATTAAGTTTAGTTATTGTTGTCATAAGCCTGCTGCCATATTACCTTCTGATGCCTTTTCTGCAGCATAATATACTGCTAATCTCATCATCTCTAAATCTGCTTTCATCTGTGCAAGTTGATGTTGTACTGTTTGTAAATATAATAAAGGTTGGTTCATAAAAGTTCTAACTTTTACATATTCTAATGCTTCACTATATGCTCTTTCAGCAAGACCTAATCCAATAGCAGAATCCCCAAGTCTCATATAAGTACCAAAAGTTAATAAAACCTTTCCACCGCCATTAACCGGTCCTAAAATATCTTCTTTTGTTAACTCTACATTATTGAAGTTGATTTCAACTAAACTAATTGTATTTAATCCCATTGTCGTTTGTTCTTGGCCAATAGTTACACCTAATGTATTCTTTAAATCCACAATCACAAATGTTAAGCGTTCCATCTCTGGTCCTTCTTCTGAAGTTGTAGCCATAACAATGGCATAATCTGCATATTTACCGCCTGTTACAAAAGATTTTGTACCATTTAAATAAACTTTGTCGCCGTCTATTTTAACCGTAGTATGACATTCTATAGTTGCTTCTGTACATGCAAGTGCCCCCATTTTTTCTCCTGTTGCACATGCTTTAATATACTTTTCTTTTTGTGCCTCTGTACCAAATAAATTAATAGGGGTACAATGTATAGTTGCAACAAGATACTAAGTGTGCTAATGAAGCATCAGATTTAGCAATTTCATTGATAATAATTGTGCTAGCCACATAATCCATTTCACATCCACCATATACAGCAGGTATTGTAACGCCGAGATATCCCATCTCCCCTATTTGTTTAAAAATTTCTTCTGAGAAGCTATTTGTATTATTTCTTTCATTGGCTCCATCTTCTACTACGTTTTTAACAAATTCACTTGTTAATTTCTTTAATTCTTTTTGTTCTTCATTTAATTGATACATTTCTTCTCCCCTCCATTTATCTATAAAAATTTAAACTAATATAATTTTTAATCTTACTTGTATGTCCACCTAAGATTGTCATAATTCGAATGTCTCTAAATGCCTGACTTAATATGTTTTCATCATAACAACTTGTCCTACCTACTAATTCAATGCACTTATTACATATCTTTTTAGCATTTTCAGTAACCTGTAATTTAACTACACTACAAGGTAATAAATCTCGCTTCTTATCACCACTAAATAATCTTGCTAAATAAAATACGCCTAATCTTAGCCACTCTATGTCTGCTTTCATCTGGGCTAGTTCATATTGTATTAACTCATAATTTTCTAACTTTTCTTTGCCATATTCCTTAAAGTACTTATGCACAGTATTATAAGCATTTTCACAAATGCCAAGACTAATAGCTGCATTAGAAAGACGCATAAGATTTGTTGTATCCATGATAATGTTGCCACCTTCTCCTAATGCTTTTAATATATTTACTGGTGTTATAGGATAATCACGTATATCCATGTCTGCAATCTTAAGCTTATTAAGACCCATAGTTACTTCAGTTTCTCCAAGATTTACTGCTTGATGATTGATCTCTATAATAACTACACTCATATTAGATGTATTGCTCACCAAATCCTTCGCAGCTTCTCCGCTTGTTACTAACGTCAGTGCGTAATCTGCTTCTCTAACATTGGTTAACATTGTCTTGCTACCTTTCACAACGAATGCATCTTCTTTTTTATATAAAATAGAACGTACATCTGTAGCATTTTCATTACAGCCTAAGACACCTTCGCGCTCCCCACTTATTATTGAAGGCAAATACAAACTCATTTGCTCATCTGTTCCATACTTGATTAATGGATAACAAAATCCAAAATTAGTGGTTGCTATTTTATGTGCTAATGAAGGATTAAATTTAGCGATTTCATAAATCATAATTGTCATGCCCATCACATCAAGCTTCTTATGCTGTATAACTTTTTGAAAATCTGCTACATTTACCCCTTCTTTAGCAAAAGTTCTCATAATTTGCTGGGAACATCCACTATACGATTGCCATGTTTCATAATTTTGATTTATTACATCTTTAATCTGCTTATATAGATTCATTTCTTCATCATTAAAAATAAACATTTTTTCACCTAATTTAATCGCTATTTTTGCCTACTTAAACTTTCATTAAAACATGTTGTACCTGGGCTATAATCATCTTCATCCATTATTAAATTGAAACAACTTGTTACTTGATTGGTATAGTTTTCTGCTACTTTACTTTCAAAGTCTTCCTGATTATCAATTGTAAAGCCTTGACCACCTAAAGCTTCTACAATTAAGTCATATCTTACATCTTGAATATCTGTAGCACCTAAATGATCATAAAGTAACTTTTGTGTACTCTTACATAATCCCCATGTACTATCATTATGAACAAAGATCTTCATAGTAAGACCAGTTCTTCTAAGTGTATCTAGTTCGATTAGATTAAATCCAAATGAACCATCACCAGTATATAAAATGACATTTTTGTCTGGATTAGCAACCTTCGCCCCTACAGCTAAAGCCACCCCCGTTCCCATAGGTCCATATTGACCATCTGGTCCGATAATTAATTGACCTTCTGTTATGCAATTAAGCATTAATGTAGCCCAAAACATAGCGTTAGAACCATCAATGACAAGGATTGTATCTTCAGCCATGTACTGATTTAAGAATTGAAGAGTTTTGAACGCGTTTAAATGTCCTTCTACATCTACATTCTTTTCCTTAGCCAAGTTTTGGAAAAACATTTTTCTACTTAACTGTACTTCTGCTAGCCATCCTTCATAATCAAATGTCATCTCGTGTGCATCTATTATTCTATTAGCTAATGCTAAATTCGCTTTAATATTTCCTAATACAGCAAAATCTACATTTGCTCCTGTAATGGCATATTCTTCTTCTACTTCATTCATACACACAAACTTACATTCTGGGTTAAAATATAATGGACTAAATTGCCCCATTTGATAATCTACATTAACCCCTATTGCTAAAATCAAATCTGCTTTTTTATAAGTTAGAAGCTGTGGTCCTCCTTCGATTACACGTCCAGCCCCCATACAAACTGGATTCGTATCAGCTATTATTCCCCTCGCCTTATTAATGGTATAAGTCGGAATGCCTAATTGATATACAAATTCTATAACTTCCTCTTTTGCGTATGAATAGTAAGCTTCATCCCCTATGATTGCAACAGGTCTCTTGCTTTCTTGTACTAACTTTAATAATTGTAAAACTTGCTCATTTGTAGCCTGCATTACGCCACGATTAGCAAAATCATTAGGCATCACTAAATCTGATATATTAATAGTTCTTTTTAAAATATGAATAGGAATTTCTAGAACAACTGGGCCTTTTCTACCTGTATTAGCCATTTGTATGGCTCTAGAAATATATTCAGGGATACGTTCTGTAGTAGGAACAGTCTTACTCCACTTTGTATATTTACTTATAGTTGCTAACTGATCCACATCTTGTAATACCCCTTGTTCTTTGCTAGCTGTAACCACCGCACCAGTAATAACTAATAATGGAGTCCTTGCATAATACGCTTTCATAATTCCTGTAATCGTATTTGTAAATCCTGGCCCGCCGCTTACGACTGCTACCCCTGTTTGCCTTTTCACTTGAGCCCATCCATCTGCCATATGTACTGCGCCTTGTTCATGTCTAGTTGAAACCACATTGAGCCCATATTGCTGCGCATTAACTAATATAGGTGATACCTGATTTCCTACAAGTGCAAATATGTCTGTAATACCTAAATTAACAAGCTCCTTTATAACCAATTCTCCTCCAGTCACTTCATATTCTGACATGCTATTCACCTCTTTCTAAAACTCTAATTGTATAGAGAGAGGAATCTGCCTGATCACAAATCACTTTGTAGAACTGTGACTTTGGACAAACATATACCTTTAATGGATCCAAAAGCTGCTGACTCTCCCCACTAATAGCCATATTTCCTAATGAAAAAATATACTCACCCTTTTCCAAGAAAATATCTACCACCTCTAATTTAGGTTGTATCTTTGTAATAATTTTATTTGTTACATAAGTTTTTATTATTTCGGTTTCATCTTCTCTAACTTGTTTTTCTGTAGTTATATTTGCTTCTTGCTCTTTCATTTCTTTGATATCAATAGAATAAAATTCTGTAAACGGATCTGCTGAATGCCTTTGATTGCTGCCTACATAATAAATGCTATTTTCACTTATATTAATTTTTTCATCTTCTACCCCTAATATAAATGCCCCTTTTAAACCATACACGACTTGTGCTTCTAAATGGGAATGACCAGCAAATCTAGAATCTGCTCCTATTTTGTTAATGATGATTTCATCATCTTCTAATTTAACGATTTCTTGTATATTTCCATTATCAAACTTTTTAATTATCGAAACACATTTAAACAAATTCACCTTTTGATCTATCCTTTCTAATACATTCCAACTCATAGGTACTACCCCAAAGTTTTTGATACATCTTAATTTATAATTATTCATGCAAATTTCTGTAGTTAATGCTGCATCCACTTCTCCATCTACTAACATCTGTGCAGATTTACTATTACTTGTAGAATAAATAATCTCAGCTTCTGGAAAACTAATTTTCACCAAATTACTTGGTGAAGGATGTGTTGCAACACGTTTGATTTCTGATTCTCCTTCTCCCTTTACTGCAATTACGAGACCTGGTGTGTTATATATAAAAGAACTAGTAATTTTAACTTTATCTAAGTTACTAAATAATATATTCGCAAACTTTACATACGCCGATGGAATAATCACATATTGAACTTCCGACTCTTTTAATTTCTCAACAGCCTCTTCAAATGTAGTATATAAAATTAATTCACCCTCTAGATTATTTTGTTTCATAAAATAATTTGCACAATACTCACTACAGGTTCCCATTGGCCCTAATGTCCCTATTATTGACTTCATTCCTCACCACCCCTTATTTTATATATAATTAATTTTTCTTATTATTTTGAAATTATATATTATTTTGAAATTATAGTCAATTTCTCGCCTTTAATATTGCATT